>CAJGCZ010000019.1 GCA_904501975.1 uncultured Akkermansia sp.
AACCGCTAAGCGCACGGGCGCCAAAGTTGCCGGTCCGATTCCTTTGCCGACTCGTATCGAGAAGTTCTCTGTGAACCGCTCGGTCCATGTTAACAAGAAATCTGCCGACCAGTTCGAAATCCGCACCCACAAGCGTCTTCTTGACATTGTGGAACCGACCAGCCGCACGGTTGAAGAGCTCAAGAAGCTCAACCTGCCCGCCGGTGTGGACATCACCATCAAGATCTAATCACCCGATTCGGATCCCATATTACGAACCTTAACACAGATTTTTTTATAACATGTCTTTAGGACTCATTGGTAAGAAAGTTGGCATGACCCGCGTTTTCAATCAGGAAACCGGCGCCATGATCCCCGTCACCGTCATTGACGTGACAGGCAACACTTACGGCCAGATTAAGACCGTGGAGAGCGATGGTTACAACGCTATCCAGGTTGCTTTCGACGAGCAGAAAGAGAGCCGTCTTTCCCGCCCCGTCGCCGGCCACTTCAAGAAACTCGGCATCGCTCCCGCCAAGCTCCTCAAGGAGTTCCGCGTTGATGCCTCCGAGCTGCCCGCTGAAGGTGCCGCTCACCCCGGCTGCTCCCTCTTTGAGGAAGGTGCTTGGGTAGACGTCATCGGCACGAGCAAGGGTAAGGGCTTCCAGGGCGTTGTGCGTCGTCACAACTTCTCCGGCTCTCCCATGACCCACGGCTCCATGATGCACCGTCGTACCGGTGGTGTTGGTGCTTGCGCCACTCCCTCCCGTGTTTGGAAGGGCCAGAAGATGCCCGGCCACATGGGCAACGAGCGCAAGACCGTGCAGAACCTCAAGGTTGTACAGGTACGCCCTGAGGACAACGTAATCCTCGTATCCGGCCCCGTCCCCGGTGCCAAGGGCTCTTACGTTGTAGTTCGCCCCGCCAAGAAGAAGAACGGTAAATAATTACGAACTAGGAGAACCTATCTATGTCCGCAACAGAATTCACAATTGAAGCAGCTACCGCCGCCAACATCGTGACGGTAGGCCCTGAGAAGGGCAGCCAGGCAGTACACGACCTGGTAACTGCTTATCGCGCCAACCGTCGCACCGGCTCCGCTAACACCAAGACCCGCGGAGAGGTTGCCGGTAACAACCGCAAGATTTATCGCCAGAAGGGTACGGGTAACGCCCGTCACGGCGACCACCAGAGCCCCATCTTCGTGGGTGGTGGTGTCGTGTTCGGCCCCCGTCCTTGCGATTACAGCAAGAAGGTGAACAAGTCCACCCGCAAGCTGGCTCTCCGCCGCGTGCTTGGTGACATCATCTCCGGCGGTAAAGTATGCACCGTTCCTTCCTTCAGCGTTGAAGATGGTAAGACCAAGAGCTTCGTAGCAGCTGTCGCTCAGATTGCTGACTGCAAGAAGATTCTCATCATCGCCAACAACTTTGACGAAATGACCATGCGCGCAGGCCGCAATGTTCAGGAGGTCCTCCTCATGAGCGCCAGCGAGGTTAACGTAGAGCAACTGCTCCACGCTAACAAGGTGGTCATCGTTGAATCTGCACTTGAAACCATCGCTAACCGCACCAAGTAATATGAACAACATTTACGACGTTATCAAAAAGCCCCGCGTGTCTGAAAAGGCAGCTGTGCTCCATGAAGTCACCGGTGAGATCGTGCTTGAAGTGGCGGTAAAGGCCACCAAGCTTGAGATCAAGCAGGCCGTTGAGAAATGCCTCGGTAAGAAGGTCGCTTCCGTGCGTACCGCTAACTACGACGGCAAGGCTCGCCGCACCCGCACCAAGGACGCCGGTTGCGCTCCCGCCTGGAAGAAGGCCTATGTACGCCTCGCCCAGGGTGAATCCATTGACCTCGTCTAATTAGGAACCCTTAAGACCATAGAAGTAAGCTATCATGTCCCTTAAGTCATTCAAGCCTACAACTCCGTCCAACCGCTACAAGGTTCTCCCCGCATTTGACGAGATTACCAAGAGCACTCCGGAGAAGTCCCTCCTTCAGCCCCTGCGCAAGAGCGGTGGCCGTAACAACAATGGCCGTATCACCACCCGTCACATCGGTGGTGGCCACAAGAAACATTATCGTCTCGTAGACTTCCGCCGCGCCCGTCGCGATGCCGCCACGGTGCTCGGTATTGAGTATGATCCGAACCGCACCTGCCGCATCGCCCTCGTTCAGTACGAGGACGGCACCAAGAGCTACATCCTTGCCCCCGTTGGCTTGACTGTAGGTATGAAGGTGCAGGCCGGTGACACCGTTGCCCCGAAGGTTGGCAACGCTATGCCCCTCAAGAACGTACCCTTGGGTACCGCCATCCACAACATCGAGGTTCGCCCCGGCAGCGGCGGCAAGATTGCCCGTTCCGCAGGTCAGCAGGCTATCCTCTCCAACCGTGATGGTGAGTATGCCCTTGTGAAGATGCCCTCCGGCGAAGTTCGCAAGTTCCGTGTTGATTGCTACTGCACCATCGGTCAGGTTGGCAACACCCAGCACATGAACGAGTCCTCCGGTAAGGCAGGCCGCACCCGTTGGATGGGTATCCGTCCGACCGTACGCGGTATGTGTATGAACCCGGTAGACCACCCCAACGGTGGTGGTGAAGGTAAGTCCAAGTCCGGTGGTGGTCGTCAGCACCTGAAGTCCCCCTGGGGTCATGTCAAGGGCCAGAAGACTCGCCGTCTCCGCAAGCCCAGTGATGCCTTCATCGTACAGCGTCGCAAGAACAAGTAATTTTAACCTTCAACATTATCACTAACAATGGGACGTTCTCTCAAAAAAGGACCCTTCGTAAGCCAGTCACTTCTCGACAAGGTTGACGCCCAGCTTCAGAGCGGGGACCGCAAGCCGATCAAAACTTGGAGCCGCGCCTCCATGGTCATTCCGGATTTCGTCGGCCTCACCTTCGATGTACATAACGGCAAGAGCTTCACTCCTGTTTATGTAACTGAGAACATGGTCGGCCACAAGCTCGGTGAATTCGCCCCCACGCGCATCTTCAAGGCGCACGGCGGTATCGGCAAGAAGTAATATTAACCCGCACTTGACCACATGCTTAGGCTTCTCTCCGGCACATACCTTCTTTCTCTTGCCCTCTGCGGCGTGATGGAAGTGAGTGCTGCAGAAGCCGGCTGTGGGACGGAGCACAAAATCGCACAACTCGAACGCCAGGTTGCCACGCTTCGTGAGGCATACGCCCTTGCAAGGACAGATGCTGATGAAGCTCGCCAACAGATGCGCGAAGTTCGCGCAAGACTGGAGGCACTCGGTGGCACCGCACTGGGCAGCAGTGAAGAAAGGCTAATTGAGACCATCGCTCAGCTCGATGCAGTTTCTGCAGAGGCAGAGCAACTCAGACAAGCCGCTCTTAAACTCGCCACCGCCGTAGAGAGCTACTCTCGTGGCGCTCTGGTAGAGGACACCGCCGCCCGACAGGGGCTTGATGCTGCCCTGCGAGACATGGATGTAGCCCTCGGGCTGCGCCGCGCCCAGCAGGCTCCCAACTCCGGGACAATGCATGAAGCTACTGTGCTGAGCATCGACTCAGAGAGCGGGCTCATCGTGATTAACGCCGGGCGCGAGGCTGAAATCGAAGTGGGCATGCCCATGCAGATTACACGCGGCGACCAAATCATTGCACGTGCGATTGTGACAGACGTTCGCAAGAAAGTAGCCGGACTCCTCGTTCAGAAACAAGTCAGCAAAAATCTTGTCGTCAACGTCGGTGACTGTGCCTCTGTCACGACTCTCGATTAAATCTTCAACAAATACCAAAACATGGAAGTTAAATCAACATATAAAAACGCTCGCATTTCTGCAAAGAAGATGCGCGACGTAGCAGCTGCCGTCCAGGGGATGACTGTATCCCAGGCTACTGACGTGCTGAGCTACACTCCGAAGAAGGGTGCCTACCTCCTCAACAAGACGCTGAAGTCTGCTGTTGCCAACGCCGAGAACAACTTTGGTCTCTCTGCCGACGAGCTCATGCTCAAGAGTGTCATGGTTGACGAAGGCCCCACCTTCCGCCGCACCATGGCTCGTGCCCGCGGTTCTGCTAACATGATCCGCAAGCGCACTGCTCACATCACCGTAATCCTCGCCCCCACTGAGGCATAACCACTAACAAGCACACATAACACTATGGGTCAAAAAGTAAATCCTATCGGCTTCCGTCTTGCCGTTACTAAAGACTGGCGCTCTAAGTGGTATGCTACGGGCAAGGACTATGCCACGAAGCTCCACGAAGACCTTAAAATCCGCAAGTTCATCAAGGACTACATCGCCAAGCTGAACAGCGACCTCAAGGGTTCCTCCCCGGCCATCTCCCGCATCACCATCGAGCGCGCTTGGAACAGCGTTCGCGTTACCATCGCTACTGCTCGTCCCGGTCTTGTTATCGGCCAGAAGGGTAAGAACATTGAAGACATGACTGCCGCTCTTTCCAAGCTCTGCGGTGGTGCTCAGGTTAAGCTTGACATCATGGAAATCCGCCAGCCCGAGCTCGATGCTCAGCTTGTTGCTGAGAACATCGCCCTTCAGCTTGAGCGCCGCGTTTCCTTCCGTCGCGCCATGAAGCGTGCCGTTCAGGTCGCTATGGACTACGGTGCAGACGGCATTCGTATCCGCTGCGCAGGCCGCCTCGGTGGTGCTGATATCGCCCGTGCTGAGCAGTATCGTGAAGGTAAAGTACCGCTGCAGACTCTGCGCGCCCCCATCGACTACGGTTTCGCTGAGGCCCGCACTCTCTACGGTATCATCGGTATCAAGTGCTGGATCAACAAGCGCCCGGAATCTGCTGCTTCCAACAACTCCGGCCGCCCGAACCGCCCCTCTCGCCCCCGCCGCGATCGTAACGACCGCCGCGATGCATAACTCTACCAATAACCTTTAACGATTACAGGAGATTAGAATATGCCTTTAATGCCTAAAAGAGTGAAGGACAACCACCGCAAGATGCACCGCGGTAATCGCGGTGGCAACGCTACGAGCGGTGATTATGTAGCCTTCGGTGACTTCGGTCTGCAGGTTCTGACCCGCGGCTGGGTGACCAACAACCAGATTGAGGCCTGCCGTGTGGCCATCAACCGTTACCTGCGCCGTCGTGGTCGCGTGTACATCCGCATTTTCCCGCAGAAGTCTTTCACCAAGCGCCCGCCGGATACCCGTATGGGTAAGGGTAAAGGTGCTGTGGAAGGTTGGGTAGCTGTATGCCGCCCCGGCAACATCATGTTCGAGGTAGGTGGCGTTACTGAGTCCGCCGCTCGCGAGGCTCTCCGTCTTGCCTCCAACAAGCTCGGCCTCCGCACTCGTTTCGTCTATCGCCAGGGTGTTGAACCCCAGGCCTAAACTGCAAAACTCTTAACATTACAGAAATTATGCCTGTTAAAAAAGCTAAAGACTTCCGCGGTATGACCGCTAAGGAACTCGACGCCCACATCCGTGGTCTGCGTGAGGAGTACTTCAACCTGCGCCTTCAGCAGGGTACCGGCCAGCTGGAAAACAACCAGCGTCTCCGCCTCGTTCGTAAGGAACTCGCCTGCGCCCTGACTGTTCAGGGCGAGGGCTCCAACGCCGAGCAGAACTGATAACGAAGAAACCCAAAGGACTTAAAAATGAGCGAAGAAACTACTACGACCAAGCCGCAGGGCCTTCGTAAGACCCGCGTAGGCGTTGTTGTCTCCAACAAGATGAACAAGACCATCGTTGTGGAGTATGTTGCCCGCGTTCCCCATCCGCAGTTCAAGAAGATCGTCAAGAAGAGCAAGCGTTTCTATGCTCACGACGAGCAGGAGACTGCCAATGTGGGTGATACCGTGCGTATTCGTGAGACCCGCCCGCTTTCCAAGATGAAGCGCTGGGAGCTCGTGGAAATCATCAAACACTAATAGTTAACCGGAAAGGACATTATATACCATGCTCCAGATGGAATCCCTCGTTCAGGTCGCCGACAACACCGGCGCCCGCACCGCCAAGATGATCGGCGTTATCGGCAAGTCCGGTACCGATCAGGCACACATCGGTGACATCATCACCTGCCACATCCGTGAGTCTATCCCCACCGCTTCTGTCAAGAAGGGTTCCGTGGTGAAGGCTGTTGTGGTACGCACCGCCGCCCCGATTCGTCGCGACGACGGCTCCGTACTCCGCTTCGACTCCAACGCCGTGGTTGTCATCGATAAGGACAACAACCCCAAGGGCACCCGTATCTTCGGGCCCGTGGCTCGCGAGCTTCGTGAAAAAGGCTTCATGAAGATCGTATCCCTCGCTCCCGAGGTGCTCTAATACCGTTAGGTATTTGTTGAATTCAGGCCCGGCTGCTCCCACTCAGCAGCCGGGCCGGTTCTTTTTTATTGCCAAAGGGCAGGGGAAGGTTCTATACACCTTGCTGATGATGCGTACCCTTTCTTATCTACCCTATCGATTCTCTCTTTCTCCTCATGCCTTACTTCTTTTTTATAATGCCCATGAGGAGGTGGTCATCGAATGGAACAACAAGATGATCCCGTGTGCTGCGCTTATTGCTTGATTTGTGCCCGCGTATTTGCTACCATGTTCAGCATGTTCAAACGTCTCTTTCTCTGTCTGGCCGTGGCTGTGCTGCCTGCCGTGGCAGATGCTGATTCCAATCCTCCTGAAGTACCGCAGGCTATGCCTGAGGTGAACGATACGCACTGCCTGAATGCCGTTAAAAGCGCCACAGCGGCCTTACAGCGCCTTCATAAGTGCCTTTCCTCCCTTCGCACGCCCGACGATGCTGTAGGTGCCTTATTGACGTTGGATGGCGCCATTCTCTCCCACGAGGAAGCCCTGCAATCCATCCCTGAAACTTGGCGCTTGCCCGCTACGGATGAAGCGCAAGAAGCGCTTAATGCTTATGTGGGGACCCTCAAAGCGCTGGAAGATTGCTGCACGCAAGATGACTTTATCAGCCTCATGTGGCAGAGCGATGTGCTCAAATATTACCTTCTCCAAAAATCTCCGCATTTACCTTGTTTCGTCTATGAAGATACAGCGGAGTATATGATGATGACCGTTTTTTCTGCAACGAGTCGAGATGAGATTCTCCCCAAGGCGATGGCGGAAAAATGTGATGCCATTCGCGCAGAAGCCGCTGCCCGCCATGCTGCGTTTATGCAGGCGCACGCTGCAGAATACGCCGGTGGCAATGGTTCCACGGCAGAGTCTGCTATTGTGCTGCGCCCCGTTGCCGAGTGCCCGGAAGAGCAACAGCAAGAGGATACCTCCGAGCAGGAATCTGCCCTCATCGGGCAATACATGCGCGTCGTCTACCCCCAATTTCAATCCGGCTATGCCTTCTATCGCGCTACCCCGGACGGTGCCTTTTACCACATTATGGCCCAATACCCCGGCCTTTACGAGGCAGAGGACGGCACGCTGAAACTCATTTCCTTCAATGTCTACTTCTGCTCCTCTCTGCCAGACGAGGAAAAGGAGTAAGCGGGGATTCGTTTCGCCACCGGTTTACCTGTTCAAATACATTTCCTCGTAGTATTTTTCGTAATCGCCGGAGGTAATGTTGTCCATCCACTCCTGGTTATCGAGATACCAACGGACGGTTTTCTCAATGCCTTCCTCGAACCGGAGAGAGGGTTGCCAGCCTAATTCTGTTTTTAGTTTTGAAGCGTCGATGGCGTAGCGCAGGTCATGCCCCGCGCGGTCGGTTACATAGGTGATGAGGTGGGCGCTTGCCCCCTCAGGGTTGCCCAGTAGGCGGTCTACGGTTTTAATGAGAAGCTGAATGAGGTCAATGTTTTTCCATTCGTTGAATCCACCTATATTGTAGGTATCCCCCACCTTGCCGTTGTGGAAGATGGAGTCTATGGCGCGTGCATGGTCCTCTACATAAAGCCAATCTCGTACATTTTCTCCTTTGCCGTAAACGGGCAGGGGCTTACCGTGGCGAATGTTGTTAATAAAGAGCGGAATAAGTTTTTCGGGGAATTGGTAGGGGCCGTAATTGTTGGAGCAATTTGTTACCAGTGTGGGCATGCCGTAGGTGTCATGGTAGGCACGCACAAAGTGGTCGCTCGCAGCTTTGGAGGCACTGTAAGGGCTGTGCGGATTGTATTTGGTGCTTTCCGAGAAAAAATCGCTGCCATACGGGGCCTCCCCTTCCGGCTTATCAAGTGCTAGGGCTCCGTAAACTTCGTCCGTTGAAATGTGGTAAAAACGCTTTCCGTCCCAGTTGCCGTTCCAATATTGGCAAGCGGCTTGCAACAGGCTAAGCGTGCCCATAACATTGGTGCGAGCAAAGGTAAAGGGGTCTTTGATGGAGCGGTCTACATGGCTTTCTGCCGCCAAATGAATGACACCATCAATATCGTGCTCCTGCATGATGGCGCACATGCGGTCAAAGTCGCAAATGTCTGCCTTTAGAAAGGTGTAGTTGGGCATGCCCTCAATATCCTTGAGGTTCGCCAAATTACCGGCATAGGTAAGGGCATCCACGTTAATGATGTGGTACCCCGGGTACTTATGGACGAATAAACGCACAACGTGTGAGCCGATGAATCCGGCTCCGCCGGTGATAAGTATGTTTCTCATGGCAGAATGGGTCATTTTAACAGAGAAAGAAGCTTTTGCCCGTAGGTGCTTTGTTGCATGCTCAATGCCGCTTCTTTCAATTTTTCTGCACTGAGCCAACCATTGCGGAACCCGATTTCTTCCAAAGCCGCTACCAAGAAACCTTGCCTTTTCTGCACCACTTCTACAAAGGTAGATGCCTCACTAAGCGAGTCATGGGTGCCGGTATCAAGCCAGGCAAACCCTCGGCCCATGGTTAGTACCTGCAATTTCCCTTCTTCCAGAAAAGTTTGGTTTACGTCTGTAATTTCAAGTTCTCCACGGGCGGAGGGGCGTACCTCCTTAGCTGCCTTCAGCACACTGTTGGGGTAAAAATAAAGCCCGACCACGGCATAGTTTGACTTGGGGTGCTGCGGTTTTTCTTCAAGAGAAATGCAGCGCCCTTGCTCATTAAACTCTACAACACCAAAAGGGCGAGGGTCTTCTACCTGGTAACCGAAAATGGTGGCAATGTGGTCCTGTTCCGCTGCGCGTACGGCTTTCTTTAATAAGCCTGATAATCCCGGGCCGTAAAAGATATTATCCCCCATGACCAAGCATACGGCATCGGTGCCAATAAACTCCTTGCCTATCGAAAATGCTTGCGCCAGACCATCCGGACTGGGTTGAACGGCATAACTAAAGCGAACACCGTAGTCACTGCCATCTCCGAGTAAACGCCGAAATCCGCCTATGTCCTCAGGCGTTGAAATAATGAGTATTTCTTGTATGCCGGCCAGCATTAAGACGGAAATCGGGTAGTACACCATCGGTTTATCATAGATGGGCAATAACTGTTTGCTGATTCCCTTGGTGATGGGGTAAAGCCTACTGCCTGTTCCGCCTGCTAGTACAATGCCTTTCATGCCGATTCGTCGTTGAGCTTATTCTACTATCCGTGTTTTCAGTTGTAAAGAGTTTTCCTTCTGTCGCACCTTGGTATAGGCATATTTGCCAAGAGTGCGAAAAAATATTCCGATTCACTGTAGAAATTGGGCATCTTTTTTCGTTCTGCCAAGCGTAGAATCTTTTCGCACGCATGAAAACCTTCAGAAAACTCGCATTGTTACTGGCTCTAGTTGTAGGTGCTTCTTATACTGTTTCCGCTCAGGGATTGAATGTTTCCACCGGCGACACCGAGGCCGGTATCTCCATGGACGCAGGGGAGAAAAAATCTAAGAAAAAGAAGAAGAGCAAGAAAAAGGAGGCTAAAAAGTCTTCTGTTTCCAAGGTGGGTAAGGCAGTCGGTAAATTGAAGAGTTTTAACGGTAAGGCCAGCAAGAAGGCTGTGGTGTATGTCTACCTTCAGTCTGCTTCATGGTGCCCTCCCTGCAACCAGGAAATGCCCGAGGTTGTCAATCTTTACAACGAAATGAAGAAGGATGGCCGCGCTGAGCTTATTTTGGTGGGTCACGACCGTACGGAAGACGGCGCTAAGGCTTTCCTCAAGAAGTACAAGGCTAAGTTCCCCGGTGTTGTTAGCTCTGCTAAGGGGGTGGATGCCTTGCCCGGTTTTAGTGTGGCAAACGGTATTCCCCATGCTACCATGGTAGATGGCGAGGGTAATGTGTTGGCTAGTGGGTATCCGAGCTCTGTAATTGCTCAGTGGCAGCAGGCTGTGCAGAAAATTGAATCTGCTGATGCGGCACCCGAGTCCGCCGATACGGAGGAATAATCATTTTGTTTATTGTGTTATCATTGGCCGGTGCTCTTCGGGGTGCCGGCTTTTCTGTCTCAATCCCGTCTGCATAAGCCGGAGGATGCCGACATGAAACGCTTTTATGCAGAGAAGGGGGGCCTGAACGTGCAAAAATGCTTGACTCATCTGCATTTTATGGCATAAAAGGTGTATGCGAATTGTCATGATGGCTACCGGGGATATTGCGATTCCCTCCTTTGAACTGCTTGCTGCCTCCGGTGAGCTGGTGGGGCTTATTACGCAGCCTGATCGCCCGGTTGGGCGCCACCAGACTTTGACCCCGCCGCGTATTAAAGTATGCGCGCAAGAAGCCGGAATACCGGTGCTACAGCCCGAACGTATGCGCGATGCAGAGGCCGTGGAGCAGCTGCGTGCCTTGCAGCCCGATTTAGTGGTGGTTATGGCCTATGGTCAGATTCTTTCTCAAGAGGTGATTGATGTGCCTAGCATTGCATGTATTAATGCACATGCCTCCTTGTTGCCGCGCCATCGCGGCGCTTCCTGTATTCAGGCTGCTATTGAAGCCGGTGACGACGAAACGGGTATCACCATTATGTATGTGGTGAAGAAGCTGGATGCCGGAGATATCATTTGTCGTGCCACTATTCCCCTGCGTGGTACGGAGACGGGAGAGTCCTTGCATGATGATTTGGCCTTGCTTGCGCCGTCTGCGTTGGCAGAGGCCATCGAAATGCTGCGTGCCGGTGACGTGGTGCCCACGGTGCAGGATGAAAGCGTGATGACCTATGCACCCAAGCTACTGCGCGCTCATGGCTTTATCGATTGGTCCGAGCCTGCAACGGAAGTTGCTCGCAAGATTCGCGCGTACCACTCATGGCCGGGTACTTTTACTACGTATCCGTCTGTGAAGTCCGGTGGCGACAAACAGTTAAAAGTTTTTCCGCCGGTGGATTGCTTCCCTCGCATGAAGAAGCCTTCGGATGCGCTGCCCGGCATGGTACTGGGAGCAGGGCCGGATGGCATGCTGGTATCGTGCGGCGGTACACGCGGCGGTGCGGTGCGTATAGCCACCATGCAGCCCCCCGGTGCCCGAAAGATGAATGCAGAAAGCTTCTTTGCCGGGCATAAAATTGTACCCGGTACGATTCTGGGGCTGCAATCTGAGGAAAAAGAGTGATGTTTGATGTGAAAATCCTGCTTTTAGCAGGATTTTGCACAAAGAAGTATGTCTGTATGCTTGTGAAGGCATGCTTGATTCTTGACGCAGATATGCATCTTTGCTAGTTTGAGAGGCATGACATACGGTATTATTGCCACGCTTCTTCTCATTATCGGCATTATTTGGTTTATTATATCCGGGCGCGCCGATCGCAGTGTAGATGAAATGGAGCGCGTGATTGTGGCCGGTGATGAGGAGCGTTTGGCGGTGTTGTTAAAGAATTCTCCGCAGGTGGCAGACAGCCTGAATGATGTCACTTACTTGTTGATGAAGGCCGTGGCTTACAACCGCCCCTCGATGGTGCAGGAGCTACTGGGGGTAGGGCACCGTGCCACGGATATACAGAGTTGTGCGCGTGATCATGAGGTGGATTTGCTTTGCTCTGCCATTGGCGAGGCTGATGCTGAGGTGCTGCGCATTTTGTTATCTGCTGGGATGAAAGAACGCCTGGAAAAATATGCCCCTGTGCAGATGTGTTATATGATGGGGCGCCCAGAGCATTTGCGTGTGTTGGAGATGTTTGATGCCACGGGCATGACAGAGGAGCAGAATGCGCGCAAGTATACGCCGCTGCACGCTGCGGCCATTCGCTTCTCAGAGAATCCTCAGGTAATTCTGCCTATGGTATCGGCACTCCTGCAAAAGGGGGCAGATGTTAATGCCCTCAGCTCCGGTGGCAATACCCCCATGGATATGGCGCTGGATGAAACGCACGAGGGTGCCGGGCAAACAGAGCTGTTGGTGGATTTGCTGCGTGCACATGGTGGCACTACGGGGCGTATTCTGAGAGTCCCCCAACCCACGTATGATGGCGCTGTGTATTTTTCCGGCTCAACGCCAGATTGCGGCTCCATTGAGCTTGCGGAGGGCGTGGAGATTGTGGCTTGCAATGAGTCAGATACCACCTTGCCGGACAACGAAGAGCTGGAAGCCTGTGGATTGACTCCCGAATCTCTTGCGGCTTTGAGAAAGCACCGCAGCTATGTGTTGGTGCGCGTGAAAGGTAAAGCCGGGGACGACCCCTTACAGGTGGCATCCAAGGGGCTTTCTGTGCTGGTTCAGTTAACGAATTTGCCGGGAATGGTGGGTTTTCGTTTTGAAAAAAACTTTATCCCGACCCGAGATTTCATTTACAGCGAGGAGGGTGAGTTTAACCCCATGATATACACCTCGTTAAAGATGGCCCATACTGAGGATGATTATATTTTGGTGGATACCTCGGGCTTGTCTCGCTTTGGTTTGGCGGAAGTAGAGCTTATTATTAACCGCAAGGTGCTAAACAAAAATAAACACTTGGCATTAGGTGAGTTGATTGCAGATTTGAGCACGGCGGCTATTAGTGGTAAAACGGCTTGGGAAGCCGGCCATACAGCTACGCTGCGCGGTATGTTTTGCCAAATTGCGTATGGCAAGCATTCCGTTACCCATAATGACGGTATAGTCGTAATTGTGGCAGAATCCTAAGCTTGAGGCATGTTCACGGCATAGGCTCTGAGCGCATGCTGAAAATAATCCTCACTCAGTGCAGAAAAACGCAGCACGGGTAGCTTGCCTCGTAATTTGATGGAGGCATTGTAGCGTATGCGCTCCTCCAATTTGCTGCTCCACTGCGGGGTGTGTATATGGATGGACGCGGGCGATAAAATGCAGCTGAGAATTTGAATTAATCTGGCCGCAGCTTCCTCTTGCATACTGGTGTCATGCTGCAAAATCTCCTCCCACGGGCAGGGGAGCGGTAGCGTAGCAAGTGTGCTGCATTCGTGCAAGTGTCCATGGTGTACATAGGCGCAATCGGCCGGCTCCCCCGCAGGTAGGCAGAGAACAACATTTTGCTTGTGTTGCACGGCCAGCATAGCGGCAATGCCGGGGGTGTGCACGGCGCAGTTGTAGCGCGCTTGCAGGTGTTGCGCCAGTTCATCGGTGGGTATTGCGGCACTTGCGCTCAATACAATGCTGCGCAGGTGGTGGCGGTGCCTGATGCTATCAATCCATCCATCAAAGCTTTCTTTATCCAGATAGGCAAATCGCCCTTCCAAGTGAACAATGGGCGTGCCTTGTAAATCAATTTCCTCAAGTTGCGCATGCAGGGTGCGGCCGTCTCGTTGTATGCGTAGCAACACGTGGTAGGCGCGTCGCCTGTTGAACCGATACAACTGCACCGGCCTTCCTCCGCCTGAGGGGATGCTGCCGCATTCTTCTAAGTGCCCCCCGAGCATTAAACGGGATACGGCTTGATTGATTGTTACCAAGCTAATGCCCGTGGCCGCTGCCAGCTGCGGGCGCGTGGCTTCGCCTCGCTCGCGCAGAATGCGTAAAACCTGTTGTTCGCTCGGTGTCATGTTGCTAACTTTATAAATGGGGTTAATAAAGTATAAATCATTTGGGTGATAAATCAAGCATAAATGATAAAATACTGATAGATAGTTGTTAATATGTTGTTATTGGTGCGTGGTTAAAATCTTTTCCCTTGAAAAAGAGAGGCAAAGACTCGACAAGTAGAGCATAATTTGGTAGCATGATGCCAACAGAACAACTTAGTACAACCATGAAATACATTTTCGTAACAGGCGGCGTTGTGTCCTCCCTCGGAAAAGGCCTTGCCGCAGCTTCCATCGGTACTCTTCTTGAGCATTGCGGGTTGGACGTAACCATGCAGAAGTTTGACCCCTATCTGAACATCGACCCCGGCACCATGAGCCCCTACCAGCACGGTGAGGTATACGTGCTCAACGACGGTGCTGAAACTGACTTGGACTTGGGCCACTACGAGCGCTTTATTCATTGTGAGCTTTCCCGCCTCAACAACCTGACCAGTGGTAAGGTGTTTGAGCAGGTGCTGGAAAAGGAACGCCGCGGCGACTATCTCGGCAAGACCGTGCAGTACATTCCGCACGTTACCAATGAGATTAAGCAGCGTCTGTATGACCTGACAGAGAAAAATAAGGATTGCGACGTTATCATCACGGAAATTGGTGGTACGGTGGGTGATATTGAGGGCTATCTTTTCCTGGAAGCCTTGCGTCAGTTCGCCTTGGAGGTAGGCCGCAATAACTGCTGCTTCATCCATGTAACCCTGTTGCCCTACATTAAGGCTGCCGGCGAAACTAAGACGAAGCCGACCCAGCAGAGCGTGGCTAAGCTGCGTGAAATCGGTATTCAGCCCGACATCATTGTGTGCCGTACCGAGATGGACAACCTCACGGAGGAGGAGAAGAAGAAAATTGGTATGTTCTGCAACGTTTCTCCCCGCAACGTAGTTGCCTTCTGCGACGTGAAGCACAGCATTTATGAGTGCCCGTTGGATTTGGGTCGCGACCGCGTGGATCGCATCGTTACCGAGGTGCTGGGCATCACGGTTCCCAAGCCTAAGATGGACGAATGGCAAAAGTTTGTAGGTCGTGTTATTCACCCCTCCCACAGCGTGCGCATTGCCGTTGTTGGCAAGTACATCTCTCTGCAGGACGCTTATAAGTCCATTTACGAGAGCTTTACCCATGCCGGTGCAGCCAATGATTGCCGCGTAGAAATCGTGCGTGTGGATGCCGAGGCGTTGGAGAAGAGCACCTGCGCTGAGATGATTGGCGAGGTGGATGGCATTCTCGTTCCCGGTGGTTTCGGTGAGCGCGGTGTTGAGGGTAAGATTATGGCTGTGCAATATGCCCGTGAGAACAACATTCCGTTCTTCGGTATTTGCTTGGGCATGCAGGTGGCCGTTATCGAGTTCGCTCGCAACGTGCTGGGCCTTAAGGATGCCAACTCCACCGAGTTTGACTCCGCTACCTCCAGCCCGGTTATTTGCTTGCAGGAGGAGCAAAAGACCATCACCAACATGGGGGCTACCATGCGCTTGGGTGCCTATACGGCACAAATTAAGAAGAATACGCTGTGCAGCAAGCTGTACGGTGGTGCAGAGGTGATTTCCGAGCGCCATCGTCACCGCTATGAGTTCAATGCTGACTTCCGCGAGACCTGTGAGAAGGCCGGCTTGGTTATCTCTGCCGTAAACGACAAGCACGGCTTGGTGGAGGTAGTAGAGCTGCCCGGGCATCCGTACTTCATCGCTTGCCAGTACCATCCGGAGTTCCAGAGCCGTCCGACCAAGTCTCACCCCTTGTTCTGCGGTTTGGTAGCTGCTGCGCTTGAGAAAAAGCAGGGCTAAGCAAAACAACCTTGATAGCCGGCGGTCGGTGCGAAAACGCTGACCGCCGGCGCTTTTTTGTGAGTTATGATTGATATATTGGTAGTTCTGGCCTACTTTTGTGCCATCTTCGGTATCGGCCTGTACGTAGGGCGCCGCCAAGAGAGCTTGGAAAGCTACGCATTGGGTAATCGAAACCTGCCGTGGTGGGCAATTTTGGCCTCCATTTTGGCTGCGGAGATTAGTGCCGCAACCTTTCTTGGTGCCCCGGGGGAGGGCTTTGCCTTACGCAATTTTACCTACGCGCAGTTGGCTATCGGTACGATTTTGGGCCGTATTATTGTGGGCAAGTTGTTTCTTAAGCCATACTACCAGTACAATGTTGTCTCCATCTACGAGTATTTGGAAAAGCGCTTCGGCTTAAGCACGCGCCGCTGGGCAAGTGCCACCTTCCTCATAAGCCGCGTGTTGGCCAGTGGTACTCGTTTGTTCTTTGCCGGCATTTTGCTGGTGATAGCTTACATGATGGTAACCGGGCAAGAGAGCGCCGGGCAGCTGGAAACCGTGGTAATTTACATTGCTGCGCTTACCTTCATTACTGTTGCCACAGCGGTTTATACCACGCTGGGAGGCCTGAAGGCTGTGGTGTGGACGGATGTGTTGCAGGCTTCTATTTTGGCTATTTCTCTTATCACCACCATTGCTGTTCTTTTGTTCAGTATTAAAGCCGGTGGTGATTGGAGCAGCGCTTGGAACTCTATTTGTTACCACTTGGGGAACAAAGATTATAACCCTTGCGCCATTGAAAACCTGAAACCGTGGGCCTTTTTTGACGTGGGCGTATCCGGGCAGGGACTGTGGCAGGAGGTTAAGAATATTCTTGGTAGTGAGTATACCTTGTGGACTGCTGTTCTGGGCTCAACCTTCATCACCATGGCAACACATGGTACAGACCAAGATATGGTGCAGCGCATGTTGGCCGCTCCGGATTGTAAAAAAGGCTCACGCGCAGTGATTTTCTCCGGGTTGATGGATTTGCCCATCGTGCTGGTGTTCATTTCCTGCGGTATGTTGTTGTTTGTGTATTTTGCGCAGAATGGTATAACGCCTCCTGAAAAGCAGATTGAGATTTTCCCGTGGTTCATTATTCACTGCCTGCCGGTGGGTGTGCGTGGTTTGTTGGTGGCTGCTTTGTTGGCCACGGCTATGGGCTCCCTTTCTACGGCATTAAATGCCCTTGCTACGACGGCAACGAAGGATTGGTATGTAGATGTTTTCCGCCCGCAAGCAGATGCCGGTGAGCAGCTGCGAGCTGTGCGCTTGATGACGGTGGCTTTCGCCGTGTTGCTGATTTTGGTGGGGGCCGGTACAGCTTGGCTGACGGTGATGGATCCTACGGTGCGTATTCTTCCGATTGCTCTGGGTATCTTTGGTTATACCTACGGTTCTCTGTTGGGTGTGTTCTTGTTGGGTATGCTGACTCGCCGCCGTGGTTGCGACTTTGGCAACATCTTAGCCATGTTGGCCGGTTTTGCCGTGGTGATTACGCTGGAAATTTTGGGCGCTCGCGAGCTGATTGTCAAGATTGCCTTCCCGTGGCGCGTGACGATTGGTACCATTGTTACCTTCCTTGTTGGATGTTGCTTCCGCACACCGTGCATGTGTCAGCATAAACAAGACTGATATTTCTCTGCCGCTAGGCACGCATCATCCCGCGTCGGTTGTGTTTCCGGCGCGGGATGATTATTGGGTAGTTCTCCCGGAATTATTGCTCCCGGGTGGGCACAGCTCTACTGATGCTGAGACTTAGTAAGAAGGTGTTATAGTATCACGGTCGGAACAATTTCCGCAGCAAGAAGCGGTAGTTCTGAAACAAAATCCACCGGCGAGGAAATGGTGCTGACTTTCCCCGTTGCAAACTCCTCAAAACTGGGGAGCCCTGCCATTTTCCCCATGTTTTCCAGCTCTTCTATGAGATGATGCAGAGTTTGGGGTGCATCTGCTTCACCGGTTCGGACAAGAACCGGCGGTTGGGGGGAGGTTATGGATTTGGTGGCTGTGGCAACGCAGCCGTATTGAAGCGTGAAGAGATAAAGCGACAATTTCAGCACGCTGGCTGTATCTAACTGAAAATGTCGGCACAGTCCTTTTAATATGCGCTGCATAACCTTGTTGCTGCGAACGCTGCATGCAGAACTGGTTTCCTCATTTGGTTTGTCTTCATCTGAATCGTTAACAAGATTTGGCTTGAGGCCGGCCGGGTACAGTTTATTGGGCTGTACGCGGTATTTGCTAAGGATTTCCTGGGCCTTGTCCGGCTGTGAATCTAACTCAGCCAGTACAGTGTCTCGGAAACGAAGAGCATGCTCGTGGGCTATTTCCGGTGTTTCATATTGCTTATCAGAGAAGTATCGCGTTAAGGTGTAGCCTTGTCTGCGAATGGCGACTCTCCAGCCCTGAAAGTTGGTAAACTCGTACGTAAACCTTGTAATATGTTTGAGGTTCATGTTTGTACTTTTTGTTTAACCTGCGAGTTGTGTTGATTGGGGGATAATTAAACAAATAGCAACAAGGTTCTCCTCGTTTTCAGTAAGCCGATGAGCAGCTGGTCAATGTGTTTATCGAGGCCGGGATCCGGCTCGTCCGTACCCTCATGAATTGTATTCTCCGGGTATTTCATGGCGTTATTTATGTTTGATGTTATGCGCTAGTTTACTACGCTTACGCGCAGCGACTGCATTTTAATATAACTGTAACCGCAGTCAAGACGAAAAGCTATAAAGTAGATAAAATTAGTGGGAAATTAGATGTGTAACATCTGACTCGTGCATAAAAGTAGGCGTTTTGAGTCACTTTTCTTGTTGTTTTGTGCCTTTTGTGTTAGAATGTGGCCACCATGGCAGCAGAACTTAAAACAATAGAAGTGGTAGCCGGTGTAATACGGAATGAGGCAGGGGAGGTGCTGGCAACGCGCTGTCCCCTGCACAAACATAACGGGGGCTGGGAGTTTCCCGGCGGTAAGATAGAGCCGGGAGAGCTGCCGCAGGCTGCTGTGGTGCGCGAGTTACAAGAGGAGTTGAATGTACGCGTGCAAGTCGGGAGTTTACTGCACACGATAGAATGGGATTACCCGACTTTTCATTTACGCATGTTTTGCTATGCTTGTACTTTGGTAGGCGGTGAATTGGCCCTGCGAGAGCATACGGAAAGTCGCTGGCTGAATAAGGATTCTTTGCACTCCGTGGATTGGTTGCCGGCAGATGTTGATTTGTTGCCTGTGTTGGAGCATTGGCTGACAGAGCAATAAAAAAACGCGCTGTGCCGGGTAGACACAGCGCGCAGAGGGTAGGGGGCTTAATTAAAGACGATATTGCCCTCGTTGACGTGGATATTGATGGTAGAGCCTTCCGGGTATTTTCCGGCAAGGATTGCCATACTGAGAGGATCCAGAATATCGTGTTGAATAGCACGCTTGAGCGGGCGTGCGCCGTACACCGGATCATAGCCGTGCGTAGCAACCAAGGCGGCTGCTTCATCGCTCAGCTGCATACGAAGCCCGCGCGCCGCCAAGCGCTTGCTGACGCGCTCCAGTTGGATGTGAATGATTTGCTTGAGGTCTCCTTCCTGCAAACGGTCGAAAATAATGATATCGTCTACGCGGTTGAGGAACTCCGGACGGAAGTGACCACGCAGCGCATCCAAGGCTTTCTCGTTGCGGGCTGTGGCGTCTTGCTCGTTGAGAATAAACTGTGAGCCGATATTACTGGTCATGATGAGGACCGTGTTGGTGAAATCCACGGTGCGGCCTTGGCCATCAGTAATACGGCCATCGTCCAGCACTTGCAGCAGCACATTGAAGACATCCGGGTGGGCTTTTTCTATTTCATCGAAAAGCACGACACTGTAGGGGCGACGTCGTACGGCTTCTGTGAGCTGGCCGCCCTCATCGTAGCCTACGTATCCCGGAGGCGCTCCTATCAAGCGTGATACGCTGTGCTTTTCCATGTATTCGGACATGTCGATACGAACCATGGCCGCTTCATCATCAAACAGGAACTCTGCAAGGGCTTTTGCCAGTTCCGTTTTACCTACGCCGGTGGGGCCAAGGAAGATGAAGGAGCCTAAGGGGCGGTTTTCGTCCTGCAAGCCGGCGCGTGAGCGGCGCACGGCATCTGCTACGGATTTGACAGCCTGCTTTTGTCCGATAAGGCGTGCACCAAGTCGCTCTTCCATGTGCAGCAGCTTTTCTCGCTCTCCTTCCGCCAATCGCGTGGCCGGAATCCCCGTCCAAGTAGAAACAACTTTAGCGATGTCGCTTTCCGTTACTTCTTCCTTTAGCAATCCTTCGCCGCTATCCTGTAACTTGGTGAGTGCGGTGCGCGCTTCTTTGGCTTCGTTTTCTGCGGCGGGGATTTCTCCGTATAGAATTTCTGAGGCTCGCCCCAAGTCGCCGCGGCGCTGGGCTTGTTCTGCCTCTGTGCGCAAGGTGTCGATTTTAAGCTGGGCATCGCGGGCACGTGTAACCACCTCTTTTTCGCTTTTCCATTGCGCAATCATGGCATCCACTTTTTCCTTCGTGTCTGCCAATTCGCGGGTGATTTTTTCAAGACGCTTGGCTGAGTCCTCGTCCTTTTCTTTGGCGAGGGCCTGGCGTTCCATTTCCAACTGCATGGCTGTGCGATTCAGCTCGTCGATTTCGCTGGGCATGCTGTCCAATTCAATTTTGAGTCGGGCCGCAGCTTCGTCAACCAAGTCAACGGCTTTATCCGGCAGGAATCGGTCGGTAATGTAGCGATTGCTCAGGGTGGCTGCGGCTACGAGCGCTCCGTCTGTGATGTGTACACCGTGGTGTACTTCATAACGCTCTTTAAGACCGCGTAAAATGGCAATTGTATCTTCAACACTGGGCTCTGCCACATAAACCGGCTGGAAGCGGCGCTCCAGCGCAGCATCTTTCTCAATATACTTGCGGTACTCATCCAAGGTTGTGGCGCCGATGGTGCGCAGTTCTCCACGGGCAAGTGCCGGTTTGAGGAGGTTGGCTGCATCCATGCTGCTGTCGCCACCGGCTCCGGCTCCTACCAAGGTATGCAATTCATCGATAAAGAGGATTATTTCTCCGTTGGAAGAGGTTACCTCTTTAATGAATGCCTTGAGTCGTTCCTCGAACTCACCACGATATTTCGCGCCCGCCAGCATAGAACCAATGTTGAGGCTGACGAGGCGCTTGCCTTTCATGCTTTCCGGGACATCTCCGTCGACGATGCGGCGAGCCAGTCCTTCGGCAATGGCTGTTTTACCCACACCCGGTTCACCTATCAACACAGGATTGTTTTTTGTGCGGCGTGATAAAATTTGAAGCACGCGGCGAATTTCTGCATCGCGGCCTATGACCGGGTCAATCTTTCCTTGTCGGGCGCGGGCGGTGAGGTCGGTGCCGTATTTTTCCAAGGTTTCAAATTTACCCTCGGGGTCTTGGTCGGTCACACGTTGGTTGCCTCGCACTTCTTTAAGTGCTTCCAAATATTTAGCTTTAGTGAGGCCGCAGCTCTCCATGGTGCGCTGCAACTCTGCATCTGCCTCCAGCATGCCTAGTACAACGTGCTCCACACTCAGATAGTCATCTTTCATGCGGGTACGTTGCTTTTCCGCTTCCGTTAGGCAGCGGTCCAGCTCCGGGCCGATGCCCGGGCTTTGAGCTACGGCTCCGCTTTGGCGCGGCTTTTTATCAAGCTCTGTGCGGAGCTTTTGTTGCAAAGCATTTGTATCTACTCCTGCCTTTTTAAGGACAGAACTTAATACGCCGCCTTCTTGCTCTGCTAAAGCCAATAAAAGCTCAGCCGGGTAAATCTGTGCTCTCCCTCCACTCTGTGCTTTTTTTTGCGCAGCCTGCAGGGCTTCCATCAGTTTTGTGGTAAGGTTGTTGTTCATCTTATTTTATATGACGCTTATGTTATGCGAAGTGTTCAAAATAAATTATGCGAAGTTGTAAAAAAACTTCACTCTCCCGCATTCTTGGGGCAGGGGAGGGGGAAAAAGCTTGCAGAAGCAAGGAAAGCGTGCTAGAGTGATGAAGCAATGAAAGTGTTAATCAGCCTGACCGACCAGAGTTTTCAGCGCACAAAGTCCATGGGGATTTTTAATGTATCTATGGGGTTGACCAAGGGGCTTATGAATAACCCTATGGTCTCTGAGCTCCACATTTTGGGCAATGAGGAATGTCGCGAAGCTTTTGCTGATGTTCCTCCGCACGTTCATGTGCATTTAACGCATAAAGCCGTGCCGCGCCGTTTTGGTCGCGTGTGGTGGGATCAAATAGGGCTTTGCCGCGCCATTCGCAAAATTGCACCGGATTGGGTTATTTTGCCGAAGGGGGTACCACCCTTTATACCTGCATTTGGAAAAGCAAAGATGGCTTGCTACGTGCATGATGTAATGTGGGAGCACTATGAACAACGTAGTTCTGCTGATAGAAAAGGTCCATTCCCGTGGCACGAGTTGCTTTATTTTCGCAACTTATCGTTGCGAGCCATGAGAATATCCGATTTGGTTTTAACGCATACACGTTTTAATGCAGAACGTATTCTCCACTATCAACCCTCTGCAAAAATAGCACGCATCGGTATAGGTTATGATGATTTACCACCGGAACAAGATAAAAATGCAGAGAAATATGATGTGCTGACTTATGTATCAACCTTCCCCCATAAATGTACGCCTTTAACAATCGAGCGCATATCTGCGTGGTTGAACAATAGGCCGGATGCGGATAAAATCAGGATTCATGTTGTAGGTAGCTTACCGGAAAGTATTCAGTTGCCCGACGCTAGGTGGATACATCACGCTAGAATTCCCTTTGCGGAATTACGCCTGCTGTTGAGAGATAAATGTCGAATGGCAGTATATTTTTCCGATTACGAAAGTTATGGAATGCCTCCGGTGGAGTGCTTGCTTAACGGGGTACCCTGTGTGGCTTCGGATATACCGCCTATTCGAGAAAATATTCCGGCGCAATACCTTTTCCGTAATGCTGATGAGGCGGATTTTATTACGACCGCCAATGCAGCCTACGATGGCAAAATCCCGTTTGAGTGTCCCTCTTTCCCGACGTGGGAGGAAGTGGCTCAACGATGTGTTGAGGCCATGAAAAAAGCAGATGCTGGTTGCTGAGGTAAGGAATTACCAATCCAGCTTCCAGTCGACATCAATGCGGATGAGATTTCCCTTCTTGTCGACGTAGTTGACGTAGCCGTTTTCCACACCGAAACGGTAGACCTCCATAGTTACTTTCACATCGAAGCAGCAGTAGCGGGCGATATC
This sequence comes from uncultured Akkermansia sp., assembly GCA_904501975.1. Taxonomy (GTDB): domain Bacteria; phylum Verrucomicrobiota; class Verrucomicrobiia; order Verrucomicrobiales; family Akkermansiaceae; genus Akkermansia. The sequence goes on from CAJGCZ010000019.1 coordinate 22,900, forward strand.
AAGCATCTTTTGCGGGTCTCCGGTTTGCTCATATTCAGCCCACCATTTAAGGGCATCGGTGCCTTCTGCCGTTTTAGAGTGCCCCAGCGTTACAGAGGCCACGGAATCCAGCTTAAGTCGGTGGCCTAATTTGGAGGAGAGATAACTGCAAATATCCAAGTTGCGCGTGTTGTCTGCAATCGTCCAGAAGGCAAAAGCCTGCAACACCTGGTAATCGAACCCCACATGATTGTACCCCACCACCATATCGGCATTTTGCAACTCTTCAATCAGCTGCATCACCTGGTCTTCCGTATAAATGTGGTAAGCATTGTCTTTGGTGGAATAGGTAACACCCACCGACATGCCCATCTTAGACGCCTCGTGCCATCCGCCTACCTGTGCAGCAGAACGGCGAGTTTCTAAGTCGAAGTATACAATGTTTTTCATAATTGGTCAGTGGGTAAGCTTCGGCGCAAGCCTTCGTAGAGCATAATGGCCACAGAGGTAGAGAGATTGAGAGAGCGCGCATGTTCACCCGGCATGGGAATCCGCAGTGCCGTCTCAGGGTGCTCATTAATCCAGCGTTCCGGCAACCCTTTGGATTCGGGGCCGAACACGAGGTAATCACCATCTTTCAGCGGAATTTCAGGGTCCCAGATAGAGTGTGTGGCCTTGGTGGAAAGGTACCAGAAGTTAGCGCCGGGCTCAGCGGCTGCCTCCAATTCTTCCAAATTATCCCACAAATGCAAATCAACATGGGGCCAATAATCCAGCCCGGTGCGGCGCACATGTTTTTCATCTAAAGAGAAGCCCAATGGCTTAATGAGATGCAAACGTGCATTCGTGGCTACAGCCAATCTACCGGCGGCTCCGGTGTTGTGCGGTATCTCCGGATGAAAAAGGACAATATGGAACATAGTTGCGATTTATTTAGCACCTCTGCCGAAAATAACAGCCGGAATCGTACGCAGAATCAGCACAAAGTCAACCCAAAGACTCCAGTTGTCGATGTAACGCAAATCCTTGTTGACCATAAAGCTGAATCCCTCGCTGTTGCTGCGGCCTTCGACCTGCCAATAGCAGGTAAGCCCCGGCTTAACACTCAGGCGACGGCGTTGGGTGTATTCCGGAAACTCCTTGGTTTCATAGACGGGCAGGGGACGGGGACCCACAATGCTCATGTCGCCCATGAAAATATTGATTAACTGGGGCAACTCGTCAATGGAGAACTTACGGATAAAATGGCCGAACTTAAAAATGCGAGGATCATTCGTCAACTTGAAGATGGGCCCCTCCATTTCGTTGCCGTATTTTTCCTTTACCTCAGCTAAGCGCTGCTCAGCATCGGCATACATCGAGCGGAATTTCCACATGCTGAAGGGACGCCCGTACAGGCCGGAGCGCTGCTGCTTAAAGAAGATGGGGCCTTTGGGGTCGCTGATTTTAATGCAAATAGCCGTAATCAGCCAGATGGGGGAAGAGAGCAGAATGGCAATGGCGGCCATGGTGCGGTCAAAGATGCTCTTAATCATGCGCGCCCATGAGTACACGGGAGTGGAGGTAAGAATCATCACGCGGTTATCGCCAATCACGCTCACATCGGCTCTCAAATTCACCGGATGTGCATCCTTCAAATGAACATAAACATCGATGCCCTGGAGCTCGCAGCGAGAGATGGTCTCTTTATTGCTGTTATATGCCGAGAGACCGCCGAACAAAATAATGCGGTCTACGTGGTTTTCTTCAATAAGACGCTGCACTTCCTCTTGCGGGGTAGAGGGACTAACTTTGCCCACAACCGTCAAGCTCTTTTTCCAGAAGTCGGGCATGGCTTCCCACTCGCTATCGATGCAATCCTCTGCACCGGCTAACAGCACAGAACGCAAGTGGCGTTTGCCCACAGCCGTGTGAATTTGCAGAACACGCAACAAATAAAAGCGCAAGAAAAGCACAATGGGGATAAGAACAATGCTAACCAGAATAGCGCGGTTCATGAAGAGGGAAATCGGGTCCTCTTTCACCAGTTGGTAAACGCCCAGCAAGCACAGGTAATAAACCACGAATGTGGCCAGCTGCCTTAATGCCGTAGAAATGCGCTGCAAATTGCCACGGTGGTAAAAGCCCAGCATGTGCAAAATTAACGGAACCGCAACTACGGCGGCACCGGCCATGAATGGCGTGGTATAGAATACATTGAAACTCGGGCTGGGAGTCCACCCGAAAACAGGCGCCACAAAATTAGCAATGGTGGGTGCCAAATAGGCACACAGCATGGCCGCCACCAAGTCAATTAGCGGCGTAATCAGAGTGATGTAGTTTTTGGAATGCATCGTGCTCGGTCGATTTTATACGATTAATCTCGTTAAAGCAAGCCCATAGTTATTTGCCTACAACACTGCGAATGCGGGCGCGGTCAAAATCAGCCGGGCAAATGGTGCACTCTACTTTGTCTCCTGGGCAGATGATATCGAGCAACGCTTCCTCCTTCTTTTGAATAAAAGCTACCGTTTGTTTGCCGTTGGGCAGAGTGGCGTGGTAAGCCGTGGGTGCAAAACGCTCGATAATCGTGCAAATGCAGTTGACGTATTGAGAGGGGTATGAATCATTCATGATAATCAGAAAAGGGGAAGGGCCTTCAGGCCGGAATCAATAATATCGGAAGCTGTGTCTGTGGCGCTCTCTAGGAGCGAAGCCGGACGCTGCTTGTCGTCGGGTGTGTCGTTTTTCTCGCTGTTGCCGGGCAAGAGCCCTTTGCCTACTTCTGCAGCGCTGTTGATGGTATCGAGAATGGAATCCGGCATCAGGGAGCGGGTCAACTCTTTCACTCTGGCAGAAAGATCCTGCTGCGGAGAATCATTCGTGCCGCTCATGTTAATATTAACCCAATGGAAACCGGCATCGCCCTCGGCATTAAATAAGCGCGGAATGGCGGCAGAGAAGATGGGGGTGAAAGGCAGCGTTGTGTGACTCAGAAACTCATCGACCACGTTCTTATTAATGCCAATCTTAATAGTGCCATGCAGCTTGCCGTCCAATTCCATGATAATGTGGCCGGCCATGCGCAGAGAGTCATCCTTAGTGCGCACATCAATGTTGTCAAACAACCAGGCGCGGTCAATATCTTTGGTTTTGTCTGCATGCGGGAAACGAATGTCGCAATCCGCTTGGCTGATTTCCACAATGTTGAACGTCTTTTCCAAGTAGTCCGTGGCAGCTTGTTGCCCCGGAATTCTCAGCGCTTTATCGGCTCGCTCATCGCTGCTAAGGTAGAGAGAAATAAAACTCAGCGCCTTGAAACGACCTTTGCGAAGAGAAAAACGGCCATGGGCTTTGTTGACAACACGGCGCTTGCCGTCCATCTTCAAGGTGCCGGAAAACTCGCCGGTCAGAATCTCGCGCCATTGCTCGCTCAACAAACGCTCCACATCAGCATTGCCGACGCTCAGATTCATATCCCAATTTTTATCTTTGATACCGAAGGAACCGGTTAAATCCATGTTGCCTTTGGTGAGTGCAAGCTGGCAGTCGGTGAGCTGCAGGCGGTCATTGGCATACTCAAACAGGGCGTAGCGAATGCTGCTCTTAGCCAAGTAGCGGTGCGAGGTAGAGAACGTGCCGTTTCTCAATTTAATTTGCCAGCTGTCGATGTTGCCTTTAAGGGGGGTCGCCGTCAGCGTGCTGCCTTTTAGGGCATATTTGAAGGGGGCTTTGGATTTTTCGGAACGGCGGAATGTAAGGTCGGCGTTAATGCGCGCGCATTCCACTCTGTCCGTCAAATAACGATTCGGGGTAAAGGAGGAGAAAAAGCTGCTACCTGAGTCGTCGGGGTAAATCTTGGCCGGCTCCTTGAGAGAGTCCATGCGCACATTCATCTCCTTAATGGTGACTACGGGGGCATACAGTAAGCGGTTCAGCAGCTCGCTGCGTTCAATCACTGTTGAAATTTCCTTAACCTCCGCTTCTTTCAGAAAGTCGGTGCCGTCAATTTCGATGCTGTGCAGTTTAACGTTGCCGCCTTGGAGGCGCAGGGGAACAGGAATGCTGAAATCTGTTTTTGTTTTGTTGCTAAGCCGTTCTTGCAACTGCTCGCGGAATCCGTCTCCCTGCAGCCAGCCCATCAGCCAGAAGTAACCTACCACCAAGATGGCGACTAAGCCGACCACGGAGCCGATACCCCACAGCATCAGCTTTCTTTTGGTGCAGGAAACATTTTTGTTTCCTCTCCTGCGCAGTGTGCGCTCTTTCCTTTTTCTTCTGGCCATAACCGCGCGCATTATGCCACACGGGCGCGCGCCTATCAAGCAAAATGTGTTTTCGACCCGTTAATCGTACATTTGAATCATAAAAATTGAGATTCTGAGGAAATAAAGTATTGACTCCTTTGCATAAATTTGCTTAACTAGACGCGATAAGTTCATACGACATTTTTCTTATGAAAGCCACCACTCTCATTCTTGCTCTTGCTTGCGCAGTAGGTTTCAGCTCCTGCTGCTGCCAGTCCCAGTCCATGCCTCCCCTGCGCCCCATGCCCACGGGTGAGTGCTGCGGTAACAATCAGGATCAGCCCGCTCCCGGCGTTGAACAGCCGGTGCAGACTCCCACTAAGCAGCTCCCCGTTCAGGAGGGCAAGTAAAGAAGCTTAGCCGGGGTGAGTGCTCTCCGTTGAGAGTGCTGCTTCCGATACAATTTTTCAGGTCGCGTCTACCGGGCGCGGCCTTTTTTCTTGGCAGTGGGGAGGGGGATATGTTAACATGTGAGCGTGAAACTTACATCATTTTTTGTCTTGTTGGCCGGGTTGGCTTGCAGTAGTATTGCAGCTACTATCCAAACCGTGGATAACGTGAAACAGCACGAGGTGGTTTCCGCTTCGTGGTTGAAACAAATACCGGACACCGCTCCCATAAAGAATGTGATTCTGATGATTGGCGATGGCATGAGCTCTGAGCACGTATGGGCCGCTTGGATATGTAATGGCGGAAAATTGAATGTGGAGACCTTGCCCTACACCGGCTTCTCTCGTACCTATTCTGCCAATAAATTAGTTACGGACTCCGCTGCCGGCGGTACTGCCCTGGCTTGCGGCGAAAAAACAAATAACGGTATGCTGGGGCAAACCCCGCAGGGTGAGCATTTGCAATCACTCGCCGCGGCCATGATGGCTGAGCCCTATGGCAAGAAAGCCGGCTTGGTCGTTACAAAGGCTATTACAGATGCTACCCCGGCTGCGTTCTATGCCCATACCTCCAGCAGACAAAATACACGGAAAATAGCCGCGCAGCTGTGCCAAGCCGATTTGCAGGTGGTTGTTGGCGGCGGTGCTTCTCATTTCTCTGCCGAACAGCTTGCAGCTCTCCGTGCGGTGACGGATTCTCATGTTCTGTTGGCAGCCCCGGAGCATTGCCCCTATGCTGCAGAACGCGGCAATATGCTGCCGGAGCAGACTCGCAAGGCGCTTCGCTTATTGGAGCAATCCCCCAACGGCTTTTTCCTCATGATTGAGGGGTCGGAAATTGATACGGCTTCGCACGCCAAAGAACTGCGCCGCGCGGTAGAGGAAACGCTGGATTTTGATAGTGCTTTGGGAGAAGTGCTCGCTTGGATGAAGGGGCGCACGGATACCCTGCTGGTGGTGACGGCAGACCACCAAACAGGCGGTTTGGTGATACACGATGGCAACGTGAAGGCCGGGCAGGTAAAGGGCTCCTATGCCACGGATGCTCACACCGGCATTGCCGTGCCGATTTATGCTGCCGGCCCCGGAGCAAGCCGCTTCACCGGAGTGATGGAAAATACAGAAATACCGCGCATTATCCTTCAGTTGCTTTCGCAGCAGGGGGCTGATGCTGAGCTTAACCTCTAAAAAAAATCCCGTTTTTGAAAATCTTGCTTGCCAAACGGATAAAATTTGGTTAAATAAGAAGCGTTAATTTTGCATAAACAGCATTTTTTACTATTATGAAATCAACGATCGCTCGTTTCGGTATTCGTGCTCTCTCCCTCGGAGCAGTAGCAATGGCCTCCATGTCAACAGTATTCGCTGCAGAAGAAGCGAAGGCTCCCAAGACCGCCCTTGATAAGTGGGTTATCGACGGTGGTTGGACGATGATTCCTCTCGTTATTCTTCTCGGTATCGCCATTTTCCTTGTGGTATACTGCTTGATGTCCATTAACAAGAACAAGTTCTGCCCGGATGATCTCCGCGGTCAGCTCGTAGCCCTCATGGGTGAGTGCCGTGTGCGCTCCGCTATTGAGCTCGCTACCACCAGCCCCACCTATCTTGGTCGCTTGGTTGCCTATGCTCTTCCCAACATCGATGCCACTCGTCCTGAGGACCTCGGTAAGGAAGGTGTTGAAGACGCCATCGCTGACTTCTCCAACAACGAGCGTCCGAGCATCATGTTCTGCATCGATATTCTCGCCCTCGTAGGTTCCATCGCTCCCTCCATCGGTCTGTTCGGTACCATTCAGGGTATGGTGGGCGCCTTCGGTACGTTGGCTGAAGCCGGTCAGGCTGACCCCTCCGCTCTTGCTAGCGATATTTCCGTGGCACTTCTTACCACCTTCTGGGGTCTGATTATTTCCATTCTTGCCATTCCTGCTTACTTCTTCATCAAGAAGCACGCTCAGAAGCTGGAATCCGAATCCATCAATGCTATCTCTGAGATGGTAAACACCTCCATCAACGTTATCAACGCTGAAGCTCAGCTTGCCCGCATCCCCGAAGGCCTCGGTGGTGAGGAAGAAGAAGCTGTAGAGGGTGAGTACTACGAAGAGGAAGTTCAGGGCTAACCTGATGCACATTTCGGGCCTGCCGGTAGCCTCACAAGCTTAACGAGCCCGGCAGGCATAATTTCTAATTTTTCATATTCCCCATGAGTAAGAAAAAAGTAAAGCAATCGGATGACGATTACGGAAAGGTGAACCTTTCTCCGATGATTGACTGCTGCTTCCTTTTGCTCATTTTCTTCGTGGTGAACGCAACCGCTCTTACCGTGTCGAAAGACCCGAGCGTGACCATGCCCCAGGCAACCAAGCCGACAGACTTGGAAGACGCCAAGGGTTGTATTGTGGTCAACGTGTTTGCTCCGGAAAAAATGTTGGAGCTTGCCCGAACCGGCAGCGACAAGGATAAGAAAGGCGAGGAAGTACGCATCAAGAAGCTGCAGGAATCTTACAAGTGTGCAGATGCATCCCGCATTCACTTTGGTTTCAAGACCGGTAAGGGTGAAATGCGCTACGTAACGGATGAAGGTGCTACGGAGACCATCAAGAAATTGGAGGAGTTCATCAAGGACGAGAAGAAAGGCCTTGAGTCCACCAAGATTGAGAAGGAGAAGATTCGTATCTACATTCGTGCAGACGCCCGAGCAGACTGGAAACGTACGTTCTACGTTATCACCGCTGCTAACAACGCCGGTATCTCCGATATCGTGTTCGGTTCTCTTCCCGCCAAGAAGTAATAAACATTTAACATAACACAAGATTATGGCAAGACGTAAACAAATTCAGACAGAGGAGCAGGGGGATCCTGAGATGGAAATCTCGTCCATGATTGACTGCTGCTTCCTGCTGCTCATTTACTTCCTGGTAGCAACGTCTCTCGTGAGTGAGAAGAAGTTCGATATGGCCCTTCCGGCCGGTCAGTCCTCTGCTTCCGCCAGTGACAGCAAGCCCTTCAACATTAAGATTACTTCTGACAACGCCATCTACTACGAAGACCAGAGTGGCAAGAAGTTCAGCATGGGCCCTGCCACGGAGCTGAGACTCAAGCCCGGCCAGACCGGTTATTATGAGGAGCGCGACCTCACCGAGTTGGTGACACGTCTCAAGGCTCTGAATAACGACCCCAAGAATCCTAAACCTCTTATTCTGACCGCCGATCCCACATCTAAGCACCAGCGCGTCATGGACGTTATGTCCGCGCTGACTCAGGCCGATATTAAGGCCGTTGCCGTGAAGTGCGAAGCCGTAGCTCAATAAGCGCAGCAAGTCAGATTAAATCAACCTAAAACGATATAGGGGGGAGGCGGGGCGGCCTGAGTCGCTGCCCTCCCCCCTATCCAATCAGACAGCTTTCCCAAAATATAAATCAACCAAGTGCCCGTGTGTGGCACGAGGATTTAACCCATACCAATTTATGTTCCGATATTCCACAGCCTTATCCGTGATGGCACTTGCTGCTGTAAGTGCCCCATACGTCTGCCAGGCTCAGGATCCTGCCGGTAAGTTTAAGAGAATTACTCAACTCCAAACGAACGGCAAGATTAAAGAAGCCATTGCGCAGTGTGATGAAATGCTCAAGTATTTCTCCGACGGTAAATCCCGAACCGTGGCTCAGTACGGTTTCTATGAGCCCTTCTTCGTTTGGAAGAAAGGTGAATTGCTCATGGCCTCTAAGGACTATGACCAGGCATACGCCACGTTCCAGAACCTTGCCACCAATACCAAGTACCAGGATAAAAATATGCGCGAGCGCGCTCGCCGTAAAAAGCTCCTGAATGGTCAGGGCTATGATCCGTACCTCACCGCCTCCAAGTACTACATGGCACTTTGCAAGTACCAGAAGGGTGTAGGTGACGGCAAGGAGCAGAAGTCTCCTGAGGCTTTCGCAGAAGCCATTCCTCTGCTTGAGGAATACCTTGATTTGTACCAGGGCGGCAAGCTCTCCAAGATGGAGAAGGACCTCAAGCTCGATGGCCAGATTTGCTTCATGCTGATGCAGTCCTACATCCTCCAGCCCACGCCTGATTTCAAGAAGGCCGGTGCCTATCTGGAGCGTGGCCGCAAGTCCAAGGGCGTGTTGCCCGATGAAATGGCCATGGCCGGTCTTTCCACGGTTATTAACGTAGCCATGAAGAATCCGGAGGCCATCGGCTGGGTGCGCGACATCATCGTATCCAACCCGCAGAGCTACTGCTTGGGCCCGGTGCGTATGGCTCGCCATGGTTCCACTTTCTTCAGCCCGGCACAGAGCTGTGTGAAGATGTTTGAAGAGGCTATGAAGGCCGGCGACGAAAAGAAGGCCAACGACAGTGCCCGCTCCGCCATCGCTCTTATGGGCATGGTTCCCAATACAGACGAGACGCTGAATGCCCTCAAGCAGATGAACTCCGTTGTTGGTACCGGCAAGGCCGTTATCTCCGATTTGGATGGCGCCAAGTATAAGGGTTCCGACTGCAAGAAGCTGTATGAAAACTACACCAAGTCTGTAGAGAACAAGATGCAGCTGGAGGCTTTCGCCGTGCAGCAGAGCGCTTCCATTGCTTTGACATACGGTTGCCATCGTTTGGCCAAGGCCGGCTACGGTATCATGGTCAATCGTTACCCCGAATTGCAGACCAAGGATAAGGATGGCTACAAGCCTCTTGGTGATAAGCTCAAGCAGGCATACGCCCAGCTGAGCCGCACCACCGGTGATGAGGCCGCAGCCCGTGCTATTGAAGATTCTATTGATAAGTCTCAGGTAGGTGAGGATGGTGCTCTTGCACTTGTGCTTAATCGCATGATTCAGGCCCAGAAGGAAGAACGCTGGGAAGACGTGCTTTCCTTGGCCGACGAGGCTCTTGGCATGTCCGCCCTCAAGCCCACATCCTCCTCCTTCCTTCAGGTTCATACCTCCAAGGTGGCTGCGTTGAAGTCCTTGAAGCGCGAGCAAGAGGTAATTGCCGCCATCGAGAAGATTTTTGCTGACAACGTCATCGGCAATATCACCGACTCCACACCGCAGCAGCTTACCTCTGTTGACCAGCAGCTCCGTTACTTCCTGTGCCTTGGTTACTACACCGCCATGCGCGAAGGTGGTGCCATTAACTCTGAGTACCTCGACAAGATTCAGCAGTTGGTACGCGACTACGAAATCAAGTATCCCGACAAGAATGCCGAGGATAAGGTGCTTCCGCTCATTTACTTCTATGCTGTAAACTCCCTGATGCTTCGCAGCAATAAGGAAGACTTTGCTCCCGCTAAGGATATTTGCGATAAGTATCTGGAACGCTTCAAGGGGCATGATTACCATGCCACCGTGCTGACAGTTAAGGCTACCATTATTATCACCACCAAGGATAAGCCGAATCTTGAGATTGCTATCCGTTGCTTGGAGGAAGCTGTAGAAGTAGCCCTTAAGCGTGGTGCTGAAGGTAAGGGCGCTGCCGGTGAGGCTCTCAACCGCCTTGCAATTAACGGTCGCTTGACCTTCCTCACGAAGGAAGACGGTTCTAAGGAAAGCAAGGAAGAGCAGGATGCTCGTCACCTTGCCTATTTCGAGAAGTTCTGGACGGATGTAGATGCCGGTGCAGAGACCAACCGCTTCGCTTTGCAGATGTCTCGTCTCTACCTCTCCGCCGCTAAGAATACGGAGGAAGGTTATGCCAAGGCCATTAAGCGCATGGAAGACACCATTGTGCGTGAGGCTGCTTACTCTCAATCCCAGAACAAGCTTAATCCTGAGATTTCCACCACCATCACGGCTCTCATCGACACCAAGACGGAGGCAGAGAGCATGGGCTTGGATGCTGTGAAGGCATACATTGCCGATATCTCCGGCAAGGTTTCTAAGGCTGATAAGTCTACGCAGGCTTCTCTGTCCATGGCTGTATTGGGTGCTCTTTCTAAGGAGCGCGATAAGTACATTGGCGATGATAGCCAGAAGGCTAAGCTCGACGAAATCGATGCTCAGATTGAAACGGAGCTCACCACGCTGGCTCGTGATTACAAGCCCGAGCAGCTCACGAACGATATCTGCTTCACCATCGGTGAAAACCTGCGCATGCGCGCCCCGATTGACAGTGGCAACAAGGACATGATTACCACCGCCATCAATCGTGCTCTTCCCTATTACCGCGAGGCCATCAAGCGTGGCGGTAGCATGGTGGTAGAAAACAAGCGCGGCCTTGCAGATGCTCTTGCCGTAACAGGCGATGCAGCAAACCAGGCTGAGGCTGAGAAGCTGTACGAAGAGGTTATCAATTCCGGTGCTGATTACGAGGTGGTGAACGCCGCTCGTTTGGGTCAGGCTCGCGTGCTGTTGGCTAAGGGTGATAGCAATGCCGTTATCCAGCTGACACAGGCTTATCTGGAAGCCGATTCCGAATCCGAAGAGGCTCTCACCATGCGTATTATGCAGGCTGATGCCTTCGAGAAACTTGGTAAGATTGACGAGGCTGTGGATATTCACTACGCCATCATGCGCGATTACACCGGTGCCATTGCTGTATCTGCTCCTGCTTGTGAGAAGATGATGCGCTTGCTGTGGAACCGTGGCAAGGGTACCTACGCAGATAACCGCGACGGCACCTTCGACCACACCGATAAGTGGGTTGCTTGGAACCGTGGTGAAAACTACGTGAAGATGATCCAGCCGATGTTCGACGATGCTGCTACGCTTAAGGATATTCCCAAGGCCGAGCGCGACGCCTTCTACAAGGTGAAGACCCTCGTAGACGAATATAAGGGTAACTCCGCCGTGCGTGAGGAAACTCGCCGCGAGCAGGCTGATCGCAAGAAGTATCAATAAAGCTTGAATCAATAACCTAAGATTTCAATTCTCATGAATTTCCGCAATATTATTTCCGCTGCATTGTCAGCCGCTGTTATCTTCTCTTGCGCCGCTGAGGCGCAGGAGAAGAGCCCGACCATCGTGGCTCGCGCTGCTAAGAAGGCAAAGGAGGGGGCTGATACCAAGGTTGGCAACATCAACATTGTGTCCTCCACTAAGCCCGGTGTTTATACCTACCAGAAGGATGCTGATACCACCCCCGAGGTGAATATTGAGAAGAATTTCTCCATCTTCTATGCCCTTACTCCGGCGGAGCTTGTCGAGGCGTTGCGCTTGTACGCAGCAGAGGATTTTGAAGCTGCCCGTAAGGCTCTTCATACCTCTCGCAAGCACCTCACCAACTGGCGTGGTTTGCCCGAGGGCCCGTATCTGCGTGCTTACCGTGCAGAGGTGCAGTGCGCTGTGCGCCAGCTCGATTTTGCCGGTGCTGTTGCCGTGGTTAACGATTTCCCGGAGGATGTGAATAAGATTCTCACCGCTCAGGATAAAGCTACCGCCAACGCTGTTAAGCTGCTGTATGCCGCTACGAAGGAAGGCAGCATTAGCCCCGACAAGATTACTGAAAATATCAACACCATCGTTTCTAAGCAGGGCAAGGCTGTAACTCCGTCCGTGTATGGCTGGCTCTACTTTGCTCAGGGTGCGGCTTACCAGGCAGCTATCCCGGCAGATCAGATTAGCTCTCACAACATCTCCGAAGAGCACAAGCTTAATGCCAGCAAGGCTATCGATGCCTACTGCATTGCCGGTATCAGCTCTCACGGTGCTGAGATGCAGATTCCGGTGGAGGCGCTGAAGCGTGCTCAGTTGCTGCTTTGGTCCATGCCCGGTGTGCAAAAGGAAGTGAAGGACTTCGGTCATCCCACTCCGCAGAAGTTCAAGAAGGCTTCTCAGAACTTCCAGGATGCTGTATCCTTGGCTTACATGCTGATTAATGTTTACGGTGTAGAGGCAGATGCTTCCTCCCCCATTGCTCAGGCTGCTAAGCTGTTCCAGAACACCAAGGTAGGCAAGAAGTAATCATCCCTTCATACGGGCGGAGGGCTGTATGCAGAACGGCTCTCCGCCCTTTTTTTCACTCTAAACTCGCTCTAGTATTATGCAAGACATGCTTGTTCGTCTCCTCACTCTGCCGGATGCCGCCCCGCAGCGCACCGCTTTGGCAGAGAAGGGTATTAATATCCGCCGTTGTAACCCCTTTGAGGCACATATCCTCGAAGATTGGATTGCAGAGCATTTCAGCCCCCGCTGGGTGTGCGAGAGCCGCGTAGCTATGGCTCACCAGCCCTCCGGTTGCTTTATTGCTACCAAAGATTCTCAAATCCTCGGTTTTGTGTGCATCGATGCCACGGCTCGCGGGTTCATTGGCCCGATGGGGGTGAGTGAGGCAGCTCGCGGGCAGGGCGTTGGCAAGGCGCTGATGTTGACCGGGCTTGAGCAAATGCGCTCTCTGGGCTATGTTTATGCTATCATCGGCGGAGCCGGTCCGGTGGATTTGTATAAGCGCTGGGTGGGGGCTACCGTAATTGAAGATTCCATGCCCGGTATTTATGCAGATATTCTCCCAAATCCGGTAAAATGATGTTTTTTGAGAGTATATCCGGCTTTAAGAATTATTTTTTTGGATAATCAGCACAGTTTACCTTGACACCGGGCTGAAATCCTGCTAATTTTGAAATGTAGTATATCTTATTTCCTCCATGAAACAGTTTCTCCTCATTCCGACAAGTGCTCTTGTGGCGGCAATTGTTATGACTTCCTGCCAGAAAGAAGAGCTCTCTTGCACTCAGTTGGTAAATGAACTTACCGAAGTTTTGCAGAAAGTAACGGACTATGATTCCGCCGTTGCAGCCGCTCCCCGTGTAGAGGCTTTGATGCTCCGTTGGCAGAAGGCTGCTACTCGCCCGATTGATTTTGATGGTACTTCCCTTCATGCCAGCTCTTTGGATGAAGGTAAGGCTTATCTCGAAGCACTTGAAAAGCTCGTAGAGCAGGTGGCTCGCGTGAAGGCTAGCTATCCCTCTACCTCTTACGACGGCGATATCGATACCGAGCGTCTTACTCGTGCCGTTGGTAGCGGTGGTGTGATGAAGCGCCCCGAGGCTGCAGCCGAACTGAAGAAGGGTGAGGCTTACATTGCCAAGTACCAGACCAACAACACCAGCTTCTCTGGTGATGCCAATAACTCTGTAAACGTATTCATGGAGTGCTATGGCTGTGCAGAGCTTAAGGCTGCTTTGGAAATCAAGGCTGAGCCCAATCCTGCTGTTTCCGGCGTGTTCGCTATGGATGGCGAGGCTGACAAGGTAGCAACTCCGGAGTATGTGGAGCCCGCCGGTGGTGAGGCTGCTGAAGGTGCAGAGGAACCCGCCGAAGGCGAAGAACCCGCTGCCACGGATGAAGAAACCACGGATGAAGAACCCTCTGTAGACGAGCCCGCAGACGAGGAGCCCGCCGATTCTGAGGAGACAACTGACGAGGAACCCTCCGTAGACCTTGATTTGGATGTTTCCGTTGATGAGGAAGAACCCGCAGACGAAGAGCCTGCCGAGGAAGAGCCCGCAGAAGAATCCACCGAAGAGGATGTAACTGTGGACGAGCCTGCTGACGAGGAGGTAGCCGACGAGGAAACTGTAGAGGAGGAGCCTGCTGAAGAGGAAACAGAAGAAGATACCGGTGATGTCGATTTGGACATCGGTGACTTGGATCTGTAATCCTACTCCGTTTTATTGAAAAGCAATTTTCAACCGGGGCCGCAGCACCAAAGGGTGTTTGCGGCCCCTTTTCTAAAAAAAGAAATGCCCAGACTTCTTTTTACTTGCGCTTACGATGGCACGCCGTGGTGTGGTTGGCAAAGCCAGGCCGGCGGCTGCACAATTCAGGATACGCTGGAGGCTGCATTTGGTGCTATATTGAAGGCTCCGGTCAGAATTGCTGCCTCCGGGCGTACAGACGCGGGCGTGCATGCCGTAGCGCAGTGTTTTCATGCGGATATCCCGGAAACCTGCCGCATGAGTCCGCAGAACTGGGTGGCGGCCCTTAATGCTCATTTGCCTGCCAGTATTCGTATTTTTAGTGCAGTACCGGTGGAATCCGATTTTCATGCACGATTTAATGCGCGCAGCAAGGTGTACGAATACGTGATTAGCACGGCTGCCGTATTGAGCCCGTTTGAGGTAAATCGCGTTTGGCATTGTCCGCATGGTGTGGATGCGCAAGCGTTGGCAGAGGCCTTGCAGGTGTATGTAGGCGAGCATGATTTTCGCCGCTTTGCCGCCAAGCGCGGTAATGAGCCTGCAGAGCCGCCTGCGGACTATTTTGTGCGCCGTATCTACAGCGCCGATGTAACAGAAGAGCAGGGCGGCAAAATACTACGTTTGCGCTATCACGGAAACGGCTTTATGTATCGAATGGTGCGTTTGCTTACCGGTACGGCCCATAAGGTGGCTGTCGGGAAAATGAGTAGCGAAGCTTTGCGTGCGATGCTTCTTGAGCCTCTGGGGGAAAAAACACGCCACTGCGCGCCGTCTGACGGCTTATATTTGACGGAGGTGCTATACCAATAAAGCAGAAAGTTATTTATAGATGAGCGCCCGCCTATGAATGTTCATAGGCGGGCGGATGATTTCAACTGCTATGTGAATGTTGAGTGGTATTAGTTAGCCTCAGCAGGAGCAGGGGTATCTGTGGCGCAGTCCTTCTTCTGTTCCTTCATGAGCTCGCGGCAACGCTTCATCATTTCCTTAGCTTTAGCCTCATCCTTCTTCACACCTTTGCCGGTGGCGTACATCTTAGCAAGGGCGCAGCAGGCAGAAGCATCGCCTTCTGCAGCGGCTTTTTCAAGGCCGGGCAGGGCTTTGGTGTACATTTCTTCGGCTTTTGCGCTGTCCTGCTGTACATTATTCATTCCGGTATCGGTCAACCAGGCAATTGTGTACTGCGCTATGGGGTCTCCATTTGCGGCTTCAATGGTGATTGTCTCCATGTCGAGTTCGTAAACTTCCTCGCACGGAGTGCTGTTATCAGCCTGTTGCTGCTCGCAACATGCTGATTTTTCGCAGTTTGCTTTGCATTCGGTGGTTTCTGCACAGAAGGCAGCTGTGGCGCCGAGTGTGAACATGCTGATTAATGTGTATGTCTTCATAGGCCTATAATCTGCTTCTAACTTTGGTCGAATTCAATCTATTTTTCTACCTTTTTGCCCGCAAAAATACACTTTTTTGCACTTTTTTACAGAAAAAATTAGAAAAAAGAATAAAAATGCTTGACTTGAGATGGTGAATCAGATAAAATGCCCACGTGCTTTATGTTCCCAGTCGGGAACAATCTCGAGCCAAACGCTTCTGTAGCTCAGGGGTAGAGCGCATCCTTGGTAAGGATGAGGTCGCGGGTTCAAATCCCGCCAGAAGCTTTTTCTGGCTCATGCAAGAATAAGCAGCCCAAACAAATTACTATTCATTATGGCCAAAGAATCATTCCAGCGCACCAAACCCCACGTGAACGTGGGTACTATCGGTCACGTTGACCATGGCAAGACTTCCCTTACCGCTGCAATTACCAAAGTTCTTGCAGAGCAGGGTAAGGCCG
>CAJGCZ010000020.1 GCA_904501975.1 uncultured Akkermansia sp.
ACCCTCGACGCATCTTTAAAGGAAAATCTGCTCGCCTCATGGCACGTACAGAAAAGCTCCATTTTATCAAATTTGCAGCCTAAATAGAAGAAAAATCACTTACTGTCGCATTTGGTCTTGCAATTCAGCTCTTTGCCTCTCCTTTTCCTGCTCCCCCGTACCACGCACCGCAGGTGCGTTCTTCACCACAGCGTCAGCTGTTCTTCACCATCTGCCGCAGGCAGATTCTTCACCATGCGCAACGCGCATTCTTCGCCACGGCGCAAGCCGTTCTTCCTTACCAATACCGCGAGCGTAGCGAGCCGAATTCTGAGCCCCAGGGGGGCGGCAGCTCAGTAGGCCGGCGCGTAAGCGCCGGTTCTAGCGAAATAATGAATAGGAGCCCCGGTTGAGGGGCGGCAGAGAGAGTGTGAACGATATTCACTTTTGATAAGGAATAAGAGTATACATAAAGCTTTGTTTTTCAATAAACCCCATGTCTCAAGCCACGACTTTCTGCCGCCCCCCCGGGGCTCCAATCTTTCTCCATCGGGTACCCGGCGCTCACGCACCGGGCTACTACGCTACCGCCCCGGGGCTCTGGATTCCGCTCGCCTGTGGCGAGCCTAACCTCCATACCACGCACCGCAGGTGCGTTCTTCACCACAGCGCCAGCTGTTCTTCACCATCTGCCGCAGGCAGATTCTTCACCATGCCCAACGGGCATTCTTCACCACGGCGCAAGCCGTTCTTCCTTACCAATACCGCGAGCGTAGCGAGCCGAATTCTGAGCCCCGGCTTGAGGGGCGCCATAAAATAGCCCGGTGGTGGAGCCGCGTCAGCGGCGACCTGTCACGGCGTAGGCGTAGACGAAGACGGAAACCCCGGGTTAGTCGTCCATCCATTGGAACCCCGGAGGGGTGGTATAAAGGATTGCATCATATTGTAGTTCGTTTATTATCTATGGCATTGCAAGAAAAAAAAATGTGTCAATGTTGAAGCCACGCATTATGCCACCCCTGAACGGGGTTCCAATATATTTTACATCTTTCCCGGGGTTTCGCCGCTACGCGCAGCTCCACCACCGGGCTACCATATATCGCCCCTCAACCGGGGCTCTGAATTCCGCTCGCCTGCAGCGAGCCTAATCCCCGTACCACGCACCGCAGGCGCATTCTTCACCACGGCGCAAGCCGTTCCTTCCCACCCCACCCTGCGAGCCGCAGGCGAGCGAAACTCCCACTTCCAACATTCAACATCCAAAATCCAACATTCAATACGATAGTCTCGCTTCGCTCGCAGGCAAATCTACTTGAATCAGCCTCCGGCTGATGGTGAAGAACAGCTTGCGCTGTAGTGAAGAACGGCTATCGCCGTGGTGAAGAATGCGCCTGCGGCGCATCGTGAAGAACGCACCTGCGGTGCGAGGTACGGGGAGGCAAAAGAGGCCTGCCCCGAAGGACAGACCTCTGAGAATAGAATAACAATGAAATTATGTTTACCCATAACCAACACCGGGGTTGCCGGGGCAACCCAAGTGCCGGTCTGAGAATGGTCAGCATCTATGGATTGGGTGGACCATAGCGCTGTGTTTGCCTTACTTGCGGCGGCGGCGAGCTGCAAGAGCAGCCAGAGCCAGCAAGCTCAGCGTAGCCGTGGTCGGCTCAGGAATGATAGCTGTACCGGAGATAACAACACCAGCGTCGGTGTCCGTTACCTTCAGGTCCTTCAGCTCACCATCGGCAAGACGCAATACGGCGTCACCCACAGTGATGGAGAAGTCGGCCAGGTTTTCCTCAGCATTAAGCACATAGGCCAACTGCTCCTCGAAGAGGTCAGAGCCTGTAGCCAAAGTGAAGGAGAACTCAAAGCCCTCATCACCGGCAGCAATCAACTGCTCGGCTGCGGAACCGGTAAGATCGATACCGTAGCTGTCGACCATATCATTGATGGATACGGTCAAATTGCGGAAGTTCGTCAGCTCTGCACCATTGTAGTCAATGGTGGAGGTGGCGTTTTCCCAATCAGATACAGCGAACAGCAAGGAAGCATGCTCCAGAACAAGGCTATCAAGCTCCAGAGTACCGGCGTTGAACAACTCACCACCGGCAAGTGCTACCTCGCTCAGAGACAAGCTACCAAGGTTTTCCAACGTAGCACCATCGTATACGGTGACATCACCGGCCTTGAAGGTACCCTGGTTGTCAATCGTGGTATCGGCATAAATCTCCATATCGCCGAAGCTCATGGAAGACTTGGAATCAACAGACAGATAAGCGTGCTTGTTGGTGTAACCCAAAGCCTTATCCTGTACGCTGCCGATGTAGGTCTTATCGCTACCGAACTCAACAGCACCGCCGTTGGTGGCCTTGATGGTGGTCGTCACGTTGTTAACAGCAGCCTTCTTAGCACCGAACTCATCGGTACCGGAGTCGAGCAAGTATGCAACAGTCTCGGTGGTACCCTCGCCGGAGCTTACACGACCCACCGTATCCTTATCGGCCAGTACAGTCTTGGTTTCAGCAACTCCATCCTTGTAACCGGTAATCACTTCCTTCTCTACCCACTCACCGGAGTAGCCGAGCTTGTAGGAGGACTTAGTGGTTACAGTCTCACCCTTATGGGTCAGCTTGGAGCCTGCACCATCTACAGCGATTTCTACATTCGTGTTGGAGTTGTAGTTCGTGATGAACTGCGTAGCAGCACTGGTCATGGTAGAACCACCGCTGATGTCTACCTTCATATTATGGCCATCCCAGCCCAGGATTGTGCGGTAGTTGTATTCGGAGCCCTTCGGGGCCACGTTGCAAACATCCATGGTGGAGCCGTTCTTGAGCACAAGCTCACCGCCGCCCAACCAAGCATTGTTGTAACCGCCAACGAACTGGGAGTTATCCAGAACGAGCTTACCGGTGTACTCGGCATTGTAGCCCATGTGCAGCGTGCTGCCCTCAGAGATATCAACCTTAGAGTTAATCACCTCCATGGTACCATTGCCATTGTAACCAATACCCAGCTGAGAGTTGCTACCCTTCATGACGAGGTTAGCATCCTTCACAACCATGTGGCCGTCTACAACAAGAGCCTCGTCGTTAGACTTGCCCGTTCCGGTCAGGATGAACTGAGAACCGCTGTCCTTACCGTTACCATCAACATTAAACGTTGCACCGGAGTGTACGTTAATCTTGGAGGCTGTGTAGGTACCAGCGTTCTTAACGTCAGCGTTGGCATATACTTCCATCTGCTTGAAGGACATGCTGGAGTCCTTACCTACCGTGAAGGTGGCAAAGTTGCTCTTGTTAGCCTCGATGTAATCGGCGTTCACACCAACATTGCCAACGTAGGTCAGAGCGCTATCGAACTGAACACGACCACCCTCTGTGGCAGAGATGTTCACCTTAGCGTTGCTAACAGCATAACCCAGAACACCGTTCTTGTCCGTACCATTGCTGAGGAGGTAGGTAATGGTATCACCATGGCCGGCAACATACTTGCCGTCACCGGTGGAGCCTTTATCAAGCCACTGACCATCTGCGTTCTGTACCCACTCACCGGTAGTACCAACAACATAGTGGCCGTTGTTCACGTTCTGGCCGGTCTGGTGGAAGAGGGAATTCTCACCGCTTACCTTGATATTCGTGGTGGTATTGCTGTGGAAGTTGGTGACAAACTGCGTTGCAGAGGAGGTGAATGTACCACCGTCCTTCACGTTGAGATTCTGCTCCTGCACTGGTACGGGATTTTGGGGACCATCATGGTTCGTGATACCCATGAGCACACGATAGTTATAATCACCCTCGGTCTTGCAAACGCCCATTGAGGACCCCGGACCGGTCACATTGATGGTGCTATCACCATATACCCACAGGTTATTGTCGGCACCCGTAAGAGAAGAGCCACCCTGTACATTCAACACGCCGTCATCGTTGCGACCAACGCACAACGTTCCGCCGTTGGAGAGATCTACAGTGGACTTGCCGTCAACCGTCATCACACCGCCATCAATCCAGAATGCACCGGCTTTGCTGTCGGTTAATGCCAAATTGGTGTTGGTCACGTTGAGCACACCGGAGATGACGCCGGACTTGCCGGAGCCGGCATTGTTAAGCTCTACGTTGCTTCTTACGTCATCAGAACCGAGGTTCATCACACCGCCCTTATCAACACCCAGAGAGTTGGCAATCAACTTGCCGCTACCTTCGTAGTTGAAGATGCCACCGTTGTTGACGTTGATGTTCGTGGCACTGAAGGTACCATCGTTCTTTACGTCAGCGTTGGCATATACCTCCATCTGCTTGAAGGACATGCTGGAGTCCTTACCTACCGTGAAGGTGGCATAATTGGACTTGTTAGCATTGATGTACTGTTCGTTTACAGCGACGTTGCCAACGTAGGTCAGAGCGCTATCGAACTGAACACGACCACCCTCAGTGGCAGAAATGTTCACCTTAGCGTCGCTTACAGCGGCACCAAGAGCACCGATAGAGTCCGTACCCTGGCTGAGGAGGTAGGTGATGGTATCACCCTTGCCGTCGATATACTGGTTTACACCGGTGGAGCCTTTATCAAACCACTTACCATTTACTTCCACCCACTCACCTGTGGTGCCAACAGCTTTGTGCGTCTCCTTCACAGTCTGGCCGGTCTGCAGGAAGAGGGAATCCTTACCGCTTACCGTGATGTTCGTGGTAGTACCGCCATGGAAGTTGGTGACAAACTGCGTTGCAGAGGAGGTAAAGGTAGAACCGCCCTGCACGTTGAGGTTCTGCGTGGGGGTAGTATCATCGATACCATCATGGTTCGTGATGCCCATGAGCACACGGTAGTTGAACTGATCCGTGTCGTTGCAAACGCCCATTTTGGAGCCGTCTTTTACGGTGATGGTGCTATTATCATATACCCACAGGTTGTTAGAGCCACCGGTAAGGGTGGACCCGCCCTGTACAATCAACTCGCCGGCATTTTCGCTACCCACGCGCAGTGTTGTACCGGCAGAGAGGTCTACATTGGACTTGCCGTCTACCAACATCGTGCCACCGTCAATCCAGAACTGGCTGGAAGAGCTGCCGGTTACAACCAAATCGGTATTGGTAATTTCCATCTTGCCGGAGACGAGGCCGGACTGGGAACCGGTAGCATTCAGTTCCATCTCAGTTCTGCCTTTATCGGAACCAATAGTAATCAAGCCTTTATCAGATACACCAATAGAGTTAGCCTTGATGGTACCATCTGCAGCAAAGTTACCACCGTTCACAACGATATCCGTTGCGGTGAAGTTGGATCTCTCGGAAGTAATGGTCTCACCCTTGCTCAATTCAACCTTACCGGTGGTGAAGGAGCTGTCAGAGATTGCAATCTTGTTCAGACCCTCTACGGAGTCCATCGTTACGTTAGAGCCCTTGATGACAGAGAACGTGCCTTCAGTCTTAACCGTGGAACCGGTCATGGTTGTACCGCGAAGCTCTACGCCCTCCTTGGAGCTGAGAACGGAATCCTTCACGACTGAACCGCCATTAAGAACAAGAGCACCCTGCGTTACCTCCAACTGAGACTTGTTGGAATCAACGACGGCACCATCCTTACCAATGCTGTTGACGCTTACCTCGGATTCGTTCAATACCAGTTTGCCACCGGCATTGATGTTGCCACCCTCCATCTTGGAGGACTCAAGCTTCACATCCTTGGCTGCGGTCAAATCAGTATCCTTAATCCAGTTGTTGGCGCCGATAGAGATATCACCCTTCGTTGCAACAAGCTTGGCATTGTCGAAATCTGCACTATTCTCAACACCATCATTGGGACCAGTCGGACGGAAAGCACCGCCGAAACCTTTACCCGTGGTAATGGAGTCAGCTGTAAGGGAAGAGGTGCAACCTTCCACCTTACCCACTAAAGGATACTCTTTTGTTTCAATACCCCAAATCGTGCTACCATCGGCAAGTACAACAGCACCATTCACCGTCAGGTGGCTGCCTACTGCTTTGCCGTTGGCAGCAGTGGAGGTCATATCCAGCTTCACGGCATTACCGCCATTGATGCTGTCTACAGTGGCAGTAGAGCCGGACAGTTCAAGCTTCTCACCGGCAACGATGTTGCCACCGTTCATGGTGCTGCTGCTCAACTTGACAGAACCGTTCTTGGCAATCAAATCAGAGTTTTCTACCTTAACACCATTGCTCAATACAACATCACCGGTCTGAGCAGTAGCAGTAGAACCATGAGTCAAGCTGGCGCCATCCTTCAGGACAACGGAATCCTTAGCTACGAGATTGCTAGTAATAACAGTATTTCCACCACCAATCGTGATATCACCTTCGGTAGCTGTGAGATCTGCACAGGAAATATCCTGTACGCTACCTGATAAATTCTTTTCGGCAGTAATAGACTTAGCCGTCACGCTGGCTGTGTATGGGTCACCCCAATATTCCTCACCGACAAAACCGCTCCAACCATGAATAGAGCTATCTGCAGCAAGTTTGATATCCTGATTTACTTCAAGAGAAGGACCAGCCTCACCGAAAGAACCTTTCATTATCAGAGAGAGCTCCTCGCCGCCATGAATCTTGTCAACCTTAACTTGAGAAGTATGGACAGTCAACGTACCACCAACGGTAATTTCTCCACCATTCATGGTGCTGCCTACGATGGAAACGTTGCCATCAGCTGCAACAAGGTTAGCATCCTTTACGGTAGAACCATCCAATACTCCGATGTTGCCATCGGCTTTGATGGTGGAGTTCTCAATGGACGTGCCGTTGAAGTGAGCATTACCATGAATTACGATATCTTTGGTAGTGTTATCCTTGATTACGGAACCGGCATTGGTGGTCAAAGTGCCATCCTTGCCCTTCAGCTCTACCCAGCAATCATCCGTGATATGCAACTCAACAGGACGGCCAATTGTGCCTGTAACTGTTGTGCTGGGACCGGAGATAACAACCTTCTCAAAGTCGGTGCTGAGGGTATGGCCGGCATCCTCGCCAAGCGTGGTAGAAGTACCACCGGTCAACTCTACAACATTGAAGTTTTTAATTTGATTCCAATTTACGTCGCCGTGGTTATCGAAGGTGATAACGCGGTCACCGGTCTGTACTTCATCACCGATAGTACCGGCACCATAGATATCGCCAAGCACCTTAGCATCGCCACTCAAAACAACGTGCGTACCACCGTAAACTTTGTCACGCTCACCGGCACCATAAACATTACCGGTTACAGTGCCGCCATTGAGTTCAACCAAAGTACCTTCCTTGACAACAGAAGAAAGATGGTTGTAAACACCACCACCATAGATTGTACCTACGGTGCCGTTCTCCAACTTGATATGAGTTGAATCTACGTATCCAATAAAATTATATCCACCATGCGCGTTGGAATAGGAGCCACCGCAAATTGTATCAACAGACGCATTATCACCATTTACAGTAATCGTAACTTTATTATCAACAGCGCCGCCCATCATACCGCCTGCAATAAACCCTACGGAACCACCATGAACAGTGATATTTACCGCTTCATTCAAAGCAATCGGATTGGATTCCCAAAGCATGTACTGTTCCGCTTCCTCGCGGGTCATTCCTTCCGTATTAACTAGGCCATTTACGTGCGACTTCAAGCCGTCTACAGCAATCCATGAGCTACCATAAATATCTCCAACGGTTGCACCATCGTATACGTTAATATCAATGGTGGGATAATTACCTTCTGCGTCAAGCGTTGCTTTAGGCGCGAATCTTTTAGTATGAGGAGAAGCAGATTTGCTACCATATGCGCCATTGATACCGCTCTGATCAATATAACCGGCATAGATATAAGTTGCTTCACCGTAAACATTAACAGTCCTATCCCCTGTAATGTAACTTCCAATAGCACCGGACGCTGCTATACGTGCAACTTTACCGTCTTCACCGATATTTATCTCGGCTGATGATGCAGAACCATTGGAATACAGAGGAGCAAGATATCCATATCGGGAAGTCTTTGTAACCCCCGAAATAAGTTTATCTCCTGTGGCGTCAGTATTTAAGGTAGTTGTCACCTTACCGTCAGCCCCCGTCTCACGGACAGGTTGGGCACCATAAGCAAAAGTGCTTAACACTGCAGCAAGCAGTGCAACTGGTAAATGTAATTTCATTTGTATATTATTGTTAAATTGTCTTTATTTCCGTCCACAGCTCACCTAAAGCAGGGACGACCTGAGGGCAGTTTATCTCTTTTTTAGGGAGATGACAAAGTTCGCTTTAACAGTGAATAAGTTATGCAAATTTGCATGTCAATTTTTCATTCAATTCCCACTATAAGAGAGTGAATTAAAGTGCTGATAATCAACATTTTTTGAAACTTTTAGCTTGCCATCTCTCTAAAAAAGAGATAACAAAGGAGGTTGGATTTTTGATTTTAGATTTTTGATTTAATACTTTTGGGCAGCGGGCGGGGATTCCTATACAATAAATTTTCGCGCGCGTACGTGAGGGATTTTGGATTTTTGAAGTTTGATTTTAGATTTGGGTATCTCTAAAAACTCGATAAATAGCAATTTGGCTATATCGTAGGGTGGGACTTCAGACCCACCTTTTTGGTGGTAAGGTTTAATAATAAATGTTGGACTAAAGTCCAACACTCCGATAGTATTCCCCCACAACTACCAATTTGTGGGGGCCCCGGAGTTTTTAGAGATTCCCGATTTGGAAGTTTCGTTCGCTTCCTCTATACCACCACAGGTGCATTCTTCACCACGGCGTAAGCCGTTCCTTCCTCCTCCGTACCACGCACCGCAGGTGCGTTCTTCACCACAGCGCTAGCTGTTCTTCACCATCTGCCGCAGGCAGATTCTTCACCATGCCCAACGGGCATTCTTCACCACGGCGCAGGCCGTTCCTTCCTCCCCCGTACTACGCCCCTACAAAATCAGTTGATTTTAACGCAGAATCATGTATAATGGGGAGCACACCATGGCCTTTACACACTTACACGTTCACACAGAGTACTCGCTGCTAGACGGCATGATCCACACGAAGGATCTCATCAAGCGTTGTGCCGAACTGGGCATGAACTCCGTAGCTATTACGGACCACGGTAACGTGTTCGCTGCCATTGAGTTCATGGTGAATGTGAAGAAGCACAACAAGGGCATTTTGGAGTGGAATAAGGAGCACCCGGACGAGCCGAAGCCTGTGTTCAAGCCTATTTTGGGCTGCGAAATCTACTTATCGCCCACGCCGATTGACGTCAAAAAACAAATACCCGGCCGCCACAAATACACGCATTTGGTGTTGCTGTGTGAGAACAACTTGGGCTGGGAGAACCTGATAAAAATTGTTTCACGCGGGCATTTGGACGGCTTTTATTACAAGCCGCGTGTGGATATGGCCACGCTGCGCGAGTTTAGCCGAGGGCTTATCTGCCTGACGGGCTGTGTATCCGGTCCCATGCAGGAGTGGATACTGCAAGACCAGCCGGAGAAGGCGGAGGAGGTGCTGCTGGAGCTCATTGATATTTACGGCAAGGACAACTTGTTTGTGGAGCTGCAGGACCACGAGCTGGAAAGCGAGCGCCGCTGCACGCCGGAGCTGGTGCGCCTAGCCCGCAAGCACGATGTGGGCTTGGTGGTTACAAACGACGCGCACTTTCTTAACGAGAGCGACCACGATGCGCACGATATTCTCATTTGCGTAGGCACGGGCAACAAGCGCATGGACGGCAAGCGCATGCGCTACCCCTCCAGCGTGTACTTTAAGAGCGAGGAGGAAATGCGCCAGCTCTTCCCCGAATACCCGGATGCGTACGAAAACACCAATATTATTGCCGAGCGCTGCAATACCTCCATCAAACTGGACTCTACCTCCACCGAGCGATACCCGGAGTTCGCGCCGGAGGACGGCTCTACCCGCGAGGAATACCTGCGCAAGATTTGCTATGAGGGCTTGGCCGAGCGCTACGGCAAGGAGCGTGCAGAGAACGACACGGAGCTGCGCGCACGCTTGGATTATGAGCTGAGCATTATTAACCAGCTGCGCTTCCCCAGCTACTTCCTGATTACGGCAGACTTCATTAACTGGGCCAAAAACCACGATATTCCGGTGGGGCCGGGCCGTGGCTCCGCCGCCGGTTCGCTGGTGGCGTATGTGATGAAGATTACCAACATTGACCCCTACGCCTTCGGCCTCATTTTCGAGCGATTCCTGAACCCGGAGCGTGTGAGCCCGCCGGATATTGATATCGACTTTTGCCAGAGTCGCCGCCCGGAGGTAATTGACTATGTGCGCCACAAGTACGGTGAGCGCGCTGTTACGCACATTATCACCTACGGCACCATGGGCGCTAAATCCGTGATTAAGGACGTGGCGCGCGTGCTGGACCTGAGCTATGCCGACAGTGACC
The DNA here is from genome assembly GCA_904501975.1 of uncultured Akkermansia sp. Classification (GTDB taxonomy): domain Bacteria; phylum Verrucomicrobiota; class Verrucomicrobiia; order Verrucomicrobiales; family Akkermansiaceae; genus Akkermansia. Next base: position 10,360 of record CAJGCZ010000020.1, read on the forward strand.
GTATTGCCAAGCTGATTGAAAGCGGCCCCGGTGTTACCCTTGCCAAAAGCTACGATGCCAGCGAGGATTTGCGCAACTTGCTGCAAGACAGCACCTATGCCGAGGTATGGGAATACGCCCTGAAGCTGGAGGGCACCGTGCGCAACGTGGGCATGCACGCCGCCGGTGTGGTGATTGGCGACCGCCCGCTGGACGAATACGTGGCACTGACCCGCGACGACCTGAGCAACCCGCACGGCGAAGTTGTGGCCCAGTGCGATATGGGCGCCATTTACAACGCCGGCTTGCTCAAGATGGACTTCCTGGGGCTTAAGACCCTGACGGTGATGAAGGACGCAGAGCGCTATGTGCGCTGGCGCGAGCCGAACTTCTGCTACGATGCGGTGGATATTAAGGACCCGCAAACCTTTGCCCTGCTGAACCGAGGTGATACGATGGGTGTGTTCCAGCTGGAATCCGGCGGTATGGTGGACACGTGCCGCCGCTACGGCATTGACAACATTGAAGACATTATTGCTCTTTTGGCCTTGTACCGTCCGGGTGCCATGCAGTTCATGGACGACATGATTGCCGTAAAGAAGGGCTGGAAACAGGCGGAATACGAGCACCCGCTGCTGGAAACCGTGTCCGGCCTGACCTACGGCGTGATGATTTACCAAGAGCAGGTGCAGGCCGCAGCCAAGTTGCTGGCAGGCTACACCCTTGGCGGTGCAGACTTGCTGCGCCGCGCCATGGGCCACAAAGACATGCAGGAGATGGCGGAGCAGCGCCGCCGCTTTGTGAAGGGCTGCTGGGAGGTAAACCAAATTGAAGAGAAAACGGCCAACGCCATTTTCGATAAGATTCAGAAGTTCGCCGGTTACGGTTTCAACAAATCGCACTCTGCCTGCTACGGCCATATCTCGTACTGGACGGCTTACCTCAAGGCGCACTATCCGGTGGAATTCCTTTGCGGCTTAATGTCCAACGAATCCACCAACGAAAAGATTGGCGTGTTTATTCAAGAGGCCATTCGCATGGGCATTGAGGTACTGGGGCCCTGTGTCAACCACTCGGCGGTTAAGTTCCAGCCGGAGACGATGCCCAACGGCCACCTCGCCGTGCGCTTCGGCTTGGCCTCCGTTAAGAGCATGAGCTCTGAAACCGTGAGCGTGATTGTAGCCGAGCGTGAGAAGAACGGGCCATATAAGAGCCTGGAGGATTTCTGCTACCGCATACCGCCGCAGAGCGTGCGCCGCAACCAAATTGAAGTGCTGGTGCAGTGCGGCGCGTTCGATTGCCTGCACGTATGCCGTGCGCAGTTGTTCGACACGATTGAGCAATGCCTGAACGGTGCCGCCAGTGTGCACAAGGACAACGCGGCAGGGCAAATGTCGCTCTTCGATATGCAGGAGACTACCTCTGCCCCGGATGAGCGCGTGATTGTGCAAGAGTGGCCTAAGGATAAACGCTTGGACGAGGAGAAGTTCCTGACCGGCGCGTACTTTACCGGCAACCCGCTGGATAGCATGCGCGGCATTATCGATGCCCCCAAGTATACCCCCATTGGTGGCCTACCGGACATGACGGCCGATGAAATTAAGGGTGCTCACGAAATGGCCGGCATGCTGCGCACGGTTGCCATTAAAACCACCAAAAACGGTGATAAGTTTGCCATTCTTGGGGTGGAGGACTTTACCGGCTTTACCGAAGCCGTGCTGTGGGGAGAAAACTATACCAAGGCGCTGGAGGTAGAAGGCATGCTGCAAGCGGGCAGTTTCATACGCTTCAGGGCCGGTATTCGCGAGGACGAACGTACGGGTGGCAAGAAGGTATCGGCACGCGGGTTGGAGCTGCTGGAGGCTGGCGCCAGAAAGCGCCGTGGCAAGGGGCCAAACTTCTACGAGATTGTGCTCAACACCGCCCGCCACACGGCAGAGGATTTGGAGATTATCAAGAACATCCTTCTGGAGCACAGCGGCAAAACCCCGGTGCATATCACCTTCCGTAACTCCTTGGGCAACCGCGCCTCGATTGAGCTGGGCGAGCGCTTCCGCGTGACACCGAGCCCGGCCTTAGATACCAAACTTTCACTCTACAGTTGATATGAAGCTTACGGAAAAACTGCAACAAATACCGCTCGTGGTGCGGAAGGGCGTGGCCATTGTGGTGTTGGCCTTTGTGGCAGGGCTGCTGTATCCGGCCATGAAGGAGTGGTTTAACCCCACCATTGCCCCCTCTACCCCGCCACGCGTTACGCTGCCGGCAGCGGGCGAAACCTTGCACACGCACGCGTTCACTGTAGAGCTTTGGCAGCAGTTGCTGCGCCAGGTGCCCGAAGGCAACGTGGTGCTTACCCCCAACATGCTCAACCAATGCTTAGTGCAGCTGCAGGATTTGGCGGCCGAAGAGCACGCAGAGAGCTTTACGCGCTTGCAGCTTACCCGCCCCAAGACGGAGAGCACCACAGCGGTGCACGAGGGCGCCTTCTTCTTTGCCAATGAGAAGGATGTGTTGTCCCATTCTGCCACCCTGCAAGAGAGCATTGTGTACGGGGCGGATTTTGTGGGCGATTTGGCCATGGCGCACAAACTGCTGAACACGGCTGTTAAGAATGCCACGGAGGGCATGGTGCCACTGATGTTCAACAGCACCAGCGCCCCGCGCGGCACGCGCTTGCTGGGCTGCGCCGTTGCCGGCTACACGGCAGATTGGTATTACCCCATCTATGCCCACCGCACCGAGAAAGCCACCTTCCGCAATGCAGATGCCACGCAGTCTAAGGTGGAAATGATGCGCGCCGAAGGTCGCTTCCGTATGGTGCAGTCCACCGCCGGCAATTGGAAGGCCGTAGCGATTCCGATGCGCAACAATCCGGCTTGCGACGACGGCAAACGCGACTCTTGCGCGCTGATTCTGATTCAACCGATGGAGGAATTACCGCTCAGTGCCCACCCGCTGGCAGAGCAGCTGACGCAGGCGGATTTTGACGCCATACGCAGTGCCTTAGCCACCGCCCCGGAGCAGGATGCCACCATCAAATTGCCGCGTTTTGCCTACAATAACAGCCGTTTGGATGTGTTCCCCCTTCTGCATGCCATGGGCTTGGGTGCCATCACGAAGCGAGACGGCTCCCCCTTCCCCAAAATCAGTGCCACACAGCCCTTCCCCTTAGATGGCTTGTACCAACAATGCACGCTGGTCTTTAAGGAATCGCCGGAGAATGCCACTGCCCCGGCATCCGTGGGTGGCAGCTCCAACACGCTGGAGTTCAACCGCCCCTTCCTGTGGCTCCTCGTTCCCCTCACCACCGCCAACCCGCCCTACGCCATGGGCCTGGTGGAATACCTGTAGGGAAGTACGAGGTACGAATTGGGATTTACGATTTACAAGGTACAATGTACAATTTGTTGGGCTAGGCTCCCTGCGGTCGCAAGGAGCCGCAAAGCTTGAGCAACGGCTTGTGTTCCGCGCCTAAAGCGCGGGCGGTAACGTTCCCTTTGGCAACGCTTGACTTGCGAGCGTAAGCGAGCGGAATTCAAAAAATCGTCCTTCGGAATTCGCACCTCGTACTTCCCTTGGTTTCGTTCCGCGCTTTGGCGCGGGCAGTAAGCGCCGCAAAATCATCATTCTCGCGGCACAGCCGCCTAACTCAAAAATCGTACATTGTACATTGTAAATTGTAAATCCCACCTCGTACTTCAGTTGTGTCATGGACTCGCCCGCAGCTTGACGTCTAACCCGCAGCGTGCTATACTGGCGGGCACAAATCATGGGTAAAACATTATACAAAAAAGTATGGGATGCGCACACGGTAGGAACCCTGCCGGACGGGCGCACACAGCTCTTTATAGCAACACACTTTGTGCATGAGGTAACGTCTCCTCAGGCCTTTGCCATGCTCCGAGAGCTAAACCTACCCGTGCTTCACCCGGAGCGCACCTTTGCCACGGTAGACCACATTATCCCCACGGATAATCAGGCCGAGCCGCTGGCAGACCCACGCGCCCAGACCATGCTGAACGCGCTGCGCGAAAACACTGCTGCAGCCGGTATTCGCTTGTTTGATTTACCCACAGGCCAGCAAGGCATTGTGCACTCCATCGGGCCGGAGCTGGGCATTACCCAACCGGGCATGACCATTGTGTGCGGCGACTCCCACACGGCCACCCACGGCGCCGTGGGCTCTATTGCCATGGGTATCGGCACCACGCAGGTGCGCGATGTGCTTGCCACGCAAACCCTTGCTATGCTGCCGCTCAAGGTGCGCAACGTGCGAGTGGAAGGCACCCTGCGCCCCGGCGTTACGGCTAAGGACGTGGCTCTCTACATCATCGGCCAATTGGGCGCAGATGGCGGCTTGGGCTATGCCTACGAGTTTGGCGGCAGCGCCATCGAAAACATGGATATGGATGGCCGCCTTACCCTTTGCAACCTGGCCATTGAAGGTGCCGCCCGCTGTGGCTATGTGAACCCCGACGAAACGACTTTTGCCTACCTGAAGGGCCGCCCCTATGCCCCCAAGGGTGAGGCTTGGGATGCCGCCGTGGAGCGTTGGAAGAGCTTTGCCAGCGATGCCGATGCCGACTATGACGACGTGGTTATCTTTAAGGCGGAAGACATTGAACCTACCGTTACTTGGGGTATTTCTCCGGATATGAGCATTGGCATCAGCGGTATGATTCCGGCCCCCGAGGAGGCCACGGATAGCGAGACCCGCAAGGCTCGCCAAACGGCTTTGGAATACATGAAGCTGCAGCCGGGCACTCCCCTCAAGGGTATGCCGGTGAATGTGGTGTTTATTGGCTCTTGCACCAATGGCCGCATTACGGATTTTCGTGCCGTGGCTCCCTTGCTCAAGGGGCGCCGTGTAGCACCGGGCGTGACGGCGTTAGCCGTGCCGGGCTCTCAAATGACAGCCCTGCAATGTGAGGCTGAGGGCATTGCCGACATCTTCCGCGAGGCCGGTTTTGAATGGCGCCTTGCCGGTTGCTCTATGTGCTTGGCCATGAACCCCGATAAGCTGAAGGGCGACCAAATTTGCGCCAGCACCAGCAACCGCAACTTTAAGGGTCGCCAGGGCAGCCCCACAGGCCGCACGCTGCTGATGAGCCCGCTGATGGCCGCCGCCGCTGCGGTAACCGGCACCGTGGCCGACCCCCGCGAGGTATTCGACATTTGCTGATAACCACTTAACCTTCTTTTTATATTTCTATGCCACTTAACAAAATCATCAGCATCAGCGGCAAGGCGGTACCTGTGCCCGGTGCCGATATGGACACAGACCGCATTATACCGGCCCGCTTCCTCAAGTGTGTTACCTTCGATGAGCTGGCAGGCACCATGTTCTACGACGAGCGCTTTAACGAAGACGGCAGCTCCAAGGGCCACCCTATCGATGCGCCCGAGCACGCCGGTGCCACCATTATTCTTGGTGGCGAAAACTTTGGCTGCGGTTCCTCTCGCGAGCACGCCCCGCAGGCTATTAAGCGCAGCGGGGTACAGGCGGTGGTTGCAGAGTCTTTTGCTGAAATCTTTTTCGGCAACAGCTCCGGCATTGGCATGCCCTGTGTGTGTGCCACCCACAGCGCCCTGCAAACCGCCCTCAGCATTACCCAAGATGCGCCGTCCACCGTATGGACGCTGGATTTGGAGAGCATGACCCTGAGTTGCCCCATGGCCACCCTGCCCGTTACCATGCCGGCAGAGCCGCGCGAGGCCCTGATGCAGGGCCGCTGGGATGCAGTGGTAGAGCTCATGAACGCCCCCGAGGCCGTTGCGGCCTTAGCACAAAAACTTCCTGCACCGTCACTTAAGTAACGCATCATCTATGCTGGCACGTCTTGCACCGTTGGTCACCCGAGGCATCATCGACAACACCGAGCAAGGGCTCATTAGCCTGCGCCTGTGGTTTGTGGATGAGAAAGAGCCTGTGCACATTCGCATGAAGGGTGATTGCCTGCACGACATTGCCGGCTGCCGCGTGGAGTTCTCCAATCCCTTCAGCGCGGCCAAGGTGCATGCCTTGCCGGATTTGGTGCAGGCCATGCGCCACTCCACGCTCGACTATGTGGCGGGGGATATCACCTTCTCTCGACGCTTGCAGGAGAACAATAACCGTGCCGCCGTCAATAATTACCTCTACATCGAGTTCTTTGCCGATACGCGCAGCCGCGTGCTCATTGAGCTGACGGAAATTCCCTACGATATTTCGCTGCCGCAATGGTACCAAAGCCCGGCAGATGACATGGTGCAACGCCAGCTGAATATGGAGGCACTGCGTGCCCACGTGCGCGCCAATGTGAACTCCTACCGCGGCCCGGCCGTCAGCACACTGACCAAGGATATGCCCTCATGCCATTGGGATTTTATCCTCAACCGCGCCGAGGCGTGCATGGCTATTTACCCCACGATTCATGAGAAGTACGGGCCCGAACCCGGCGGCTATATTTCTGCCGCTTATGTGATGGACCGCACGGCCTTTTTGGATAAATTGGCGGATGAAGACGAGGCCGACATGCCGCCCTCGGAGGATGTGATTGAGCACGACTGGGAGGTGGCAGACTTTTTGGAGCCGGAGCAAGCGGAGTCTCTTGCCCGCGCGATGCGCCACTCCATGTTCCGCGAGGCTTCTAAAATGACGGCCTTGGTGCAAAAGCTGATTATCGAGGGGCAGGAGAAAACTCGGATGTCTCGCGAGGCGGAGGAATACATCAACACCTATGCCGGCATCATCTCGCACATGTTATCCACCCTGCTGCTGTTAGAAAGCAAGGAGCAGGATGCTCTCTCTGCCGCCCGCTTGCAAATGCTCATCAAGCGCTTACGCGCGCTCAATATTTGCGGCCAAACGCTCAGCTCCCCCGGCAGAGAGCTTCTGGGCAGCGCGGCGGACTCGCTGCGCAACGGGTTGGAGTCGCTCCTCTCCTCCCATTTCCGTTAACCAGCCATCCCCCCCATTCTGCACACGATGTACATGGCCCACGAGCGCCGGCAATACATCATCCGCCTGTTGGAGCAGCGCGGCAGCATTCGCTCCGCGGCCTTAGCCCAAGAACTGGGGGTGACGGATGAAACCATCCGCACCGACTTTGTAGCCTTGCAAAAAAAAGGCCTGCTCAAGCGTGTACACGGCGGGGCAGAATACATTGTGCCCACCCAAACCGCAGGGGCTACGGCAGATGCCGGGGCAGAATCCGCCATGGCGGCCCTGGTAGCAGCCCACATTCCTGCCGGGGCCTGCATTTATGCCGATGCCTGCCACTTTACCCGCGTGCTGGCAGCGCAACTGGCGGACAAACCTTGCACCTTCATCACCCCTTCTCTGCAATTATCGCTCCATTTGGCACCCAAGGTGTTACCGCACACCGTTATTTGCACCGGCGGCGAGGTGGATAAAGAGTGCAAGCTGTGCTGTGGGGAGCAGGCGGAGCAAGCTCTGCTGCATGCGCGCCCGCAATTTGCCGTGCTACGCCCGGCCGGGCTCTCCCCCACGCAAGCCTTCTATGCCCACTCGCAGCAGGCTCGTTGGGCTACCCTCGCCACAGCATGCGCCTCGCAATGCTTGGTGGCGGTGCCGGCAGCCCTGCTCTCTGTTACCACACCGCATGCTGTGCAGCTTCCGCCCTATCAGCTGGTGACAGAGGATAACCTGCCTCCGGAGTTCGACTCCGTACCCACGCAAACCATCCCCTACATTTCGGCAGAATCTCTTCTGCCCACCGACCTGTATTAATACCCCGCCCCCAAACAAACGCAACACGAGGGTAAACAAATGGCGCACCGAGCATAAAGCCGGGTGCGCCGTCATTTTGTTGTAAACAAAAAGATTTACTTGCCGGTTACAACGGGGGGAACATCCATGGGAGGAGTGGTGTCACCCTGCTGGGTCTGCTGCTGCTGGCAGGATACGAGAGCAGCGGCGGCGATGGCGAGAACTGCGATGGTCTTCATAGCTGATACTGATGTGGTTTAGAGTTATTAGATTACCTCACCATGAGGCTTTCTTCATCTCTAAGATTACTTTATTTTTTTTGAATTTCAAGTAAAAAATTAACTTTTCTTAAAAAAATAGCCAAAAATCCGCTCCGGAAGCGTCTTTCAGCGCCGTTAAGTACGCTAAATGATGCAAAACAGGCATTTTAATGCTGTTATTTGTAAGCGACGGCAAGCGGCACTTACAAATGAGCACGGCGCGCTTCACCTCACTCTGCGGCGTGTTTATCGGTAAGGGGCTCCCAGACGTAGCGTTTGAAAATCACCTTAATAGCAGAGGTAAGCGGAACAGCCACCAAGGCACCCAGCACACCGCCGAACACCAAACTCCAGAACAGCACGGAGAACATCACCGTCATGTCGTGCATCTTCATGTTCTTGCCCACAATTTTGGGCTGCAACACCCAGCTATCCAACTGGCTGACGGAGAGGAACACGCAGGCCACGGCAATCACCATGCCCACATCGTTCCATGTAAACCAAGCCACCAACATGGCGGGTATGCTCGTGGCAATCATGCCAATGTAGGGGATAATGCCCAACACGGCCACAGCCGCCGCAATAGTAAGCGCATAGGGCAGCCCCAAGCAGGCCAAGGCAATGCCCAGAATGAACGCATCTATCAAGCTCACCAACAACTGCCCGCGCACAAAGGCGACCAGGTTTTGATTAATTTCGCTGAGGGTGGCCACGATTTCATCTTTCAAGCGAGAGTTGCGCAGCGGCAGCACCTTATCCCAGTTCTTGGCAATGGGCTCGGACTCCAGCATGAAATAAAACAGGAACACCGGTATGATAATGGCGCCGATAACTGAGTACACCATACCAAAGAGGAAACGCCCGCCCGCAGTCAACCACTGGGCACCCTTCTTCACCAAATAGCCGGAGTGGTGATCCATCACCACGCGCAACTTCTGCCCGTAGGTTACTTCCTCCTCTGCCACGGCGGCTACGGCATCCGGCGTGGCTACAACCACAGCTGCTGCGGAGTCCTCTGCCACCGAGGGGTCTGCTCCCTCTGCCGGAGTCGGCGCGACGCTCTTATCCTCGGAGCAGGCTTGGCGGTACAAGAGGTCCACCACCTGCTGCACGTAGCGGTCTTCATTAATCAGCTTTTTGGTGGTTGATACAATATTGTCGGCAATATGAGAGCGATTATCGTACAGCTCATTAGATTGCTTCACCAGCGGCGGCACAATGCAAAAGAACAAGCCGGTAAGCAAGGAAAAAGCGCCGAACATGACAATAAGCACCGCCCAAATTCGCTTGCCCACCTTGCGCTGAATGCGCCCCACAATGGGATTGAGCAGGTAAGCCAAAATACCGGCTATCAGCACCGGTAGCAGCACGGCCTCTAACGCCACAAACAGCTTGATGAGCCCGTAGGCGCATCCGCAGGCCAACACCACAACAAAGAGCAAGCTCAGCAGCGTGAGGGCAAGCCAAATAACACGTTTTTGCAATACGGTAGGATATTGTTTTTCTCCGGGGCTCATGCCGGGTATTATACGCGCATTCAACATGTTTGCAAGCAGAATAACGAGCAAGCCCGCCCTCAGAGGGGAGTTTTTTGCCTGAGCGGCCGGAAATCCGCAGCAATTAACGCATTAAGCCCCAACTTTGGGCTTTTCTGCGGCCGTTTTTGTTGCTATACTTTCTGCGTTATGGTATACAGAGTCAGCAAAGTAGGCAACAGCACGACCACAAAAACCGTTCTCATCAGCTTTTTCTCCAAGTGGGTTACCTATGCACTGATATTCTACATTATCTGCAGTATCGACGACCAATCGCCTGCGGCTCCGTACATGTGGTGGTGGATGCTTGGCTTGGCAATTCCTGCCGCCATCGTGGCAGCCGTGCATGCTCGCCGCCTTCGACAAAATACCAAATCATACGAAAACACCTTTTATACGCTCACCGATGGCGGCGTGCTGATTGAGAGCGACTCCGGAGCCACTGCTGCCTACATTGCGTGGGACGAAATCACCATGGCTCGCCGTGTGCTCAACCACACCATTTACTTGGAGCACAGCAGCGGCAAGGGGCTCAACTGCCTGCTGGAAGGGCTGCCCGAAGAGCGCATTGCCGAGTTTGCCGCCTTTGCGGAGGAACACGCCGGCACTACTCCTGCCCCCTCGCAGCTCACCCCTCCCCCGGCAGAGCTCGCCGAGACCACGCCCCTCACCTTCAGCGCCACCCCGGAGCAACGCCAAGTGTTGGCAGATACCAGGGTTCTGCTGCAAGCTCCGGCATGGGTATGGACTTGGCTGCGCCCCGTCCTTCTGCTGCTTTGGGGTATCGTTCTGCTGGCAGCCTCTTACGAAGCCACCTACCTTTACATGTTGATTGTGGGCTTCATTGTGTGGCGCGCGGCCAACAAGTTGCGGCACCCCGGCGGCGCGGCAGAAAACCTGCGCCACATACGCCCGGCACAGTGCTATGTGCTCCATAACAAATTGCTTTTTATCTCCGAGAACTCAAACTCGTGGCTCATGAGCAGCCAAGCACAGCCCCGCACCGTTTATAACGTGCCGCACGGGGTGTGCATTGAAAATAAAGACGGCGTGATTATGGTTGACCCCGCACAAACGCTGCCGCCCCACATGAACACATGCTCCAAACAGCTTCCCAAGCGCTTGCCTAGCAAGGCCATAAGTGTTCTGCTGGGCGCTATTCTTTTGGGGGCTGTTTGGTGCTTCACCCAAAGCAACACATGGCGCTTGCACCAACTGCTTCAACAGGAGGAGATTGATATTCCGGAGGCCTTGAGCTTGGCGGAATTGCCCCGGTCTACAAAAGTAACACGCGCCGGCGCCCACACGGCGGATGAGTCTGTGAGCATTCTCTACCACACCGGCTCCGAGCAGTCAACGTATGCCGCTTTCTTGTACTTTGAGCTGGAGGACGCCGATTGTATTGCCTGCTTCAACCAATACGGCGAGCTCGTTACCCGCGAAACCATCCCTAACCATAGCGAGGGCGATGCCGAGGAATACGAAGAAGAAGAGCAACAGGAGTAGCACTTTGCCCTGCGCATAGCTGAGCCGGCCCGCATTTTTTTGCAATCCTTTTCGCGGATGCAGCGTTGAGCGGCATTATCATTGATGAAGACACCACAGTGCATACCATGAACCACCGCATCTCCATCACCGCTCTGGCCGCCGTCTCGCTGCTTGCCTCGTGTAGCTACTGCTGGCCCTCCCTGCATACGGCAGAGGCCGTGCTCCACTGCGACAAGCAAGTGGTGGTACGGATACCTGAAACTCTTAACACCAAATACCGCTACAAGGGAAAGGATTGGTACCCCATCAAGCTGGCTTATGCCACCGATAAGGGTAAAAACATCTATCGCCGTGGGGATGGTGCAGGCTGGTGCCCCGAAGACAACTCCGAACGCTACCAAATACAGCAAGAGACCGTGCGCACTTGCATGGTTCCGGCAGAAACCCGAAACTATCCCCATGATTATTCTTTACGGGTACTGCGTTTTGACCTTGCTATGGCCGAAAAAGATTTCCCCTTTCGCCATGCTAAGCGCCTTAACATAGCAAAGGAAGAGCAACTCCCGCGAGATACCATCAAGGGGGGCTTCAGCATACCCTATAGCGAAATTACCACCCCCGTTGCCGGCATGCCGATAACGGAGGCAGCCCCCCAACCCACCACCGGGCAACATCTGGCCGCCGTTCCGCTGGAGGTGTTCGACACCACGGCAACCATCGCGCTGTGCACCGCAGAGCAGGCCGCCATTCTTGCCATTCTGCCGGTGGCAGCCGTATGCAATGTTGTTGGCAAAATTGCCGAGTGTTTTCGATGAGGCGGCCGCTATCAACATTATGATTGAACAAACACAGCCCCTAAAGAGTCTATAAGATAGATATGCAACGCCGAAAGAACCAGCTGCCGTGGGATTCCATTCTGTTCATTGTGCTCGTAGGGCTCTGTGTGGTATCTATTGTGGTAGCGGCCCTCACCCAAGAAGAGCAAGTGGGCGAGCTAACGTGGATTAAGTTTCCGCACACGTCTGCCACTCCCCTCATCCAGCGTGTGAGCTACAAGGGTGAAAACATCTATACCGGCATCATGTCCCCTGCTATCGATATTAACCTGAACTACCAAAACCTGTTAATCATAGACACTTATGAAGGGCGCAAAACCTACTATGATTTGGAGCAGGAGAAAATACTGGATAACACCAGCGTGAATTGGGAGGAGTATTATACATTCTCATCCGGGAATGATGACCGCTACATCACCAATATTGACAGCGTGTATTTTAAGACCGAATGGCAGGAGCGTCTCCTCTCCCACCAAAAACGCAACAATCCCCAACAAGATAAAGAATATGACCGCTAAACAGATACTACAACAACTTCTCTTAAGCGCATGCAGTTGCGCCATGCTTGCCACTTGCCCTGCTTTGGAGGTGGCAGAAAAGCATTTAGACACCCTGTTGCAAAACAGTCGCAGTGGCACTGCTGATTCGATTCTCGTCTATCGCATGCAGGCTCACTATTTGATAAGCAAAGCATTAATACAATACATGCAAGAGGAACAGCCGACAAAAGTCTCATCAGAGGAATTGCAACACTATTTGCAAGAAAACAGTGGGGAACCCGCGCTCTCCAAGGAAGATGCGCTTAAATCCGACCTTGAGACAGCGTTGCATGCCCTGCACTTGGCAGACAACCTTGCTAAGGCTCGTTATACAGCGGGGTTTGCCCCCGTAGATATCCCCTTTGAAACCGGGGCAGAGCTGTACGACGCCTCCCGTTTATATGCCCAATGGTGCGAGGGAAAGGACGGGCCACCTGTGCCTGAGGGGCTGCTTGAGCTGCACGCCACCATCACCAAAGCAGCTGCTGCCGCAGGCGATACCGAGCGCCAAATGAAGGCCGATGTGCTCCGTTACCGTTACATAGAATGGGACGCCCACAAGGAACAAACGATTAGAAAGGCCATGGTAGAGAAGATTGAGCAAAAACTGCGTGCCGGCATGGCCTCGCAATGGGAGCTGCGCGAAGCTAAGCTGGATTTGCAGGAATGCGAGCTTTCTTTGCTCCTCTGGTCTGAGGACTCCGTTTTAGAAGGATTTAATGCATACGCGGCAGACTCCGCTAAGTACTATGCAGATTTGGAGAAAGCAGCAGCCACGGGCATGCCACAAGTAGCCACCCCGGAGCGCCTGTTGCGGACCCGCCTGCGTATGCTCAATGCTGCCGCCTTTGCAACCTTATTAGAGGCTTGACATGCCCCGTCCTCAACTGCTACCATAACAGGCAATATAACAACTTACACAACAGATTATGGGACTTTTTCAATTTCTCGCCTCGTTCGCCATCCGCAAACAACTCATGAAGCACCTGCGCGCTAATTGCCCGGAAGGTGTGAAAAACGAAATGGAAACTCTGCTGGCCAACAAGAAAGCCTCCTCGCTCATTTTGCAACTCATGATGTCTGCAATGCAAAGCCGCAGCAAACTCCAAGCCGATGCTGTGACGAGCCTTCCTTTACCCGCAGATATCGGCCAACTTCTGAGCAACACTCCCAAGCTTGTTACCTACCTTCTCTTAGCCACCCGCATGGCCGGCAAGAAGTAAGCGAACCGGGTAGGCAGCATCACAAATACTTTTACCATCAAATGAACAGCCGTTTTATCTTCCCAACTACCCTAGCTGTTGTAATGCTGCTCCAACCTGCCTGCACGTGGTTCGGGCAACCGCCGGAACCAGTTACACCACCGGATTCATTAGAAGCAGAGAGTGTCATCTTCTCCGCAGATGGGGAATGTGTATATTTAGACCCTGAAGATTTGCCCCCTACACTAAAGTTGCAAGCCACCCCTGAGGAGATGCACCACTATGCGGCAAACTCAGATGAGCAAAATCATATCTACACATTCACATACGCTTTGTGTAACGGAGAGGATACCATCGGCATTCTCTCCATCCCCATACAGGAATTACAAAAAAACAGCAAGATAGCCGGGGTTCGCATGCTACATCCGACCCTTATTCTGAAAAAGAAGTATGCGCGTCTTTCTTTTCATGCAACGGCCTTCAGCCCATGGTTGTATAGCAGCGGTGCCTACTATGGGGATATAGATGTGACTATCAAAATACCGCCCCGTGATAGCAACAATGGAACAATCACACATTCGTTCGGTTTTGCATACGCAAAAGCCCCCAAGGGACGTATTATGATGAAAGACTCAGCATACAATATCCCTTTCTGCTTCCCCGAGGAAGCTCTCAACGGAAACGATGGATGGTTTGTCCCCGAACATTCCCTGCAATTTCACAACATAAGAAATAGCGATTAAACGAGAAGCACCGAACAACACCCCCAACTCATACCATGCAACAAACTAGGCTCAACAAAATGATATTTCGCAGCATCCTGACCACCTCTGCCCTCTGCCTTGCAACAGGGCTAATGACAGGGTGTGTTTCTTGTAATGCTTGCTGGTGGTTGGCGGCTCAGAGCCAACAAAAGGCCTCGTACGCCTATTCCTCTTTTTCCATTCCGGAGGTTGCAGCCATAAGATTTGTGGACAAGCAGGGGCATATTGTCTTAGAGCCCTCGATGAGTCGACCGGAGATTCAGGACTTTGCTGACGATTTGCGGGAGATGGCACGCATCGCCTATTCCGTGGAATTCGCCGGTGGTAAAATGACCGACCGCGACGAGGCGGATATTGCCCTGTATGCAGACATCATCGATGCAAACGGAGACGTAATTCGGCGCTTTACATTGAAGCAAGTATCCCTGGCTGTGAGCATCTTCTATTACATGCCCCCATGGAAAATCGCGGGGTATGGAGTACCTCTTGAAATCGGTTTGACCGAGAGCGAGATTTCCTTGTTACGCAAGCACGCCGCAAAATAAGCTCCACCTCAACAGCTATGTCTCGTTGCTCATACACCGCTTCCATTGCCCCGTTGCTCCTCTTGGTAGCTATTGGTTTGAGCTCCTGCTCGCAGGAGATAAAGACCTTTTCTATGGCGGAGGCGAGGGAATACGTTACCTCTCCGCAATCCATGTTCCGTGGCATAGACTATTTGGGAACCAAAGACGGATTCCATTATTTTGAGTACAAGCGTGAGATGGCTCGAGACTCCCGCTTCCGTATTCCGCAGGGAGAATACTCGCCCAAGTGCACGGTGGAGTATTCCCCTTGGTTCCCCACCCGAACCGATGTATACGCTGAGTTTACCACCCCGAAAAGCTGATACCCGAGCATGCGGCGAACAAAGGAAAAAGTGTTTCGACTTTATGCCGCGCCCTGCCCTCCGGATGGAGTTTTCTACATTCCGGATTGCATGGGCGAGTATTCGCCATTTCTCGATCCTCAGCACGATTCCTTTGGGCAAGAATTAGTAACCTGTTTTTTGGTGGACCCCGAGGGGCATATCGGGATGTTCCTGAACAGGAAACCATGCGGCTATGTTCCGTACAACCTCCTGTTTCATGTGGATGAGTATAACCGTTTTCTGAAACACTATTTTCCGCAAGATGAAGCGGATGCCATGTACACCCAGGCATTCGGCGCCCCCAAGTCGCTGCAGGAGCAAGAACAAGCGTACCGCCGACAGCTCCCTGTATGGGAGTACCTAAACGGCGAACGCTCCTTGCGAGGCGCGAACCCCATCTCCTTCTTTGTGGAGTTATGCCGCATCGTTCAGGCATTGCATACCCTGCAACACGACAAGGAGCTGAGAGCAACCAAGCTCCGTGCTTGGAAAACACTCAAGCGCTACTACCAGCGCAAAGGGCTGTACGTCTTTGCCCCAAGCCCGGATTACACCCAACTCATCCGCATCTTTGCCCCGAACCGCCTTCCCCGGAAAACAATCACCGAGCAAGTCGCCGTTTTTGCACAAAAAGTCCCGCTCGACTTTTCCGCCACCCGTTCCATCGCCTTCTCTACCCTACGCCAAATGTGGCAACAGGGATAATGTAGCCAACGGAAGATTAAGCCCTGCCGCGCGAGGGTCCTAGTACAAGGCAATTACTCTACATCACATATCGACCCATCTGATAATGTGGTCATGCTCATCTCTGTATTGTCCGCACAGACAATCATCGGGCAAGATATGGTAACGCCCTCCCTCACGTTGAGGCAAGGGAATATCATTCTCCGTAGCCGGTAGAATTTGCACTCGCCCCTCGCTCTCTTTGTAGCACAGTTTGCGACCGGGTTCAAAATCGTACAATTCGCGGCAGTATTCTCCATGTGGGGGATAAGTTGCGAATAAGACCAAACCGGAGGGATGCATGACGCGCTGGTGGTGACTGCCGGCATACCACGGTTGTCTCAAGAGAGAGGCTTGGAGCTCTCTTGCAGATGCCATATTCCCTAATTCCTCTTTCACCTCATCCGAAAAACAGCAACGAAGATAAAGATGGGTGCGCATACAACCGTATTCGTAAGCCAAGGGTAGCAACAGCTCCATACTGTCCGCATCATGTATGGATTTCAACGCAGTCAACTCCCTGCGAGCATACATCAGGCAATGACGATTGATGACCTCTTGTGGTACTTCTTCCGGCATGAGAGATTCTATATTTTCCCCTTTGTATGCTTCAGAAAAATCCACTGACTTAATGACATGGAATCTGATACCCTCGGTGTTACCCGTTGCTCTCAGAAGATTGAGCTGAGGGATTGTCAGGCTTCCTTCTGCGGAAGCAGGCTCTACGAGAAAGTATTGGTATGGCGCTCTGCGGGAACATGTGCTGGGATTCAAGGCTTCGCCCTCTGTCAGAGCATGCAGCACAACATGCAGCCTGATATTATGCCGGGCATGCATCTCAGCTATGCTGCCTTGGGGGGTCATCCCTTCACGCATCTCCCATCCTTCATTACAGCGCCACAGGTAGAGCCAAGTTCTGAATACCTCCCCTTCTTCTTCGTCCTCGCTCGTGAGGGAGTAGAGATACTCGGGCTTGCGCAGCAAACGCTCTCTCACCTCCTCCGGGGAGTATGGCAACTCCACCCCGAAGTAGTAATGTTCATCATCAGGCAATAGAAGATTGGTATATTCCGGCATATAAGTCGTTTGGTTGACATATTTATACCATTGAACGAGAATGAAAGCAAACCTATTTGCAAATAGAATACGGGCTTGACATCGTCTCTCCATGTATAGATAATGCTGCACATGAACAAGATAAGGGTGATATATACATTGGCGGCTGTTGCGGTGTACGCATTGGTGTGGTTTATCGGCAATGGCAGTCACAGCACAGAGGCTACCTGGCAGGAGGAAGCAGCCCCTTGGCTGGGAGAAGCACCCGCAGGATTGCAGATGCAAACCATTCGCGCCACCACGGCAGAAGAACTGCCATGCACAGAGTTTTCTATCCCCGCCGATGCCGCATGGCAACAAAAAATCATTGCTACCTATCAGTTAGAGCCCTCTCAGTATGGGGCAACAACGCTGTATACCAACACAGGGGTGCTCCCGGTGTACCCGAATGAGCAGCCGCAGTTACCCACAGGCTTATCGCCGGTGTTGTCTCCCCGCCTCATTGTTCAGGAAGACGGCTCCATGCTCTTTTACCCGAACGACCCGAATGCGCCGAAAGACGAAACAACGGCACTGCGTTTAACACCGTCCTTCCCGCAATGTCTGCCACAAAATCCGCAGTGGGATATCGTTTCAAGCATTATACTCGCGGTGTTGTGTTTTATGTTGCCGGGTGTGTTGTGCTGCGCGGTGTGGCTGTGGGGGCAACGTCGCCGTGTGGCGGACGCCGACACCAATTACATTTGTTACGCTCTGCCGGCTTTGGTGGCATTTGTGGGTGCGTATACAGACTTTTTCGTGCATGGCTTTGACAGCTCGTACTCTACCTACAGCGCCTTGTTCAGCGTTGCAACCAATATGATTTGCGCCTTCGCACTGGTAAAATTGACCCAACTTTGCCGTGGCCGATAATTACTATTGCCCACACTCATTGATATAATCTCCAAGCATTGCTATAACACACCGTATCAAAAAGAACGCACCGCGTGAAGCTCATGAACAAAATCGCCTTCCTTATTCTGTTATTTTTAAGCGTATTTATTCCGAATGCTGCATTTGCCGATGGCGAAACGCACCACAGCGGAAACAATCCGACCATGATTGGCGATTATACCGGCCATGTATTAACTGCCATGACGGAATACTACGAACGCGTCTATAACCATGAGCCGTATGATGCAGCGCGCACTCAATTCATTGCCGCTATCAAGCAATACCCGCAGGAAGTTAATGACTATGTGGAATTAGATGGGTTTGTGTGTACTCCCCTGCGCATTGCCGTTCTTTGTAATGATGTGGAACTGGTTGCCCTGCTGTTAGAAAAAGGGGCTTTTCCTGTATTGCCGGACTGCGATGAAGTGCAAGGCTTGTTTGATGGAGAACCTGAGTGCGGAGGCGACTATGACATTCGCATCGTCAGAATGATAGCCGCCCAATTAAGCAAGCTGCGCCTGTACGAACAAGAGCAAAAGAAAGGATTTAAGTATCACTAAATTACACCTCACATCACCTAGTTTCCTCTCACATAGCACAATCCCCTTCCCGCCCCATGAATCTGAAATCCCTCCTATATTCCTCGCTTGTTGCCATGGTCTTAACCACCCCTCTGCTTTACGGAGACGACGCCAAGGAACAAGCCTATACCGAAACACTACTTTGCTCCGCTGTTGCACCCGAGGATGCGGCGATGTTCGAGAACTACTTTGGTTCCTCTACCCAGCCGGTAACTGAGAGCTGGGATTCGGAAAACCTGGTGCAATTCTCTTCCTCTTGGGGAAAGAATAAGGCCGGCAAGCGTGTGCTCTGCGAGCGCTTGCTGATTCTGGCTGAGGATGGCAGCACCATGCGCAAACTTTTCTGCGAGCGTTTTGAATCGAAGCCCGCCGTGCGTGTTAATTTCCGAGAGGAAAAATATTGTGCGGTTGTTCCCTTTGTATTTATAGGCAATCTGGTGCGCATTGTTGATTTTCCGGATGAAACGCTGTACGTATACCACGTGCATTTTAATCCGCAGACGCGCCGAATTGAAGATATGGAGCACAAACAGTGGGCAAGGCGAGAGTTCAACGCCATGCGCGGTGAATTGAACGAAGAAGAAAAGGCGCTTTTCAACACCTATTTTCCCAAGCACCAATTGCGCCGCACGCCCCCTACTTGGGATGCAGAGCGAAGGGTGCTGTATTCTGCCACCGGCAAAGCCGATAGCCGTGGTGCTTATGCTCTCAATGGCACCCTCAAGCACGTGACTGAGGATGGAACCGGCTGCCGCATTGCCACAAAAACACTGGAACGCAGCGGTGCGTGGAAGAGTCTCAGCCGCCCGGTGTCCTACTGTCTTCCCATGGTAAAGCCCTTTGTCTTTGTGGAGCATCAGTCCTTCGATATCATCTTCCATATCGAGCAGTTTCATCCCCAAACCGGAGCATACGAAGGTACTCGCACCAAGGTATACGACTTCCGCTCGCTCGAGCTCGTGCGCGATACGTGGGCGCCCTATCCCCTCCCCACGAGCAATGGTAACTAACCCCGGTCCTTACTCTTTCGTGCTGCCTAGGGTTGCTATGTGCGCCGACTTCCTGGCGGTACACATCATTATTCCTATTCACATGACATGATTTTATATTTCCGGGCTTGCTTTTTTAACAAAAAATGCCATAATCACCATAGTTACTCGTCCGTCCATGAAACGTTCCCTTTTCCTCACCTATTTCTGTCTTGCTGCTTCATCTGCCGTTGCCGCGGTAGGGGATACAATTGACCCTACAGGTAAACTTATTTATCATATCGATGGCGTAAAAATGTCCACCACATACGGAACCGCCAGTTGGAACTACTCCTCTGTTGTGCAAGCGGAATCCACCCGACTGTACGACAGCAACAAAGGCGGGCACTGGACCGGCAGCTACTCAGATGGCACCGAGTACGACAGCCTCATGTGCTGGACGCACGTAGCCACGAACTCCATTCAATACTGGCAGGATGTGTACGGCGTTTTCTACAAAGACACAGGCAACATGACAGCAACCTCCTCCGTTAGCGCCCGCGAGCTGCCCAATGGCTACATGTCGACAGAAAATATCGAGGAACTCGGTTCTAAAGTAAACGTCAACAATGCCCGTGAGCTCCATATTGCCCCGGTCTTTTACAATAGCTGGAAAAACACGGGCGGTTCATTTGGAGAGGCTGCAGATTGGTTCTTTAAGGCCGACTCCACAACGAATCCCTGGGATGCCAACGGCCAATGGACCTACGCCAATCCGCATCCCGGCAAGGATTACGATGCCTCCTTCTCCTGCGGTACCCCCGGTGGCTACTACTCCGAATACTTTGGCAACGGCAGCTCCGACAGAGATGCTTTTGTAACCATCAACGCCGCCGCAGAAACATCGGCCGCCAATGCCACCTTTGCTTATAACGACAGAGAGGCCCTCAAGCAAGCGCTTCTGGCAGGGCTCGGCTTCACCCGCCAAGATGACGGCTCGTATGTGCAAACCCAAGAGGGTATGATGGCGGCACTGAGCCTCAGCGGCCACGTGCTCAATTGCTATGGTTTCACGACAGATGCCAACGGCACCCTGAACACCGTATTGATTGCCGATGGCGATAACGGCACAACACGATTGCAGGAATTACTTATCAAGGAGGTAAACGGCAAATTGGTTCTGTACAGAACCAATAGTGCCGCTTACATCAATACAAGCACCTACATCGATGGTGTCTCCTACATCAACACCCCGGAGGTGCTCCAAAACATGCTGAAGGAATACCGCAGCTTAGATGAAGCCGCCGTGTGGAACGGCAAAGAAACCAACGCCACTTGGCAAACTCAGGTGGATGTGGTGGATAGCCAAATTGCCAACGAAAAGACCGGGTGGGATGTGCTGGTGAACGGCGACAACATTGATACCAAGCACCACGGCTACTACCACGGCTACGCGCTGGAAGGCCGCAAAGTGCTCTTTGATGACCATGCCGATGCCGACCACCGCCGCATCACCATCAACGGCACGGTAAGCACACCCCACATCGAAATCGCCGCCGCAGGCTATGAGTTTGTGAAAGGCACGGATGGAGCCATTACGGACGGAGCAGACCTGGTGATTCGCAGCGGGGCCAGCCTGCACAGCGGCGTCACGCTGAACCTGAAAAATCTTTCGCTGGAGTTTGGCGCCACCCTGAGCATGGCAGAAGCTGCCGACCGCATCACGGTATTTGGCGAGCTTCATGTAGCTAAAAATCCGCTTTCCGCCTTCACCATGCGCAGCACCATTCAGCCCACGGCCTGCATTGATGCCGATTTGGATTTAACCTCTGCCACCAATATCACGCTGGAAGGCGCCGTTGACATGAATGGGCATACGCTGATGCTCGGCCAAAATACCGTTATCACGCTCAATTTAGATGCACTTGCCGGCAACGATATTCCATTCTTCACCAATGTGGGTGTGCTCGAAATCGATGGCGTTGGCAAGATTGAAAACGGCACCGACCTGACAGAGGTGCTCAACATCACCTACGCCGGCAACACACTGCCCGGTGAGGATGTCTTCCGCCTTCTCTACACAGAGAACGGCACCCTCACCCTGCAAATCCCCGAGCCGGCCACCACCGCCCTTTCCCTGCTGGGGCTCTGTGGCGTGGCCATGCGCCGACGCCGCAAATAAACCACGGCCCGCAGTCGCATTTCTCTCGAAACGCTCCCGCCTCAGCATCGGGGGCGTTTCTTTTTGAATATTGAATATTGGATGTTGTATATTGAAAGTGTAGCAGAGGCAAAGGTAATTTTATAGCAAAGCTCTGTTAAAGTTTTTAGTTGATAGCCCCACAAATTGCAATTTGTGGGGTTCATTGATGTGAGCGCAGCGAACGGAATTTATGAGCCCCGGGTGAGGGGCGGAATATGGTAGCCCGGCGGTGGAGCTGCGCAGCAGCGTCACCCCGGGGAAAGATGAAAAATATTTTGGAACCCCGTTAGGGGTGGCATAATGCGTGGCTTCAATATTTACTCATGTTTTCCTTGCAATACCATAGATAATAAACGAACTACAACATGACACCACCCTTTATACCACCCCTCCGGGGTTCCAATGGATGGACGTCTAACCCGGGGTTTCGCCGCTGACGCGGCTCCACCACCGGGCTATTTTATGTCGCCCCCAAGGGGCTCAGAATTTGGCTCGCTGCGCTCGCGGTATTTGGGAGAAAGAACGGCTGCCGCCGTGGTGAAGAATGCCCGTTGGGCATGGTGAAGAATCTGCCTGCGGCAGATGGTGAAGAACGCACCTGCGGTGCGTAGTACGGAGGGCCGACAAGCTCCCATTTATCAACTGCAAAAATTAACAGCGCTTCGGCTCGCCCCCAGAAAATACCCTCAAGGCTTGAACAAGGGAGAAAATTATGGTAGATTACACGGAGAATGATGTCCACGCCTAAACTCCTTATGTTAACTCTGTTGCCGCTATTGTCGGGGTGCGGCTCGTATTATGTAGCAACATTTCCCTTTGTTTCTACACACAGGGTAAATGAGAAGGAACTTTGTTCCGGGTGTCTGCAAACAGATGCTACACCAATACAGTGTCAATACGTTATGCCCGAGACAAATGAAAACAAAGAGCGTCCTGTTTCTTTTGCCCATATACTGGAATCTGATGATTTGCAAATCCTTATCGAGTCGTCGATTGCTGCGCAGGGTAGCGACTGCGTTGGGCTGAAAGATACGCAAATAATATACGAATGGCTTTCGATACCATTTTTATTCTATAGCTATCGGTATACATTAGAAGGCACCCCTGTGAGAAAATAAACATTTGTTGAGCCATGAAAAAAATACTTCTGTTTTCTTTGTTCTCGTTGCTCAGTGCATCCTGTACCTCTACCCTAATGGGGCCAACCACCGTGCTCTGCAATGGCCATGTTGAGGATTTGGAAAAAACAAGCATTGGTTCTGAAAGAGTACGTGGAACAGCGAGCGAGCATACTTTTTTGCTCAGTCATCTTATACTCGGAGAATCTGCTCCTCAACGAGCTGTAGAAACAGCAGTTGCACAGGGCGGAAAAAATTGTATTGGACTCACTGATACGTCTCTGACAGCTCGCGTTGTTTGGTGGATTCCGTTCCTGTATTCTGAATACACCTTCACAGCAGAAGGCACTCCTATTTATCGGCCCTAAGAGGAGCTGCGGCATCCATTCTCCCGTTCAATGCCAGGTTTTGGGACATCTGCAACATAACGCATGCGTATGAGAAAAACCACTTATATTACAATCATTCTTGTAGTGCTGGGAATAGGCACTTTCTTGATTCAGCCCTACCTACAGCATCAATTGGCTCAAGAAAAAGAGGCCGCGATTACACAAGCCTTGGTGGATATTACAGGCAGCATCCCGGCTCGTTACGCGCACATGATGCTGCAAACGGTTTCATTACAGCCAGGCGATTGTTTTGTGTGTAGTGCTGATGGAGTTCCGCCAAACGATAGCATGAAAGAAGGTGCAGTGGATGACGCGTTCCGCCATTACAACATGCTGGCTTATGTGATTTCAGCCAACAAACTAGAGAATACAACGCTGACGCTCAACATTAGTCTACCTAGCGAAAATGACGATGACGAAGTAAACCGCCTCCAGCTGGAGGCTAAAATCTCGCCCCTGACGGAACATTTGTACACGGCGGAGTTCGCTTTTCCTCGTGATAAAATGCCTGTGGGAAACGTTATTCATGGCACAATGTGGATACAATGCGGAAGCGGTAAGGAGTATCTGTATACGGTGTATTCTTATCCGGGAGTAGTATGCCCGGAGATATTGATGAATGATTCTGTTTCTAAAGAAAAAGAATAATTGCGCATGGGGATGCGGTGTCCACCCCCGCAGGCATAGTACAGCAAGAATACGAGAATATCAAACGGCTTTCAGCTTGATTTTTTAACAAAATTTTGATATACAACACAGCATGTTCAAGAAATATCTACTTGCACTGAGTTGTCTGATGGGCACTATGTTTGCCGCTGCAGAACCTGCGCCCAAACCCTACGGTCCTCTGCCGACGGAACAGCAGGTAAAATGGTTGCGTATGGAGTGGTACGCTTTTGTGCATTTTGGGCTCAATACCTATACAGACCGCGAGTGGGGCTATGGAGATGAATCCCCCAAGCTTTTCGCCCCCTCGAAATTCAATGCAGATACGATAGTGCGCACCTTCAAGGAGGCCGGCATGAGCGGCATGATTTATACCGCCAAGCACCACGATGGATTCTGCACTTGGCCCACTAAGTCCACCAAGCACAATATCCGGCTTTCACCGTGGAAAAACGGCAAAGGCGATGTAGTCAAGTCCTTTGCCAAAGCCTGCAAGAAGCATAATTTCGCCTTTGGCACCTACCTCTCCCCTTGGGATCGCAACTGTGCCGAGTACGGCAGACCGGGGTACCTTAAGGTTTATTACAAGCAGATTGAGGAGCTGCTCACCAAGTATGGCCCCATCTTCGAGATTTGGTTCGATGGTGCCATGGGCGGCGACGGCTTCTACGGCGGTGCCCGAGAAAACCGCAACATCGGCAAGGCGGATACTTACTACAACTACGAAAAGGTTGTGAAAAACATCCGCAAGCTCCAGCCCGACTGCATCATCTGGGGTGCCGCCGGGCGAGGTGATGTAACATGGGGAGGCTCCGAGAAAGGTTTTGTGAAGTACCCGCTCTGGAATACGAACGGTAACAAGTGGCTCTCCCTGGAGGGTGATACGCCCATTAACCGCCGAGGCTGGTTCTGGCACCCCAACCAAGGCAATGCCGTTAAGTCTCCGGAGCATTTGATGGAGATTTACCTGAGCAGCGTTGGCCGTGGGGCTAACCTTATTCTCAACCTTGCCCCCAATCGCGATGGTCAACTTGACCCCGCCGATGTGGCCTCACTGCAAGCATTTGGCAAAATGCGCACCCGCCTACTTGCCAAAGACTACGCATTAAACGCCTCTGTTGAGCCTTCTGAGGTTCGCGGAAACGATGCTCGTTTTGCAGGCAACGCATTGACTGATGGTGATATTGAAAGCTATTGGTGCCCGGAGGATAACACAACAACGCCCACCGCAGAGATTGTACTGCCTAAACCTGCCACCTTCGATGTCATTCGTCTGCGCGAGCAAATCAGACTAGGCCAGCGCGTTGAAGCCTTCCGGGTAGAGGCTTGGGTAAATGACCAGTGGGAAACGATTGTGGCACCGGGAAATCCCGGAGAGGTGGAGTCTGAGTTCAATCTGCGTGGAGGTAAAGGCCACACCATCGGAAATCAGGTTATGCGCTGGCTGGAAGCGCCTGTTACAACAAACAAGCTGCGCCTCACTATTACCCAAGCTAAGGCTTGCCCCTGTATCTCCGAGTTCTCGCTCCTTAAAATGCCCTCGGTCGAAGAAGCCCAAAAGGTGGCCGAAACCGATAATGCAGACAAGCCGCTCAAATCCAAGGGCTGGTCATTCAGCGGTTCAGCGGCAGATTCAGCCCCCCTGGCTTTCGATGGCAAGGCAGATACGATGTGGAGCACCAGCCGTACACCCGCTCGTCTCGTGGTGAATATGCAAAAGACCGCCATGGTTAGCGGCATTTCCTATCTGCCTCGTCAGGACGGTAAGACTCAAGGCATGACCTCCCGTTACCGCATCGAGCTTAGCATGGACGGCACAGAATGGCAACAAGTTGCGGAAGGTGAGTTCGGCAACCTTCGCGCCAACCCAATAGAGCAGTATGTAACCTTCTCTCCGCAAAAGGCCCGCTTCATTCGTTTTACCTCTACGGCCGCACTGGATGGCGAGGGCAGCAGCGTGGCGGAAATGCAGATTTATGGCCGCACGGCGAAAAAAACAAGCAAGTAAATCTTCGTTTTCTTCCTATCATTTCAACACCATTGCTCATGATTAGGCAATGGTGTTTTTCTTTGTCCATTTGATGCAACGTGCCAGCGGGTGCAATTTTTTTTAACAATACCCACCTTCCCCGGGCTACTTGCCACGACTAACGGCTTGAACACCGTGCCTGTTTTTGGTAGAATCGTCACGTAACCAAACCACCACCCCAATACGATGAATCTGCCCCCTTTCGTATGTTCCGTTCTTTGCTTTTTTGCGGCGTGGCCCGCTCTCTGCGCCCCCATTCAAACAGGATGGGAAGCGGAACTGCCCCTCATTGTAACGGATGCCGCCAAGCTCACGCCCGAGCTATTACTGGCTTGCCAACAGAATGACACGGAGAAAGTACGCCGGCTGTTACAGCAAGGAGCGGAGGTAAATGTGCGCAATATGAAGGGCGAGACTCCCGTGGGTATTGCTATCAAAAACGGCCACACGGTCCTTGTGCAGTTGCTCATGCGGCATGGAGCCAGCACGCAAATGGCGGCGCACTCTTCAGATTTCCCCGCCAAGGAAGAAGAACTCGCGGCTGTGATTTCTCAGGAATTGGCTCTCGCCCCCTTGCGCACGATTCTGACCAACGGCATTATCGGCAATCGGTGCGAGTACCATGATGTCTATACCGTAGAGGAGCTCAGGGATTACAAACAATGCTACCCTCAAGCCTACGCTCGCTATCTCAGCGAACTCACTCAGAGCATGGCTGCCGTGGCTCAGGTGGAGGAAGCATGCCTCGACTGGCTGCACAAAACCACCCTCTTTGCTGAAACCTATTACGCCAAAGAACTTGCCCCGCAGCCCGGGCTCTGGAATCGCAGTGACAATGTTCGGGCAGCGCTTCGTTACGCTATCCGTCAGGATGCAAACGGCTTTGCCCGACACGCCTGCTGGTATATATCCCCGGTGGGCGCGCCGGAGCCGGACACCACCTCGCCACAGTTCTATCATTTTGTGGTCGCGCCCAACGCACCGGAGGCCGTCCGCTCCGTGCTTGCCCCCTTGCAGGAATACGCACTCGGCAAACACTGCAGCATCGATTTGATAATCAAGGCACACAAGCTCTGGCTCGATATTCAGAATCAGGAGATAGCCACCTTGCGACAGGAGTTATTGCATGATGAGGAGGTGCAGCGCCTGTTCGATGAATCCCTGGCCGCTTGGTCTCGCTATTACGAGCTTATGCTCTCCCTGCATATCAGCCGTTGTCGCTGTACCAATGGCACAGAAAATCACGAGCTTGGTATCTGGATGCTCTCGCACCGTGCTTATGTTCTGGATGCCATCCGCTACATGAGCAAAAAGCTGCGTTCTGAATCCGAGTATTTGCGGGGAATAGAAACCGGAGTCTCGCAGGAAGACGAGCTTACTGATATTCCCCGATAGGGTTTCCTAACAACGCAGCAGTGAGGCAGATAGAATGCCCTGTAACGGATAAGAACATGAGCAGCAAAGAAGATAAGATGCAATCCTCCCCACCGAAGCGAAACCGCAGGCGGTGGATGAAGAAGTGGCTCATGGGCATCTGGCTTCTTCTCGTGGCCGGATGGCCGGTTTACTATTTGCAGCCGGATAGGGATTGGTATTACCCATGCTGGGGTGCTCCGATGGAAATATTAGAGAGCCATAGAATCTCAGAAAATCCGCATTACGAGAAGGAGGATGTATACAGCCGCGTGTTTGTAGTGCGACCATCTGAGGAAAATCTGGCCTATTTTCGAAGCCTAAAATACACGCATTGTTTATATTCGGAGGCCGTTAATGCGATGTTGAAGGAATACTCGCTGCCGACTCCCTATCGATTTGCCAATACCGGATGCGTGGACTTTGCATTATGCGGCAATGGCTTGATGCTGGTGCATGATTTCAGCCGAAACAAGGGAGGGCTTTTTTCCTCTCGTTTGGCTCGCCCTGAGGAGGTAGTGCGCAGCTACCCGCAGCGCTTTGTCTTCCCCTATGTCTGGGCTTGGGTATCTTTAGGAACGCTGGCGCTATCACCGCTGCTGTTCCTGCTCTGCCTGCTGCTTCTCCGGTGCATCGGCGTTTTTTTGCCTTCCAAAACAAAACGCTCTGTTTAAGTTTTTAGTTGTTGGCCCCACAAATAGCAATTTGTGGGGTTCATTGATGTGAGCACAGCGAACGGAATTCAAGAGTCCGGAGGACGACAGACACATAGCCGGGGGCGCAAGCCCCCGGTATGGGGAAAAGAAAAACGGAGCCCCGAGGCGCCGGAGCGAACGCGATGGCAACGAGGGCCGACAGAAAGCGTGGCTCTTTACATGCTATGTGCACACATACGGAGCCGCCGCTCATGGCTTCGGGCTTACGCCCTCGCCCCTATCTGTCGGCCTTCCGCGTCTTCGGCTACGCCTCAGGCGCTACAGGGCTCCATATCATTTTCATGCGTTACCGGGGGTTCTCATCTTCGGCTACGCCTCGATGAACCACCCCCGGCTATTTGTCTGTCGTCCTCCGGACTC
>CAJGCZ010000021.1 GCA_904501975.1 uncultured Akkermansia sp.
AAAGCGCTGCGGAGTAATCCGTCTGTAGGGAGTCAGCAGAAGCCATAGTACCACCAAAACGAACAACCCCGGTGGGAAGGGCTGAATCCGGCGTGGGCAACCACTCGAATCTCAGAACATATAGCAGCAGAGCCAAGAAGTAATGAAATGTACGAAGCCTCGAATGAAAGATGGAAAGCGGTGCAAGTCCGAATCCACGTAACAGTGCGGAGGAGTTGACAGGGTATCCGGCGAGGAGAGATAAAAGAGTTGCGGCAGGAACATTAGCTCCGGGACCAATCACACGCCGAGAAACCGCCGTATGCCATAAATGGCACGTACGGTGGTGTGAGAGGGGGCGAAAGCCCCCTACTCAATTTGAAGTTTGATGTTGAATTTTGGATATTTGAAGTGGGAGATAGCGCCGCTGCGCTGCGCGCATCGGCGGAGGTGGGAAGGGCCCGCGACCCGGCTTCGCGTCTCACTGCGTTCGCTTACTACGCCGAGGCCTACGAGCTACTGCGTAGCTCTCCGGGAGTAGATAGCCGCCAGGAATAACGAAGGCCGTGAACCGAAAGGTTCACGGCTTTCTTCGTTATGATGTTGAAAGTTGAATGTTGAATATTGAAAGTGGAAGATAGCGCCGCAGCGCTGCGTGCAGCAGCGGAGGAGGGAAGGGTAGTATGACGAAAACTCGTTATAAGGCCTTTAGTGAGCCTCATAACGAGTTTTGATATGTAAGACTGAATACGTTATTACGCCTGATTACGGAATTGCTCTATAATACCGGCAATGAAAATCGATTCTTCGGGGCTCAGGTGATGCTGAGAGGGCTCGTTGCCATTGATTCGTTTGATGAATGCGGCAATCTCGTAGCGCAAGCCGTCTTCTTCAAATTTGGTAAAGTATTTACGGTTGCGTTCACTGTTCTCGAAGCGAACTTCAAAGTATTCCGTTTTCCACCACGGGGCAGGGACGTAAATATAGCCTTTGGAACCAGTGATGCATAAATCGCCCTCACGTTTGGCTTCGATGCCTACGGTAGCTATGGCATTGGCTCCTTTATACGTAAAATGTGCGCGCGTAAAGGTATCTACCTGATACTCCTCATTTTTTATCGAGAAGAAAGATACGTTGAGTGGTTGCGTGCCAAGTAATTTGGTGATGGCAAGCAGCGGATAGGTGCCCAATTCTGTCAGCGCACCACCTGCTTGAGCCGCATCGTATTCTCGTAATGTTTTATCGGTGATGATTTTTGTGAAGGCCGCATCTACAGCTAAAACGTTGCCTATTACACCGCCCTTTACGATACCGAGCAATTGACAAAAGCCGGGAGCATAGGCAGTTTTAATGGCCTCCATGAGCACGCAGCCGTGTTCTGTAGCCAATTGATAAAGCTCAGTTGCTTGCTCTTGGGTTAGCGTTAGTGGTTTTTCACAGAGAACATGCTTTCCTTGCAACAGTGCTTTTTTTGCAAACTCGTAGTGTACATGGTGCGATACGGCAATATAAACGGCATCTACTGTGGACAACATGTGACCATAGTCTGAATAGGCACCGGATATTTCATATTTGGTGGCAAACTCAGAGGCTTTTTTCTTGTCTCTACCATATACAGCAATAACATCCAAGCCGGATACGAACTTTGATTCGTTGACAAATCTACCGGTGATTCTTCCGCAACCAACGATGCCGACGCGGATAATGGGCAACAATTTTTTTCTTATGTCGGTTGAAGAGACTCCTTTGGTGCGTTCTAAGTACACGACATCGCAGTATTCCTTAATGTAATCAAACTTGCCAATCCAGTCGGAGCCTATGGCGAATACATCGACGTCATAGCGTTGAATGTCTTCGATTTTTTGTCCTTCTTCATTTTCAACGATGATGACATCAGCCAAGCCACTTCGTCTGACATTTTCGATTCTTTCCTCCAAGGATTGCTGAACATTCAATTTTCCTCGGGATTGGTCGTATAAATCGCTGGTAACACCTACAATGAGCTTGTCTCCCAATTTGCGGGCTCTTTCAAGAAGACGCTGATGCCCTGTGTGGTACAGGTCAAAGGTTCCGTATGTAATAACGGTTTTCATGTGGACGAGCCGTAGGTATCAATGAATTTGTTGACTGAATCTTCAAATGGTAGATGTTTTACCATGTGTTCGACGGAGGGATGCTTATATGCCAATGTTGGGGGATAGGACATATAGTCACCATAGAAGAATTGGAGATATTGACGGGAATGGTTTGGTACGTTGTATTCCACGCCTTCAAAGCTCATTTGCTTTAACGGGAAAATATCCTCGTAAGCTAGTACTGTGTTTTTAGTAAACTCTATAGCAGGAGAGAGGAAAATAGCCGGCGATTCAGAGGAATCCAGTGCTGGTTTTCCGTTGAGTATCTCTTTTGCTATTTTGTCTTGTATCTCGCTATCTGTATAGTTGACCAGTGGCGTGATGAGCACTACCGACTTTTTAAAGCGGGTGATAGCAGCGTCAATTCCTACTTTGTTTTGAGCAGATAAAGGCTCGTGATAAAAATGATAAGGATAAATATCCAAGCTTAACGGGGTTCCGTCCACTGTTATTTGGAGAAAAACGTGTAATTTCCACGAAAAACCTTCGGAGGCAGGAAAAAGCTCTGGTAACTTTTTAAGGAGCTCATCAAAATCTTGTCGCGTCATGCTTACATCAAGATCATCATCCCACGGAATGAAGCCTTTGTGGCGAACAGCCCCAAGCAAGGTGCCATAATCAAGCCAGAAGTTTATATTGTTTTCGCGACATTTTTTAGCAAACAGAGCAAGGAGGGTAGCATTGCCTTCTTGCAACAAACGTAATTTGCCGGTGGCTTGTGGAACTTTATCCACCGGAAAATGAAAAGAGATAAGTTTCTCTAAATTTTTAAGTCTTTCGTTTACTGAATTACTTTTCTTATTTCGACGAGCTCTCAGAAATGCTTTTACAAAGCATCTCGCCCAATGTGGTAACATGAGAGAAATTTGATACCGGAGTTTGTGTAAAATACTCATCAAAATGATTTGATTTATTAGTATACGCAGCTACTACATAAGAGGAGCTCTTGGCTATTCTATCTTAATTGTTATATGAAGTACAGCCTTTTTTAAGTAATAACAATAATTCAGGATGAGAATAAACAAAAAAGCACGGTGCATTACCATGGATGCACCGTGCTTTTTTGAAAATTATTATTACAAGGCTTGGTAGCAAGCTTGCTGCTCGCCGGGGAGCGTTGTTTCATATGAGATACCGATGGCGTCTCTCGCTTCTTCCGGGGTAGAATAGATGCCGGCACCGGCCATGGCATACATAGCAGCCCCCAGAACGGTACTTTCAGAAACAGTGGAGACAAGGATGGGCAGGCCAAGAATGTCTGCACGCATTTGTGTCCATATCTTGTTTCTTGCTCCGCCACCTACGAGCAGTAGTTCTGTAGCTTTGAATCCTCCTACCTTTTCCAGTTTCTCGAGACGGTTCTTCAGACGATAGGTGAGAGCCTCCATAGCGGCGCGATAGATGTGTCCGCGAGTTCTGCCGAGGATAAGACCTTCGATGCTGCCGGGAGTAGAATCGCTGGGCAGGAAGTTAGGAATGAGCTTTACGCCATCGCACCCAGGTGCTACGGCTGCAGCTTCAGCATCCATGGTGTCGTAGTTTTCTCCGCTGTAACAGGTGGCTTTTACCCACTCGATAATACCACTGGCAATCCATTGGAGCCCGGGATTAAGCAGCCCTTGTTTGCTATCGAATTCTACGGTAGCACCGGCGGCGTAGTCTTCTGCCTCTAATTTTGCCTTTGCTGTGCGCAACATGAGGATTTCCCATGTGCCGCTGGAAAGGAAGGGCTGATTTTCTTTTACACCGCTGCCGAAGAGCGCAAACTGTGTATCGTGTCCGGTGGAAACGACAGGAACAGAGCAGGGGATGCCCAAAAGCTCGCAAGCTTCTGTTGTAAGGTGCCCGATAACTTCTCCTGCATTAACCATGGGCGGGAAGAGCTCTTTGCGAATGCCGATAGTATTCAGGATTTCCTCGCTCCAGTCGCCTGTGGTCAAATCGGTCATTTGTGAGGTGCCGGCCATAGTGCGGTCTGTTGCCATGACTCCGGTTAGACGATGGGCAAGAATGTTGGAGATGAACAGCCAAGCGTGAGCCTGCTCCAAGAGCTCGGGGCGATTTTCTTTAATCCAGATAAGCTTGTAAATCGTGTTAAAGGCGAACTCACCAACACCGGATATTTCGTTCAGCTTGCTTTGAGGAAGATACTTCTCAATGTGTTTCATTACTTCGGCAGTGCGGGGGCACTTCCATGAGATAACGGGGTAAAGCAATTCTCCTGATTCGTTTACCAACGCGCCATCCACACCAAAGGTTGTAATGGTAACACCTTTAATTTGAGTAGCATCAACTTGAGGCAAAATGTTGTGTGTGCATTCAGCCAACTGTTTCAAAATTCTATCTGCATTCCAAACGTGAAATTGCGGATTTTCAGCTCCACTATCCGTGGAATTGGGTTGGCTTGATTTGGCTACAAGGTTTCCCTTTTCGTCAACGAGAATGGCGCGTACATTGGTCGCACCGCAATCTAAGCAAAGTATGTAGGACATGATTATAAAATGGGTGGTTATTTAAAAATTTGCTTTATGGCTTGATTTACATGAAAAATAGGTTGCCAACAATTTGCGATATGCTCAGCGCAGCGTTTGCCTTCTCTCCACATTTGTAATTCAGTAATTACAGCCATTGCCATGGATTCAGGTGTGTCTTCCGCTGCAATGCTTCCAGAGTTTTGAGTGGTATACCAATGCAGAATCTTGAGAGTAGGGCGTGGAGGTACAACAAGAGAACATCCGCAACACATTGCTTCTGCTGATGCAATATGTGTACTTTCGCTTCTTGATGTGCAGATTGCAACTTGAGCTTTGTTGTAAATTTCAGGAAGGGTGTGATTCAATGCATATCCCATCAAATGTATCCTATTTTTGATATTTTGAGAAAGTTTCTCATAACGCTCTTTCACTTTATCCCCAATTTTTCCATAAATTTCAACTTGAACCATAGAATCTCGCTCTATGATTTCTTTAGCTACGTTTATCATAAATAGAGGCCTCTTCACTTGATCTCCTTTATCGTCAGACCATCGGCCGACACAGACAACTTTTATTTCTTTCTCTATATTAGGTAGAAGATGGAAGTTAGTCGAAACTGGAGCTGGCATATTAAATACTTTGGAGGCAATTTTTTCCCCATATAAAATATGCGAACGAAAACTTTCTGCTGCTACAGGGCTTGTAGTGATAACATCTGCATAGGAAAGATGAAGGCTTCTAAATATGTTAACAAAAGGTGATTTGATGATTTTAAGCCAGCTTGCGTTTTTGGAAGGCTTAAGATTGCCCCCGAAGTCCATATGTATTACGAGCTTAAGCCCTGCTTTGTGTATGGCTCGAGCAATTAAGGTATACTTTGGGGCACCCCAAGAGTAAAGAATCACCGCATCGATTCCCAAGGATTTCCACCAGGAAACGGAGCGTAAGTTTTTATATTCAGTTCGGATAATCCCCTCACGTTGATCTGAATCATGATAAGGCAAGGGCATGATGCACTTACTCTCTATTCCCATGCTTTGAAGTGTTCGTGAAATAAGTCCTGTGTCGCGGATGAAAAAATGTTCATTCGCAGCAAATGCAACAGGAGTACAGCAGTAAATTTTCTTATATCGAGGATTCATATTCTTTTAAGAAACCCGGCCGATGCTGTTGCATCGGCCGGGAAAATTGGAGGGAATTAATACTTCCCGTAAATCGGGCCGAAGTTGGCGCAGGCGCGGAAGTCTGCACCCTCGGGGTCGGCGGTGCCGAAAAGATCCCAAGCGGCGGGACGGTACACCTGCTCCTCCGGTACGTTGTGGGAGTACACAGGAATGCGGAGCATGGAAGCCAGCGTCAGAATGTCGGCGCCAATGTGGCCGTATGTCCAAGCACCGTGGTTGGCGCCCATGTTGGCCATGACAGTGTAAACATCCTTGAAACCGCCCTTGCCGGTGAGGCGGGGGGCAAACCAAGTGGTCGGCCAACCCGGGTCAGTGCGTTGGTCAAGCTTGTCGTTTACGTCCTGGGGCAGGTCGCAGGTCCAACCTTCAACAACGGTCAATACGGGGCCCTGACCCTTCACAAGGTTCATGCGAATCATTGTGATGGGCACATTGCCCTTGGAAACGAAGTGCAGGGAGTAGCCACCGCCGCGGAAATATTCGCGGTTGGCCGGGCACCATTCGGAGGCACCCATCATGGCCTCGATATCAGCCTGAGTAGTCTCACCGGTCTTCTTCATGATGGGGGTGCCATCGGGGGCGGTGGAGTGCATATTGCCGTCCAGAGCCGTAGAACCGGAGTTAATCAGGTGCATGATGCCGTCCTTAGCAAGGCCCTCCATGGTGTAACCCGTCACGCGCTTCACGGCAGCGGGGCTCCAGTAGGTACGGATGTCGGAGAAGCAAGCGGCACGACCTGTCAACTGGTGCAGAAGGAGCATGCAAATGCCGTTCATGGCATCGTTCTCGGTAGCAAAGGGAATAGCCTCACGGGGGCCGTTCCAGTCGAAGGTGCTGTTGAGGATGGACTCAGCCATATCACCGTTCGGGTAGAAGTCCGTCCAGTGACGCTGGCCTTGGAAACCACCGCAAATAGCATTGAAGCCCAAGCCTTCCTCCTCGCGGTCAATCGTCTTGAGGTAGGGATTGCCGTGCATCATATCGCGGAAGATAATGGTCATCAGGATGCTTTCGCGCAGGGTGCGCTCCTTCTCTTCCGGAGAAAGAACGAGGTCGGGGCGGTTGCGATCCGGACCAATCTTCACGTACTTATCAGCCCACTGCATAGCCAGCTCGAACTCGGCCTTGTCGTAAATGCCCAGCTCCATGCGGCGGCGAACCTCCGTCATGTCAACGGACTGCACGCGCATGCCGAGGTAGCTCTCCCAGAAGGAGTGGTCAACGATAGAACCGGCAATACCCATGGAGCAGCCACCGATGGAGAGGTAGCCCTTGCCACGAAGTGTGGCAACTGTCAAGCCGGCACGGGCAAAGCGCAGAATCTTCTCAGCAACGTCTTCGGGAATGGAGGTGTCATCGGCATCCTGCACGTCGTGGCCGTAGATGGAGAATGCGGGCACACCCTTCTGGGCATAGCCGGCAAGGGCAGCAGCCAGATACACAGCACCGGGACGCTCCGTGCCGTTGAAGCCCCAAATAGCCTTCGGGGTGGAGGCGTCAGTCTCAAATGTTTCAGTAATGTAGCACCAGCAGGGAGTCACAATGAGGGAGCAGCCCACGTTGTTCTCGGCGAACTTTTGGTTACAGGCAGCGGCTTCAGCAGGACCACCGATGGTGGTGTCGGCAATCACGCACTTAACGGGCTGGCCGTTAGCGTGGGTTACATTGGCCTCAATGAGGGCGGCTGCAGCCTTAGCCATGTTCATGGTCTGGTCTTCAAGAGACTCACGAACACCAAGACGACGGCCGTCAATGGTCGGGCGAATACCGATAGTCGGTAATGTGTCGTATTTCATAACGTATATTGTGTTGACGTTGAGATGAATAAATTATTTGTTAGAGCCGGTCGGCTTGCGGAAAATAAGGCTGTAAAGCAGTACAACCGCAAAGCAGATAGCAGGAACAATGAAGGAAGCACGGACAGCAGCAGAGGAAGTACCCAGATTGGTATCCCAGGTGTTATCAAAAGCAGCTGTCAGACCGAGCCAGCAGGAATCAGCATCGCCGATAATGCCGGCCATCCACGGGGTAATCAAAGCACCACCAAGAATTGCCATAATAAGGCCGGCTGCGCCAAGCTTCACATCGCGCTGGTTCAAGCCACCCAAGGCAATACCGTAAATAGTGGGGAACATCAAGCTCATGCAGCCGGACATAGCGATAAGGCAAATCACGTTGGCAGAGAAATTAAGACCGCCAATGGAGAAAAGCGTGTCGGAGGGCAGGTAAATCGTGCCGGCACAGCAGGCAATGGCTGCGATGGCAAAAAGACTCATCATGCTAGCCGGGTTAAACTTCTTCATGTAATAGGTTGCAATCCATCGGCATACAATGAAGAGGACGAGGGAAATCAGGTAATAAGAAGCAGCAGTGGCGGGAGATACTCCCAACTCCTTGCAGCAGTATACGTTCAGGTAAGTCCATGCGGCAATCTGAACACCCACATAGAAGAACTGAGCAATCACACCGCACCAGTAGCGGGGCTGGCTAAGCAGAGAGAAGAGCATGCTGCGGTAGCTGCCTACGAAGAACAGGTAAACAATCGGGCCAAGTGTGCCGTAAAGTACCCAATGTACCTTGTTCATGTCGGGGAACAGGAAGTAAAGCACTACCAACGGAACAATAGCAAACAGGGCGGCAATCAAAACGCGCACGCTGCTGCCGTTGCCTTGTGTTTCCGGCTCTTCTGTTTCAGCGGCTTCTGTAGCTGTTTCCTGTGTGTCCTTAACACGAAGGAAGAACATCCAAATCAGGAATGCAATAAGGCAAAGGCCTACATAAGGAGCACATACCCAGAAAAGCTCATTGTGTACAATCTCCTTAAGTTGTTCTGTCGGCATCAAGGCGCGCTCGTCAGCTGTAGCAGGGTTCAAGTTGCTGAGAATCAGCTGTTGAGCCAAAAGAATGCCGGCAATAGAACCTACCGGGTTGAAAGCCTGTGCAAAGTTCAAACGGCGAACCGCTGTGCTATCCGGCCCCAAGGAAATAACATAAGGATTACACGTTGTCTCCAAGACGGAACAGCCACAAGCCACAACA
The DNA here is from genome assembly GCA_904501975.1 of uncultured Akkermansia sp. Lineage (GTDB taxonomy): Bacteria > Verrucomicrobiota > Verrucomicrobiia > Verrucomicrobiales > Akkermansiaceae > Akkermansia. Next base: position 8,812 of record CAJGCZ010000021.1, read on the forward strand.
AAGATGGCAATAAAGTAAATCTCAAAACTCTGGTTAATACATGCCGGAATATAACAGAGAGCACCGGCAATGTAAACGCCTAAGCCAATAAGAACGCCTTTCTTATATGAAAATTCTTCAATCAGAATGGAAGCAAAAATAGCCAACACGGCATAAGCGCCATAGAAGGCAACCTGAACCAAAGCGGCTTGTTCTTGCGGAATCGTAAAGATATTCTTAAACGCCGGTACCAAGTTGTCCGTCATATTGTTCAGCAAACCCCAGAGCGCAAAGCAGCTCACGAGCATGAAGAAAATCGAGCGGAAACGGCGCGGCACTACAGGTGTCATGTCTCCTTTAACGTACTTGCTCATACTTTATATAGACTATCATTCGCCTTCTGTATGTCAAGTTAAAATAGAGAAAGTTCGCTAAAAAAGGGAAAAAGCTTGCTTCTAATCTGCAAATACAGTAATATGTCCCGAGCCTCGGATTATATTATGAATCTTGCTATTATCGGAACCGGATACGTTGGCCTCACCACAGGCACCTGCTTTGCAGAAGTAGGGCACAATGTGGTTTGTGTGGATAATAATCAAGCTAAGGTAGATGCTCTGCTGCAAGGTAAAGTTCCTATCTACGAACCGGATTTGGAAGAGCTCATCCTGTCTAATGTTTCTGCCGGGCGGTTGCATTTCACTACCAATTTGGCAGAGGCTGTTGCATCCAGCGAAATCATTTTCATTGCTGTTCCCACCCCTCCGCAAGAGGATGGTTCTGTAGACCTTTCATATATCGAGTCTGTTTCTCATGAAATTGCGGATGCTCTCACTCCTGAGATGGGATACCGTGTTGTTGTGGATAAATCCACGGTACCTGTCAGCACTGGCAGTAAAGTTTATCAGGTAATAGCCCGATATGCAAAGGGCAATGTTGATGTCGATGTGGTCTCTAACCCTGAGTTCCTGCGCGAAGGTAGCGCCGTCTCCGATTTGATGAATCCGGATCGTGTTGTTATCGGTGCCGATTCTCAGCGCGCTATGGATCTCATGAAGCGTGTTTATCAGCCGTTCAATGCCCCTATCGTAGAGGTGGATCTTCACTCTGCAGAGCTCATTAAGCATGCAGCAAACTCTTTCTTGGCACTCAAGATTTCCTATATCAACGCAGTTTCTGCAGTGTGCGAAAGCGCCGGTGCAGATGTGGAGCTGGTGGCTCAGGGTATTGGTATGGATAAGCGCATCTCTCGCCACTTCCTCAATGCCGGTTTGGGCTATGGCGGTTCCTGCTTCCCGAAGGACGTTAAGGGATTCATTAATGTGGCAGATCAGTTGGGCGCTCCCATGAATATCCTTAAAGAGGTGGAGGCTATCAACGAGCGCCAGTTAGAGCGTTTCCTTAAGCGTGTTCGCAAAAAGTTGTGGGTGCTGCGCCACAAGCGTATCGCTGTATGGGGCCTGGCATTCAAGCAAAATACGGATGACGTTCGCGAGTCTGTCGCCATTAAGCTTATCAAGCGCTTGTGCGATGAAGGAGCCATAGTAACCGCTTACGACCCGAAGGCAGCCGAAACTGGCGCTGCAGCATTGGAAGGGTATAACGTAACCATCGTGGATGATATGTACGAGTGCACCCGCGAGGCGGAGCTTCTCATTGTCGCCACCGAGTGGAAACAGTTTGCTATGGCAAACTTAGTGAAGGTGCGTGAATTGATGCGCTTGCCCATCATCTTTGATGGTCGCAACATTCTTCACGGTGAGAATGCCCTCCACGCCGGGTTTGAGTATCATTCTATCGGTCGCAAAACGCTGCGTCCTCAATAAACACGTATTTCATTGTACAAAAAAGTCGCCCGAACACAGAAGTGAGGGCGACTTTTTTTGTAAAAAATTAAATTGCAAATTAATTAGGCTTGAGGAGCTTCACAGAGGTTGCGCTCAATACAAGCGTAAGCATTATGGTTGTGGATAGACTCAAAATTCTCAGCCTCCACCTTATACCAAGAGAACGCATTGTAATGTTCCGTTGCTACGGCTACATTGCGCACCAAGTCCTCCACAAAGACTGGATTCTCGTATGCCTTGTCGGTCACATATTTTTCGTCCGGACGCTTCAGGAGACTATAGACCTGGCAACTGGCACAATTCTCAACCAAGTCAATCAGGTCTTCAATCCATACAGCTGAGCCGGAAAAACGCACAGAGTACGTCACGATACCACGCTGATTGTGCGCACCGTGGTCGCTCATGGCCTTAGAGCAGGGGCAAAGGGTTGTTACAGGAACCTTGATAGTAAGAGTGAAGGCGCCGGGCTCATTGCGGTTTGCATCGATAACAAAGCGTACCTCGTAATCCATCATGCCTTCTAAGCCTGTAACCGGGGCCTTTTTCAAGCGGAAGAAAGGAAAATCAATTTCCACACGCGCACGCTGTGCATTCAATTTTTTGAGAAGACTGGAGGGCAGCCGTACGGCAGAATGCACATCCAAGTAGCGTTTATGCTCATGCAGAGCCTCCACAAAGCGGCTCATGTGGGTACCCTTGTATTCCTTGGGTAAATCTACCATGAGGGCCAAACGTGCCACGGTAGACTGGGTTCTGTTTTCTTTGTCGCTGATGATAATAGGGTATCGGACATCGCGAATACCAACCCGATCAATCGAAATCTGTCGGGTGTCTCGTTCGTTCTGAGTGTCCTTAAGTTCCTTCATGTCAATATTGAAGGGTAGGGAGGATGCTTAAACGGCCGGAAAAACAGAGGGAGCTTGCAGGCAATAGCTTACAAGCCCCCTCCATTATCAACGACAATCTGCCGTCGAGAACTCCTCCATATTGAGCAAAATCAGGGGAGCAGGTTCACGGCACGGGCACGACGAATCTCGCGCGTGATCTTGCGGTGCATCTTAGCGGAAACACCGGTCACACGGCGGGGAAGAATCTTACCCGTCTCAGAGGTGAACTTGGAAAGGAACTCGGGGTTGCACATATCAACGGCACCGGCAGGGATGTCAATGCGACGACGGGGCATTGTCTTGTTGCAGGTGCGGAAACGGATACGACGCTCAACGCTCTTGAATTCAGTAATCATGGTATATAAACTTAACTGGTGGTACAGAAGATTAGCGCATCTCGCGGTGCAGAGTGCGGCGCTTCAGGTACGGGTTGAACTTAACCTTCTCCAGACGACCGGGGGTGCGCTGGCTCTTCTTGTTACGAGTGGTAACGTAGCGAGAGGGGGTCTTACCCTCAGCCTTAGCTTCTGTGCATTCCAGGATGATGATATCTCTAGGCATAATTGTGATGTTGTTGACTTGCGGGCGCCTATTCTACACTATTCTTCGGATTCGTCAAGAGAAATTATGCTTTCCGTGTCATTTTGTAGACCGGAAAAGCCTACATGGTCGGAATTTTTGGCCATATAGTTAGCGTATGAGCCGTATTTTTTCTCAAATTCCTCCTGGCATTTCACGGTAAGGCGGCAGAACGGGCGAGCCTGCAGACGCTTCTTAGGAATAATCTCAAGGGAAATTTCGCAAATGCCATAGTACCCCATGCGGATGCGTTCCAGCGCAGCGTCAATTTCAAAAAGCTGCTCGCGGTCTTTGCCCAAAAGGCGGATAGTCAAGTCTCGCACTTCTGCTTCACTGCCGGCATCGCCAATGTGCTGGCCGGAGGAAGAAGAAACATTAGACGCACCACTGCGCAGGTGGTCGCGCGTCACATCCTGCATGTTGGGCAGCAATTTATCTCTCAAATCCAGCAGGGCTTGACGCTGTTCTTCCAAAAATGCCGGCCACTCAGGATCCGACTTGAGTACGGCCAAAGTTTCCTTCAGTTTAGCCTTTCTGGCCTTTTCCTCGGGGGTAAGCGTTTCGCGAGCCGGTTTCGCCTTGCTTTTTTCAACTTTAGCTTCAGCTGCAGCCTCAGATTTTTTGCTGCGGGAAGCGGACTTTTTAGCCGGTGTAGCAGTCGCACTGCCGGTGCTTTTAGCGCCGGTTGCAGACGTTGTGGATTTTCTAGTTGCTGACATATACTGTATACAGAAATGAGAACAAAACAGATGCCCGGAATGCGGGCTCAACAGGCGCCGCGGGCACGTTCACATGCTATTATCACATGAGGGGGCTTAAATCAAGAAAAAATTGTGTCTAACGAACGAGAAAATTCATATTTTATGACAGCACTGTATAAAAGTAAGAGCTGCGCTGCTTTTCTGTTGATTTTATCACTCTCGGTGTGCTAGAGTAGCTAGTATGGCAATGCAGAGATTAACGGGAGTATTAATACCGCTTTTTTCCATGAGGAGAGAGGGAGACGCCGGCATTGGCGATCTGATGGCGTTGGAGGAATGGTTGCATTGGGCAGCGGAGCACCGAGTAGGCTTTTTACAGCTTTTGCCCGTTAACGCCGTGGGGGATGACGATGCTCCGTCACCTTATTCAGCTATTAGTTCTGTAGCGTTGGAGCCGCTATATCTCAGCTTAGAGCGAGTGCCCGGTATAGAGTTGCCGCTGCCGCCGTATGCGGACGATTTACCACCGCGCCAATTACCCGGTGGCCCGAACTATGTAGACTACGCGCGCGTGCGTATGTATAAGCGTTATCATCTGAAACGAGCATTTGCTCGATTTGAGGATGAAGAAAGCCTTGCGCCCTTACGCCAGGAATTTGAGGCATGGGTATTGCAGCAGGGAAGTTGGTTGCAGGATTTTGCGGATTTTCGCGTGCTTAGCATAGCGTATGGCACCAATGCCTGGTGGCAATGGCCGGTGCAGGATACAGATATAGCTCGCCGTATTGTCGAAGGCTCACCCGCCTCCCGTCGCCAGAAGCGTTATCAACAATGGTTGCAGTGGCTTTGTGCCAGGGAATGGGCCCAAGTGCGCGCCGTGGCGGACTCTCTCGGGGTTTACCTGATGGGCGATGTCCCCATCGGTATCTCCGTAGCAAGTGCAGATGTTTTCTTTGAACGCTATCTCTTTGATATGAACTGGAGCGGCGGCGCACCGGCCGAAGGAAACTTTGCGGAGGATCCCTTTACGGCAAAGTGGGGACAAAATTGGGGCATTCCGTTGTACCGTTGGGATGTGATGGAGCACGATGGTTTCTCTTGGTGGACTCGCCGAGTTCGTAAATTAGCCGAGATTTTCAAAATGTATCGCATTGACCACGTTTTGGGATTCTACCGCATCTATGCCTTCCCTTGGATGCCCGACCGCAACAGTGAGTTCCTGCACCTAAGCCCGGAGGAAGCCGCCGCACGTTGTGAGGGCCGCAAACCGGGGTTTCGTCCTCGTCCGGATTGGACGCCCGAGGATCGCCGTGCCAACCTCATGCAGGGGGACCATCTCCTCTCACAGCTACTCAAGGCGGCTCCCGAGCAATTGGTGATAGGCGAGGATTTAGGTTGTGTGCCCGATTATGTGCGTCCTGATTTATCGCGATTACGCATCGCCGGTTTCAAAATCCCTCACTGGGAGATAGACGAGCACAGCCGCATTTGCAGCGGTCAGAGTTATAATCCTTGCTCCTTCGCCACGTATGCTACGCATGATTTCCCGCCCATCTGTAATGATTGGAACGACTGGTACGCCAATGTGCGGGCCGGAGAACAGGCACTGGTGGATGCCACGCTTAGCAGCACGGAATTGATGGAGACCCGCCGCGTGGCTCGTGATTGCGAGCGTGTGCTTGGCTGGTTAGGCGATTTTGCCGGTTTAACACTACAGCAGTCCTTGGTTCCCTGGGGGCAGGAAATTAAAACAGCTCTTTTCCGCGCGCTCTTGCAGAGCAGGTCTGCCTATGCTGCGTTGATGTGGACCGAGCTGTTTGATGTTCCGGTGCGTCTCAACACCCCCGGAACACAAGGTGGTGCAAACTGGCGCCCACGAATGCCCTTTACCGCAGCGCAAGCTGCCTCCATGCCGCAAAGTAGCTGGTTGGCGGAGTTGTCGCGCTCAGCCTCCCGTTAATAGGGGGCAAATTCCGAATGAATCTGTATTAAAAACATAAAACCCCGCCGCTTGCGTTCTTTTTACTTGTCAGCGCGAATCGGCGGGGGTAGAATGCACCCATGCGTCATTTATCTTTGCTTAGCGTTGTTTTCTGTGCAGCCCTAGTATCATGTGTGGGGCAAAAACAATTTACCATCGAAACCACACCTAGCGGAGCAACCGTTACCATTAATGGTCGCCTCATTGAGGGAAAAACGACACCTCTTATTGTCGATATTAAGGAGGATAAGGACCTCGGTATTGTTGTAGAAAAGCCCGGCTACAGCGTAGGCGCAGCCACCGTATACACGCAAACAAGCTGGTGGCGCTCCCTGTTGTGGACGGAGAATGACCCTCGCGCTCGCTATATTGAAGAAGATTCCATCTGCATCCCCATGCAGCCCTTGCGTACCAATGCTACCTACACACCCACTATTTTAGAGCCGTTCCGTTTCCCGGAAGAGCGAGGCCCTCTTAGTGATTCAAAGGCTCCGGAGCTTCGTCCGTTGCCAAAGATGTAAGCCGTGCTTTCCTCAGGCCTATCTGTATTCCAAAGAATCTAGGGTATGAATAACCAGGAGCCCTTTCGCCCGGCCCCCCGTAGTCAAAAAGAGTCCCCTGTATTTAATGTGGAGCAGGGGGATTCGTCGTGCTCTAGCCGTTCGGAAAATCCTGCGCCTTTGCAGGCGGCAACAGTCGAGGCCTCTTCTTCTCCTGTTGTACAGCCTGTCCGCAAACGCGGATGTTTTTCTGTGGCTATATTTGCCGCAATTTTAGTGGGTGGAGCTGCCGGTTTCTATTATTATACCACAACTCAGCCGCAGAAAATAAAGGAACCGTTTGCTCTTCTTTCTTCCTCTTCCGGGGCAGAGGCGGAGCCCGTATCTTTTTCGCAATTATTGAAAGCAGCCCAAGCCGGTAACAAATCTGTCTATCTTCAAGTGGCAGAGGCCTATGCTCACGGTGTCGGTACGGAGCAGAATATTCAAGAGGCTCGTCATTGGTATCTTGCTGCCGAAAAGAGCGGTTCTGTCGCCGCGTCTCTCGCCTTGGCTGAGATGGACTATGCCGCAGCATCCTACGCTGCGGCCATGCCGCGCTACACCTGCGCTTTGGCGGAGCTTACTGCCGAGCAGTTCTATCGCTTCGCTTTCTGTCACTATCATGCTTTCGAGCAAGCAACCGGAGAAGAGGCTGCGGAGCATGCTCGCCTTGCGGTGCATTATTATACCAATGCCGCTACACAGCAGCATGCGCAAGCTGCAATTCAACTGGGGCATTGTTATTATAAAGGTATCGGTGTAGAGGTTTCTATAACCGAGGCCATTATTTGGTTTAGCGTTGCCGCAGAGCAGGGCGTTGTAGAGGCCCAATTTCGTTTGGCTTGGTGCCTCATGCAACAAGCCCCTTCAAACAACGAGCTAGCAGCGCAATGGCTTTCCCGTGCTGCAGAGCAGGGGCATGCTGCTGCCGCCTATAATCTTGCGCTGTGTTTATTGTCCGGTCGTGGGGTAGAGAAAAATCCTCAACTTGCGCTTACTTATCTGCAACAGGCGGCAGAGCAAAATTACACCTCTGCCATCCGTCGCCTTGCTTTTTGCTATCGCGATGGTGAAGGCTCCCCTCGTAATCTGCCGCTTGCTGTTTCCTGTTTTGCTCGGGCTGCTGAGCATGATGCAGAATCGGCCTACAACTACGCATGGTGCCTGCACCATGGGTTTGGGGTAGAGCCCAACTTACCCGTTGCTTTGGCTTGGTATGTTCGTGCTGCTCAACTGCAATATCCTCCGGCGCAAGAGGTGTTGCCCTCATTCCGACTCGTCCGTCTCATGCCTAATTTCGGTTTAGAATGGATGCTAAAATCCCAAAATTATCCAAAGATGTAATTTTTTGTGAATTTATGCTTGCATTTTTTCAAAGTAAGCGTATATTCTCCTGCACGCAAAGGTGCTGCAGAGTTGCAGTACCCACAACCATCATCTAACTAACACATCATTATGGCTCGTCTTTTCGGTATCGAAATACCCAATGAGAAGCGCGTTGAGGCCTCCCTTTGCTACATCTACGGCATTGGCCCCTCCACCGCCAAGAAGGTGCTTGAGCAGGCCGGTATCTCTCCGGACCTTCGCACAGGTACACTCTCTGACGCTCAGCTGACCAAGATCGTACAGGCTATCACCAGCAACAACATCCTCATCGAGGGTGACCTCCGTCGTGAGAAGCAGCTGGCCCTGAAGCGTCTTACCAGCATCAACTGTCTGCGCGGCATCCGCCACCGCAAGGGGCTCCCCGTTCGCGGTCAGCGCACCCGCACTAACGCCCGCACCCGCAAGGGCCGCAAGAAGACTGTAGGCGCCAAGTCCAAGTAATTAACCCCTTTATATAGAAGATACTGAAAATGGCTGAAGAAACCATCCAGGAAGAAGTGAAAGAGGTAGTGGCTCCTGCCGCTGAGGCTCCCGCTGAAACTCGCAAGCCCGAGGTTCGTCGCGACATCTTTGCTGAGCTCGGTCTCGCTGATGACGACGACAAGATCAAGATCCTCAAGGCTAAGGGCAGCAAGAACGTTACCACCGGTGTCGTTCACATCTCCTCCACCTTCAACAACACCATCGTTAGCGTGACAGACCTTAAGGGCAACGTCATCGGTTGGTCCTCCGCCGGCAAGCTCAACTTCAAGGGCAGCCGTAAGAGCACCGCTTATGCCGGTCAGGTTGTTTGCCAGGACGCTTGCCGTCAGGCCATGGGTCACGGCCTCAAGGAAGTTGAGGTTCGCGTGAAGGGCCCGGGTTCCGGTCGTGAGTCCGCCGTTCGTGCCGTCCAGACCATCGGTCTTGAAATCAGTGCCATTGTGGATGTAACTCCCATCCCCCACAACGGTTGCCGTCCGCCCAAGGCTCGTCGCGCCTAATAGCAGTTTAATAACCCAGAAGATAATTACACAAGATTATGGCTCGTTACACAGGTCCTACCGCCAAGATCAGCCGCCGTTTCGGTGTTGAGCTCTTTGGCCCGAGCAAGGCTTTTGCCCGCCGTCCCTTCCCTCCGGGTCAGCACGGTGTTCGCGCTGGTCGTAAGAAGAAGTCCGACTACGGTATCATGCTCGCTGAAAAGCAGAAGCTTCGCTTCATGTACGGCGTGCTTGAAGGCCAGTTCCGCAAGTACTACGAAGAGGCCTCCCGTCGCACAGGCGTTACCGGTGAGATTCTCCTCCAGCTTTTGGAGCTCCGTCTCGACAACCTCGTATACCGTCTCAACTTTGCCAACTCACGCGCTGCTGCTCGCCAGATGGTTTCCCACGGCCACATCACCGTGAACGGCAAGAAGGTTAACATTGCCTCCTACAGCTGCAAGCCCGGCGACGTTATCGCTGTTGCTGACAAGGCTCGTTCCCAGGCTCTCGTCAACCGCTTCATGTCCCTCACCGCTAATGCTGTAACCCCCGATTGGCTTGAGCTCGACGCTGCTAAGCTTTCCGCTAAGCTTGCTCGCATCCCCTCTCAGGAGGAGATTGCTCCCATCGTGAACGTACAGCTTATCGTGGAGTTCTACTCCCGCTAATGCTTTGGGGCTTGTCCCCATTCATGAGCAATTACACTGCATTCTCTCCGAGCGAGAGAATGCAGTGTTGCTATATACCCGTGTCTCCTTTTTTGAGCTGCTGCGATAATTGGTAGTTGTGGGGGAAATACTATCGGAGTGTTGGACTTTAGTCCAACATTTATTATCAAACCATACCACCAAAAAGGTGGGACTGAAGTCCCACCCTACGATATAGACAAATTGCTATTTGTGGGGGACCGGCGAAATGCTCTATAACAGGGCTTAAAACAAAAGCGAGAGCTTGATTAGGCTCTCGCGTTCTTGGAAGCGCATGTGGGGCAGGTGGCTACCGGGTCTTTCTTGATAAATCGATAGCCACAGATTCGGCAGACAATGCGTGTTTGCTTGCGACGAAGGCGACGGTATTTAGCCGCAATCTGCACCGGAATAATGATTGCAATGAGGGCGATAAGACCAACGTAGACAATCATTTCAAAGAACTCGTGCGGAAGCAATGCAGCAACAAGCGGTGTCATGGTGTGGGGGCCTCCTTTCCGTCGTTAGAGGTGGGCGGAAGCGCTAAAAGCTTCTCTTCATCCAGCGCAATAGAAGCAGGGGCGGTGGGCAGGATAGCCTGAGGCGGAGCCTCAAGTGCGGCAGGTTCAAAGCGGCGGGGGAGCGTTTGCCCGGCAGCCATGTCCTTGCGAGTGGGGTCGGCATACACCGGAAGAAGAAGGGGCAAGGGGCTGCGCAACTGCATGCGCATGGCAGTAATAGCATCGCTGCGATAGGTAACTTTGCCGTGACCTTTAGGGCGCGCCGGAGCCGGTTTTTGTACGTCTACCAGCAACATGAGCGAGCCCACTACAACAGCCGCAAGCACAAAAAAGAGAGGCAAACACCCGGGCATGGGCCGGGAGTGCATAGCGTGGTAGAGCAGACTGTGTTCGCGGTTGGGCATGAGACGCTATCAGTTAAGAGCCGGTCGGCCCACTAAGGAACAGGTGAATTGACGCAGCAGAACCATGTCGATTACCTGCTGTTGTATGCCGGCAGACACGGCCGGATCACACTCAATGAGAATCGTTACCGCATCCTTGCGAGCCGGAGCTTGGGCAGCCCATGTATCCAACGTGGATTCGAGGGATTTTAAGCCGTTTTCTAACATCTTACCACCGGCATACACGCGAGGCGAATCTCCGGGAGTAATGGTGATAATGTGCAGATTATCGCGGTTATATGAATCCATCACAAAGTGAGACTCCGGAACATACACGTTGACGCCATAGCGCGGCAGCTTATGCACAGAGGACCACACCATGAAGCAGAAGAGCAAAAAGAGGTTAACCCCGGCAGCAATGAGAATGGGGTAACCCGGAGAACTGAGAGTGGAGCGTACGCGGCGCATGGTTGAAAGCAAGGGTGGTGCGTGACGTCAAACAGGGCTGATTCAGACGGCCGAATCGGCGGTAGGGGCTTCGTCGCTGCAAGAGCAAGAACCGGTACGGCAGGTGCGGCGCGGAGTCGCAGCGGCTGCTTCTTCAGCCATGCGGGTATCGCAGATGAGGTGTGCTGTCTCTAAGCCGGCTCGCTCAATGTTGTTAATGATTTTGCGGGCACGAGAGGCCAAGTACATGTAGAAGAGATAGCAGGGAATTGCCATGGCAATGCCGGTGGCGGAAATGAGGAGGGCGCTTTCAATGCTTTCTGCCACTTGGGGCATAGCTGCGGCACCGTCTGTAATGCCCGGCTGCTCATAGAAAGCCACCATGGTAAGCAAGGTGCCCAAGATGCCCAAGAGCGGCAGTACCGTAGAGCAGGCAAGAAGAATACGCACGTAGCGCTCCACACGGTACACCTCAAGGGAGGCTGCTTCAAGGGCAATGTCTCTCAATTCGGTGCGCTCCAATTTTGGGCGGCTGATGACGGCCTCCACCACGCGAGCCATCGGCCCGGGCAGGCGGCGTACCTCGTGCAGAGCCTCATTGTATTGGCCACTGTGCAGCAGGGCAGAGATACCGCGCAGGAAATCCCCGGAGTTGATATTGACGCGGTGGAAATAGAACAGACGCTCTGCCACAACGGCAAGGGCTAACACGGCAAAAAACATCATGAGCCAGAACATGGGCCCCATGGAGATGATAAGGTCGCTCATATCAGCAGGTTTTCGGTGGAGGGGTGAGAGTGTGTGCGGAGTAAGATGGAGAGAATGGGCAAGGCGTAGCGGCGGAACCTGCATTAGGCTCCGCCGCCTCGCGAAAATCAGGCCTTCGGTGTAATGGATTCGGCACCAAAGTAGGGAACGAGAGCCTCAGGAATGCGCACAGAGCCATCAGGCTGCTGGCATTGCTCCAAGAGGGCAACGTAGAGACGGGGAAGAGCCGTGCCGGAACCATTCAGAGTGTAGGGCACACGCATCTTGCCGTCAGCATCCTTGTAGCGCAGCTTCATGCGGCGAGCCTGGTAGTCCGTAAAGCAGGAGCAGCTGGAAACCTCCAGATACTTGCCCTGGCCGGGAGCCCATACCTCAATGTCATAGGTCTTGGCAGAGGAGAAACCAACGTCGCCCGTGCAAAGTTCAATCACGCGGTAGTGCAGACCCAGCTTCTGCAGAATGGATTCGGCATGGCCGGTCAGTTTCTCCAGTTCAGCGAAACCTTCCTCAGGGCGGCAAATCTCCACCAATTCAACCTTATCGAACTGGTGAACACGAATCATACCCTTGTTCTCACGACCGGCAGAACCGGCCTCGCGGCGGAAGCAGGGGGTGTAGGCCGTCATCTTGACGGGCAAATCCGCCTCACGCAGAATCTGGTCGCGGCAAAGGTTTGTTACAGGCACTTCAGCCGTGGGTACAAGGAACATGCTGTTGCCTTCAAGCCCATACATGTCTTCCTCAAACTTAGGCAGCTGGCCGGTGCCGTACATACACTCGCGCTTCACGATGAAGGGAACACCTACCTCTTGGTAGCCGTTTTCACGTGTTTGTGTGTCGAGCAGGAAGTTGATGAGGGCACGCTCCAAGCGAGCACCTTCACCACGGTACACAATGAAACCGGAGCCGGAGATGCGGGTGGCATCCTCAAAGTTGAGTAAACCGCAAGCGGTTGCGATCTGTACGTGATCCTTGGGCTCGGCAATCTCGGGCTTGGTGCCCCATACGCGCAGCTCAGGGTTGGCAGATTCGTCAGCACCCACGGGTGCTGCATCGTGCGGCATGTTGGGGATATTGAGCATCAGGCTTTCCTGCTCCTCAGCCGCGGCAGATACAACGGCATCAAGCTCCTTAATGCGGTCGCCCACTTCGCCCATGCGTTGTTTGAGAGCTTCAGCTTCCTCGCGGCGGCCTTCTTTCATCATTTGGCCAATCTGCTTAGAGGTACTGTTACGCTCAGATGAAAGCGCCTGCTTCTCAGTCTCGGCATTGCGGCGCTTTACATCACACTCAAGCACCTTGTCGACAAGCATCCAATGGTCTCCGCCACGAAGACGGACACGCTCCTTTACATACTCAGGATTTTCCCTGATAACTCGGATATCTAGCATAACACCACTATTCTACACGCTTGGGCTATATATTCAAGCTGAAAGTGCGCCAAAATCAGATTTATTAGGATTTTGGATTGTCGGTGGCCGGTTTTTGAATCGAAAGTGTCGTTAGTTGGCTCACGGTGGCCTGCGGGCCTTGCTCACCCTCTGCATTGGAGAGGGAGATAGCCAGCCAATGCTTACCGGGTTCCAAACGGTGTAGGGCGGTGTAGCGAATGCGCTCCCCGGGTATTTGCTCCATGTGAGAAGCGCATGCGTATTCCGGTGCGTGTTCAATGCTGCCGTTATAATTTTCGATGACCCATTCAAAGGCATAAATGCCTTTTATCGGCGCCTCAAACAAAATAATACTTTGCCAATGCTGCTTTTCCTCATCCTTTTCCCAAGTCAGGGGGCGGTGGTGAAGATGCGGAGTCGGAGTAGCATCCGTATCATCTGCATCTTTATAGTAGGCCAAATGTTTAGATAATTTGCGGCAAATGCAGGCGCGGATGAGCAGGTTAATGGCATAAACCAGCCCCGCCCAAATATACCACCACATCAGGGCATTATGCAACAATTGGACTTCGTTGTTAATGTAAGCCCAGGCACAAAAGCATACAAAGAGAGCCGTGAGTACCGCCCCGCTCATAAAGAATCCGAAAATGCTGGGCGGTATCAGTAGACAGAGAAAAATAATCACCAGCTGCTCCGCAAGATGGAGTTGCAATACATCTCGATACATACGGCGGGCGTATGCGTGGGCAAGTGCTTCCAGCTCCTCCTGTGTGGCGTTCTTTTGTATCTGCATGGGAGTATGTTAGCATGTTTCCTTATATTTGTGAAGCCGCAATTTTGGGCCGCTTTGCGCGCACTTGCGTTGCCCGATAAAAAAGGCCGCCGGGAGTCATGCTCCCGACGGCTCAATGTGAATCAATGGTACCGGCTCTTTACCAGAAGATGTAGTAAAGAACAACGGTGAGAACGATTACGGCCCAACCGAACACCTTAGCGCGGGTGGACGTCTTCATCTCAATGATGCCCTTATCGGCAAGGATGACGGGCTGGCCACCCTTAGCGTAGTTGATGATGGTAAGGATAAGACCCACCACGCAAACGGCAAGGAAGGAGAAGCCCATGCGGTTCAGGAAGCTCTGGTCCGTAGCACCGAGGATGGCAATCCACTTGAAGGAGGCGTAGAACACGGCACCCAAGAGAATACCCAACCAACCGAAGATGCGGGGGCACATCGGCACGAAGAAACCGAAGAGGAATACGGCCAATACACCCGGGCTAAGGAAGCCCTGGAACTCCTGAATGAAGGTGAAGATACCACCAAAGGCGGGGTTATCCAAGAAGGGAGCAATTACCGTAGCAATGACGGCGCAGCCGAGCACACCAATCTTACCCACGGCAAGCAACTGCTGCGGGGAAGCCGGCTTGCCTACTACCTCCTTAGCCTTACCATAGAGGTCCATGGTGAACAGGGTGGAAGCAGAGTTAAGCATGGAAGCCAAGGAGCTTACAACGGCGCCAAAGAGGGCGGCCAGCACGAACCAAGCCCAGCCGGTACCCGGAAGCAACTTGCGGAGCAGGGTGGCAAAGGCGGAGTCGTAGTGGTAGGCTGCCAAACCGGTGGATACAACGTACTCATTGGCGTTGTTGCGGGCAGCTTCTGTGGCGTCGCCCTCAAGCTTGGTGATGGCGGCGGCCAGCTCAGAAGCCTTAACGCGCTGGTCCTTGTTGTTTACATCGGTGCCCTTGAGCTCAGATGCGAGCTTCTGCAGCTCAGCCTTTGTTTCATCAGTGGCGCCAACGGCGTCAAGGTTGCGGTTCAGGTGAGCGATAGCGGCGTCCTGCTGGTCAGCACGCAGCAAGAGGCTGGAGGAAACATTGTAAATTACCTTCTTGTTTGTTTCCTGGGCGGTCTTCTCTACGGCAGCGATAACGGCTTGGTTGTTGCTGTCAGCCTTCTGGGCGAGGTCGTCGCGGAAAAGGTTGTAAGCAAGAATGCCGGGGATGATAACCACGAAGGGAATGAGCAACTTAAGGAATGCGGCGAATACCACACCCAGCTGGCCTTCTTCAAGGCTCTTAGAGGCAAGTGTGCGCTGCATGATGTACTGGTTGAGGCCCCAGTAGAAGAAGTTGGGAATCCACAAACCAAGCAGGTATACGGACCAGGGCATGACGGGGTCATCGCCACCGCGCATCATGTGCAGCTTGCCGCCAATGCCGTTGACGGAGGAGTTAGCCTCACCGGCGTTCAGCTCGGTCATGCGGGCAAGACCATCCATAAACTGGTTGCCGGTTGTCGTCATGGTGTCAACCGTAGCGTTGGAGGCAACCGTAGCGGTGTCTACAACGGGCTGCAGTTGGGCAGCATCCATGCCGCCAAGGGCCATAATGGCAAAGTAGGCAACAACACCGCCGCCCAAGATAAGGGCTGCACCCCAGATGAGGTCTGTCCAGGCGCAGGCCTTAAGACCACCGATGTACACGTAAACCGTGGCAGCACCGGCAATGATGAGGCAGCTGCTCCACAGCTCCATATCAAAGTATACGGAAATAACATTAGCACCGGCATAAATAACCGTGGCGGTGGGTACACCTACAAGGATGAGCAGGTTGACCAAGGCCATGGTAACGCGGGAAATGCCGTTGTAGCGCTCTTCCAAGAACTGAGGAATAGTGAACACGCCGCGCTTGAGAAGCATCGGCAGGAAGGTGAAGGCTACAATAACCAGCACAATGGCGGCAAGCCACTCATAACCGGCAATGGCCAAGCCCAGCCAGTCAGCTGCCTGGCCGCTCATGCCCACAAACTGTTCTGTGGAGATGTTAGCTGCAAGCAGGGAGAAACCTACAAGCCACCAAGTAAGACCACGACCGGCCAAGAAGTAGTCGGCAGCACCCTTTTCGGCTTTCTCGTCTTCGCTCTTGGCGGAGTCGCCATCATCAGAGGCCTTCCAAATACCAAGGCCGATAACGCCTACCACAACAACGCAGAAGGCTACGATTTCCCACACGGGAAGCACATCCGGCTCAAGGGATGCGGTCTCCGGTGTTTCTGCGGCAGGGGCAACTTCCGTCGCTACGGTAGGAGTCACCTCTTCAACGGCAACTTCCTCCACAGCAGGAGCGTCAACTACCTCTACCACGGCGGCGGGGGCTTCTTCTGCTACGGGTGCAGCATCCTGAGCCCAAGCACCGAAGGTCATGAGTGCAAGGGCACTCAGCATGGTTGTCAGTTTTTTCATATCTTGCTAGGTGTAAGATTAAGCTTTATAGAGAACGCGGGCACCTTCACCGGGGCGGGTGACCAAGTAGGTTGTTTCAATGCCCAAGGCATTGCGGTAAGCGTCCAGCATTTCCTGAGCAACCTTCTCCACATCCTCACTCTTTACAAGAGCAACGATGCAACCACCGAAACCGCCGCCGGTCATGCGGGCGCCGTATACGGAGGCTGCGGAGGGAATGGTGTCTGCCAGGCTGACGAGGGTGTCCACCTCAGCGCAGGAAACTTCAAAATCATTCTTCAGAGAGGCATGAGAGCCACGCATGGCAACACCGGCAGTGTCCCAATCGCCGGCTGCAACAGCGGCGGCAAACTTCTCTACGCGCATGTTCTCACCAATGACGTGGCGAGCGCGGCGGTAGCAGAGGTCGCCCAAGGCATCCTTCTTCTCCTCAAGCATTTCCAGAGTGGCCTCGCGCAGGGAGGGTACACCCAAAATGGCACAGGCGTCTTCGCAGTTCTTGCGGCGGGCGGCATAGCCACCATCGGCAAGAGAGTGCTTAACAGCGGAGTCGATAACGAGAACGCTGACGCTGGAATCCGTCATGGGAATAAGCTTGTAGGTGAGGTCCTTGCAATCAAGCATCAAAGCGTGGTCCTCCTTGCCGTTGGCAGAGATGAACTGGTCCATAATGCCGCAGGGCACATTCACAAACTCATGCTCCGTAGCTTGGCCGATGAGGGCGCGCTCTGTGGGCGTTACCTCGGCGCCGCAAAGGGCGGCCAAAGCGGTGCAGGTGGCTACCTCAAAAGCTGCAGAGGAAGACAAACCGCCACCACGCGGTACGTTGGAGTCAATGAGCATGTCCACCGCAGGAACCTTAATGCCGCGGCGCTCAAGCATGCAGATGACACCACGCACATAGTTGCTCCAGAAGGGCTCACCGGGTTTGGTGGCATCTTCCGGGGCTACCTCAATCATGGTATCACCCAAAGAGCCAATCCAGCGGTGCTTGCCGGTGGGGGAGGGAGCCACAGCTACAACATTAATGTTGTTAAGAGCCATGGGCAGTACAAAGCCGTTGTTGTAGTCGGTGTGTTCGCCAATCAGATTCACGCGCCCGGGAGAAGCAGCTACCACGCTGGGTTTCTGCCCAAAGTACTCCTCGAAGAACGGACTGATGGTGTCAACACTGATTTCGCGTTGCTCTAAATCCATAACGGAACATTTTTAGCACATTGTCATGCGGTTGTAAAGTCTAATCAAGGCGGAAAACAGGTAAACCGTGCTAAATCGGGTATAATTAGGAAGTATCTCATTTTGTCGCCCTCCCTATTTTAGCACTGTTCGTGCTGTTCCTCCTTTACGCTAGGTTGTGGCAATACAGCAAAAACTGCGCTCCGGGTTGCTCCAGAGCGCAGTTTGAATAAAAAGGTGTAGAAAAGAAAATTACTTCTTCTTCTTGCAGCCACCCTTCTTGCAGGTCTTCTTGGTGGGAAGCTCTGTTTTGAAGGTAGAAGACGGCTTGAATGCGAGGGTTTGAGAGGCAGGAATCTTAATCTCCTTGCGGGTCTGGGGGTTGAGACCGGTACGGGCGGCGCGGGTCTTCATCTCAAAAGAACCGAAACCAATAATCTGTACCTTCTCACCGGCCTTAACGGCATCGGTAATAGCACCGAGTACTGCGGCAAGAGCTGTTTCTGCGCACTTCTTGGTGGCGTCTTCCCCGAGTCTGGCCTGAATGCAGCTAACAAGTTCTGTCTTATTCATAGGTCTTTATGATAGCATGTGTTGCGTTCATTACAAGCGAAAAATGTTACAACCCCTCTATTTTACAGGCCTTCAATGCATTTTTTTGCGATTTTTACGAAAAAATCCCCGCATTCTTTGGGAATGCGGGGAAAAGTGAGGTTTTGATGGCAAGGAGAATCAGCGCAATCCCGGTGTGGTAATGTCCACATTCAACTTCATTTTACCGTCTTCCACTGTTAAATACAGGGTGCCACCGGTGACAATGGAGAGAATCTGCTCGCAGCATGCTTTGTAAACAAGTGCCTGCACGCCGGCCTCATCGCAGGTGCGTTGCGGGGGGCAATTGAATTGCAGGAAGGGTGCGAGGCGGAAGCCCATTTTAATGCCGCTAATGCTTTCCGTACGCGGTTGCGCGGCTATTTTGCCTGCATAGCGGAAATCACTACCGATGATTAACTCTGAGTCAGAAAGCACCACTGCTGCCGGGCTCTGATTGTGGCCGTACATGGTTGCGGTGGGGGATAACTGTTTTTCCTCAACCTCGGCAATGGCGTCCTGAATCAAGTTAGCATCTTCCGGGGCAACCATACCGACAACACCTGCTATGGTATTGACGGTGCCTTTCCAACCGCTAGCCAGTCCGTCGCGGTCTGCCACGTTGATACTCATGCCGACGTAGGGTTCGGTAGAGCCTTCGGATTCGGCACGCCCCATCGTTACACACCAGCCATTGCCCAAAGAATCAACCATCTTCTTCACCGGTGCCAGCATGCCCGGCAGCATGGCATACACCATACGGGCAGAACCCAGTTGCATGAGCACTTCACTCTGGGCGTCAGCGGGCAGTGTGTAGGCATAGGTGTTTACCACATCAAATACACAGTTGACCGTAGTGTCAAGATTCGGCAGATTATGGGTGTTAAACGTGCTGCCGTACAGGTAAACGGCAGCCTCCTCTTTGCCAGCCGTGTTCACCGTGGCTGTGGTGAAGCTATCGCCGTAGACATCGCCCTCGATGGATAAGTGCAAGTCGCCATCGTGCCAAGCCTTGAGCGTCAGCGGGCAGTTGCTTGCCGGCATCAGCTTGCTCAGTTCGGTCACAATTTGTTGCAAAGAGGCTGCGCCGCTCTTCATTTCTGCCTGCATCTGCGGGCATTCTTCCGCAATGCGGTTGAGGGCATCGCGAATGGGGGCGATAGCGGCATTCAGCGTTACAAGGGGAATGCTGTTCGTGCTGTTAAGCAGGGCCGGGGCAGTGCTTCCTGCCACCAAGGCTTGGTGCGGCTCCATGTTCTGCATAAAGGCGGCCTTAGGGGTACTCAGTACAGATTCCTCAACACCGGTGCACACTTTGAGCTTGGCTGTGTCGTCGCATAAGGCAAAGATAAGCGCATTACCCTCTACACGGTAAACACAATAGAAGGGTTTAATCTGTTTTACGGCCTCTTTGTACTCTGCCGGTATGGGCTCATGCTCGACTATCGCTGCAATGTTAATGCTGACACCGCTCCAGCCGTTGGCCCGGTAAGGTTCGCATCCCGGCGTGGCAATGACTTCCAAGTGAGAAATCCCGTGTGTCAGCTTGACTGAGATGTTAGAGAGCAACTGCTCTTGCCCCGGCTTGACGCGCAGCACGGCATAAGCAGGCTGAGAGATGTTGTTGACGGTTTCAACAATGGAGAAAACCGGGTTGCCCGCCTTGGTGACACCCTGGCGCAAAATCGGGGCAATGGCGGCATCTGCCATGTCGGCCCATACTGTTTTGATGCCTTCCTCTACGATTGCCTGATAGAGGAGACCGGCAATTTGCCCGTAGGCCTCATACAAATGCTCCCAACCCGCGGGCAAGCCCAGGGCTACGCTTTCTATCGCTGCCAGCTCTGCGGGTATTTCCTCCTCCGGCAGACCTGCCTTTTTTGTCAGCTCCAGCATGCCGGCTGCGTTGAGGGTGATAAAGCTGTCCAATTCTGCCGGCAGGTAGGCGGCTGCCGTAAAATTATCTGCACAGGTGGCCGTAATGGTGGCGGTTTCTTGCGCATACAGCGGGCTCATGCTGCCCCCCATCATCAGGGTTGCCAGCATCGTTGTCGTGATGAGATGTTTAGCTTTCATGTCTGTGCTGTTATACGTGTTGTAGCTTAGTCTATAAAAAGCATTTATCCCTGTAAAGTAAAAAAATCCGAGGGGCGAAGTTTTCTGATTTCGCCCCTCGGATTCAGTAATTTTTTTCAATTTACCACGTATAGGCGGAGATGGCCTCCTTCATTTCGCGCACGGCTGCGGTAAGCCCCGTAAAGATGGCGCGAGAAATGAGGGTGTGGCCGATGTTCAGCTCGGTGAGGTGCGGAACGGCGTTCAGCTCTGCCAAGTTAGCAATCTGGATACCGTGGCCGGCGTGTACCTCAAGCCCCAGCGCATGGGCGCGCTCTGCTGCTTGCACCAAGCGAGCGGTCTCTGCGGCACGTTCTTCTCCCAAGGTGTTGGCAAATTTGCCGGTGTGCAACTCCACCATAAGGGCACCAATGGCGGCAGAGGCCTCCACTTGGGCCAACTCCGGGTCAATGAACATGCTTACCTTGCTGCCGTTGGCTTGCAGCGCCTCTACAATGGGGCGCAGCTCCTCCACCTTACCGGCAACATCCAATCCGCCCTCGGTGGTAATTTCCTCACGGCGCTCCGGTACCAAGCAAACATAGTCCGGTTTGAGCCCAAGAGCAAACTCCAGCATTGCCGGGGTGGCTCCCATTTCCAAATTAAGAGGCAGGGGAATTTCGCGGCGCACTGCATGGGCATCCGCATCCTGCATGTGGCGGCGATCCTCGCGCACGTGCAGGGTAATAGAATCTGCCCCGCCGTCCATGGCGGCGCGAGCTGCATCCAACACAGAGGGCTCCGTGTTGTGTGAATCCGGCATCGTAGCATAACGCGCCTGTCTCAGCGTGGCTACGTGGTCAATGTTTACTCCGAGGTGCATGGTAGGATATATAAAGTGAAGAATCCCTGCGAGATGGCTCTCGCAGGGATATGTTGAATGAATCTTTAGTGCAGGAAGTGGCGAGCACCGGTGAACACCATGGCAATGCCGGCGGCGTCTGCGGCGTCAATCACCTCTTGGTCGCGGATGGAACCACCGGGCTGAATGCAGGCTGTTACACCGGCATCGATAGCGGTTTGCAGACCGTCAGCAAACGGGAAGAGACCATCGGAAGCGATAACGCTGCCCTTGAGGTCGAGACCGGCCTGGCCGGCCTTCCACACGGCAATCTTGGCGGAGTCTACGCGGCTCATCTGGCCGGCGCCGATGCCGAGGGTGCCGTTCTTGTCGGTAAAGACGATAGCATTGGAGTGCACCTGCTTGCAAACACGCCAAGCAAAGCGCATAGCCTCAAGCTCTTCGGCTGTGGGAACGCGCTTGGTAACAACCTTGGCCTCAAGGTTATCCAAGCCCATTACCTCGTCGTCGCGCTTCACGGTCATAATGCCGCCCGGGGCGGTGCGCACCATCGGGGTCTTGCAGAACTCGCGCCAAGCGTCCATGTCAATACGCATGATGCGGCAGTTCTTCTTCTTCTGCAGAATGGCGCGAGCCTCCGGCTCGTAGTCCGGTGCAATGATAACGTCGGTGAAGATAGCACCAACGATGCGGGCCAAGGCCTCGGTCATCGGGCGGTTCATCACGATAACGCCACCGAAGGGAGCCTGCGTATCAGTCTGGTAAGCGCGCTTCCAAGCCTCTACCAAGTCTTCATCATCTTGGCCTACACCGCAGGGGTTGGTGTGCTTCAGGATACCTACCGTCGGGCGACGGAAGTTCATGATGAGAGAAGCAGCGGCATCCAAGTCAAGAATGTTGGTGTAGGAGAGCTCCTTACCCTGAAGCTGGGTGAAGATGCTGTCAAAGTTTCCGTACAGAACGCTGGGCTGGTGGGGGTTATCACCATAACGGAGGGTCTGGTTGAACGGAAGGGAAAGGGAGAAATTGTTCTTGGTGCTCTCCTCGGCGCGGTGGCCAAGGTAGTTAGAGATGGCGTTGTCGTAGGAAGACGTGCGCATGAACACCTTAACGGCAAGCTTCTCACGTGTCTTAAGCGTGGTGTTGCCGTCGTGGTTAGCCATTTCCTCAAGCACGGTGTCGTAGTCGGCGGGGTCGGATACGACGGTGACGGAAGCATAGTTCTTAGCAGCGGAGCGCAGCATGGACGGACCGCCAATGTCAATCTTCTCAATAGCTTCGGCCAAGGTTACACCTTCCTTAGCGATTGTTTCCTCAAAGGGATACAGGTTGACACAAACAAGATCAATGGTGGGGATGTTGTTGTCAGCTGCCTGCTGCTGGTGTTCTGCCAAATCACGGCGCTGAAGCAAACCGCCGTGCACCTTGGGGTGCAGGGTCTTAACTCGGCCGTCAAAAAGCTCAGGGGCGCCTGTGTAATCAGAGATTTCCGTTACGGGCAGGCCAAGCTCCTGCAGGTATTTGCAGGTACCACCTGTGGAGATAAGCTGTACATTCTGGGCTACCAAGCCCTTGGCAAACTTGTCCAAACCGGTCTTGTCCGATACGGAGAGCAGTGCGCGCTGAATTTTCATCGTTTCCATGTTTTGTGTAGAATTGTGTTCGACCGCCAACGGCGGTGCCACAACTTACACCATTTTTGCTGAAAATGCAAGCCTTATTTTGCCAAGCTTGCTTATCTCATAAACCACGGCACGGGGCTTCCTTCTGTCTTCCAGCTATACAGAGACATGCCGGCATAGAAAGCAGCCAAGATAATGATGACCACATAAAGCGTGCTTACACCACTGCCACCGAATGAGCCGGAGAGCAGTTGAGCCTTGCGCTGCAATTCGGCATCTGTTAAGGGGCGTCGTTCTTTACCTCCTGCAACAAGCTTGGCGCGGCGAGCCTTCTTTCTGCCGGGCAGGGGGCGGGTGTGCGTCGGTTGCTTATCGGCAGCGGGGGCCTCTTCTTCCGTAGCAATCGGGGCGGTAGCGGTGGTGTCGTCTTGCTGCAACGGAGCCGTGGCTGTGCTGTCCTCCGTGGCTAAGGGGGCTGTGGCGTGGTCTGACTCCGCTTCGGCAATGGGAGCCGTTTTAGCTTCTGCTTCTTCGGGGGTGGCTTTTTCTTCGTGCTGCACCACCGGGGCTTCTACCGGATTGTACGGGTTAAGCTCGGCTAAAATCATGGAGGCTTCGCCAATGGCATAGAAAACACCCTCACGCATGAGGTGCTCCCCTTCAATCTCTTCGTCGTTGGCGTAGGTGCCGTTGGTGGAGTCTAAATCTCGCAGAATGAACCCCTCCTTGGTGCAGGTGATACTGCATTGGCGGTGAGACAATCCTTCCACCTTAGAGAGTACAATATCGCAGGAGCCATCGCAACCGATGACGGTAACTTTACCCAGAATTGCCGGGAGCTCAAATCCCTGCTTGCTGTCGTTGATGGAGATGATGAGAGATGCCATGCTTGTCACTCTAGTATGCCACATATAGCGTGAATTGCAATATAAAAATACGTACTTCAAGCATAGAATCGGGAAAAAACAATAATCTTGACACGGTAATCTTTTTGTGCCAGACTCATATTAGTTAAACCGTCAGGCCTCTATGAATATACGTATCCTTTTTATTTGCTTGTTATTTTGGGTGATGCAGGCGTGGGCCTTGCCGGAGGTGCAGAGCAACACCTCTTCTCAAACCGTTACCATTCAATTTCCGGAGCCTGTGGTGAGTGTGTCGGTGGTTGATGCCGCGCAAGATGCTCCGCCATCTGCCCGCGGGCTGCATTTGTTTCGCATAGAAGGAGATGCTGCACATTGCCCCCAAGCAGAATGGACGGATCAGGACACCTTGCGCCTATCGTTCCCGGAGGGTACCAATGCCAATACCGAGTATCGCTTGGTATTTCAACCCGGTACATGTTATTTAGGGGGCAAGTCTCTTCCTGCTGCGCCCATCAGGTTTCGCTGCCCCTTGACGGAGCTGGACGCCTTTGAAACAGTCACGGAGCATGGCTGGGGGCTGGTGGTAACACCTGCTCGAACGACGACGCGCCAGGCCTTGAACTTTTCAACCCAAACTGCGGTTCATTACGAGTTTGGTCAGGTGAAACAGCGTTTTTGGAGCAACGAAAGCTACATTGCTCGCCGTGTGCCTGCCGTGGTGAGCCCTGCCAAATTGTGCCACGGTGTAGAGACCGAGGGGCTTAAACGCCTATTCGCCATGGGCAACAAGGCCTGGGGAACGCTGAAAGAAACTTCCTTGCTGCCCGGGCATGTATGGGTGCGCCCGGCAGAGGAGTTGTCCCCTGATGAAACGTGGGTTTTGGTATATACGGGGGCTGAAAAATCCGGTATTTCTCACGGTTCTTTCGGCCCGCATGCTCCTCAAAATGACTTGCAGACCGGCGTGAGCATGCTGCCGCCTGCAAAAAATGCGACAGAGGTGGAAGTGTTGGTGCATTTTTCGCATCCCGTGCCGGAGTCTGCACTGCCGGATTTATTTGCCCGCTTAGGGTTCAGCATTGATGGTGAAGGGGCCGTAACAGCTACTGAGGATGGCCGTACGCGTACGCTGAGAGTAGATGATAAGGTATGGTTGCAGTTTCGGTATATGGGGGGCTTGCCCTGTGAGAGGAAAACGTGGAAACTTGAGAAAGATGGAGAAAAAGAACCTGATATGCTGGCGTACCGTTCCGTGGGCGTGGTTTCCGGCTTGCGTATGAGGGTGAGCGGGGCATTGCCCGCAGAGGTGGATATTGCCATACCCGAAGGCTTGCGGGCATCCGGCGGTGCCACGGTGAGAGAACCCCATGTTCACCGAATATCGTTAAACCCCGTGCCGCCGCAGTTCGGGGTGTCAGATGACGGGGTGTGCATTGTTCCCCTGCATGGTTCTCATGCCATACAGTTGCCTGCCGTGAATATGGGAACGGTGGATGTTATCCTGCGGCGGGTGGATGATGCCAAGGCTCCGCAGGTTTATTTCCATCCCCGTTATGATACAAGAGACCTTGCCTACGGGCGTTATGTGTATAATACCGCTATTTTGAGAGCCCGTAAGGATTTGTTCAACTCTACCTCACGGGCCACCATGAAACGTGCTTTGGACCGCTTGGAAGAAGATTTGGACAAGGCGCGCAGCCTGCGCAAGCAATGGCTTGAAACGGCTCAGCGGTTCCGGACGCATCGGTTTGAGTTCAGCAAAAACGGCATGTTGCGCCATACGAATTTGACCCTCAATCTGGATGCCTTGAGTGAGGGTAAGCTGCGCCCGGGCTTGTATGTTATCACTGTTATCTCCCGCGCCAATCAACAGGTGCGCCATGCCATGCAGCTCCAAAGACAGCACCCCGATTTCCTGAGCTTTGAGTTTGATATACCCGTGCTGGTTACGGATTTGAACATGGTGTGCGCCCGAGAGGGGGTCTTGGTGACTCGTTTCTCCGATGGCTCCGTGGTGTCGGGGGCTGCGATTTCCGGCTACCTCACGGATTCCGATTCCGCGGCTCAGCCGGTCGCCTTGTCAAAAAATGGCGTGTATTTCGGTCATTTTGCCCATAATAAGGTCATGGCACGAGCCGGGGAAGATGCCGCGTATGCTTCTGTATATACTACCTATGATTCAGAAAAGAAGGATAAAAATTACTGCATGGTGGTGATGGACCGCCCCATGTACCGCCCCGGTGATACGGTTCATGTGCGTGGTTATGTGCGTAACATGGTGCAGGGGAGAGTCCAACATTATGCCGCCCCGAGTGTGAGTCTGAATGTCTTTAAGCCTGCTGGTGGTAAACTGAGTGAGCAACAGGTTTCTTTGGGTAAGTACGGTGCTTTTGCTGCTGATATTGTGCTGCCCGAGGGAGAGGAGGATGTAACCGGCAATTATACCTTGCAAATAGAAGGGGAAGACTTGGAGCACTGCACCGAGATTAAATGCCAAGTGTTTCGCCGTGATGCCTTTGCCGCATTGCTTAAAGCAGATGTAGCAAAGGTGGCCCCGCAAGAGATTCGCTTGAGTGTGCAGGCGGATGATTACAGTGGCGTGCCGCTTTGCGGGGCTAGTGTCAAGCTTACCGTAGCCTTTGCCGATGAAAAGAAAATTCACCGTGAGCTGTTGACGGATGCCAACGGGCATGTTGAATGCGTCTTGCCTTTGTCTGCCGCGCAAGTGCGGGCCGGGGCGCTTACGGTGTCGGGTTCGGTGAGCAATGACCGTGAGGAATATGTGAATCTGCCCCCGCAACGGCTTGAGTTCAGCCCCGCAGATTTTTGTATTGATTTGCGTAAGGGGTGCGTCGTGCTTACCGATGCGCTCACGGGTAAGGTGCTTGACTCTGCCCGTACCATTAAGGTAAGAGTAGAGGATTCGGGGTATGCCCAGCCGGCTGCCAATCTGCGTTTCGCGGTATTGAAACCCACTGTCAAGACCTTGGCTCATGCGGAGATAACGGTGCCCGGCGGATGTGCGGATGGTGTGCCGATGCCAGAACATATATTAAAATATTTGGTGGCTAATGAGAATAACGACCGCGCAAAACTTATTATCAGCGGCGCGGATGCTCTGGGGCGCGAGTCTGTTTGCCACATGTCGGTCGAGACGTTTATGGAGCAGGCCGCGGAGTCGGAGCTGCAACTGAAAATAGAGCACCACGAGGGCAAATTACTGGGCTCTGTATATGCGCCACATGCCGGTATGGCGCATCTGATATTGGGCTCTCGCAAAGGTATGCGACACTTGTCGCGCCGCATGGTGCAGGGGTATAATGAGTTTGAAGTGCCATTGCGCAAAGGCGAGGATGGGGAGGTTGCTCTCTCTGTTGTATTGTTGCGTACGGGGGCTGCGCCCGACCCGGCGCAAGTGATTGATGAGTCGGCCACATGCCATATACCCGTGCCCGCTCAGCATTTGGATGTGCAGCTGCAAGTTCCGACTGCGCCTGTGCGCCCGGGGCAAACGGTGCAAATATCCGGCACTGTAACGGCGGACGGCATCCCCGCCGATGCCGAAGTAACGCTGTACGCGGTGGATGCCGGTATGCTCTCTGTGGCTGAATATAAAACGCCTGACCCTGAGCGTTACTTTGCTTTTGATTCTGCCGACACTTTTACCTATTTCTCTGCTTATGATACGATGAGCAAGCGCCCTCTCTCCTACGCTGCCATAAACGGTGTATGGCAGGGGGATATGTTGCGCGGCGAGTCTCTGAGCCTTACCCCCGCTGAAGAATCTGATGATTTGCTGTCAGTGTCATATCCGGTAGCAGACGGAGAAATTCCGCCTTGGTTGCTGGATGAAGGTGACGGACTCATGACAGGCGGCTTGCGCTCCGGCACCAAGTCATTATCTCATTCGTTTATGGAGGATTTGGTGAAGAGGGCTGAAACCGAGACGTTGGCTCCCGCGGTGTGCTATTGTATAGGTGAAGAGTCTGCCCCTGATACCGCACCTGTTTTGCGTAGCAATTTTGAGCCTGTTGCCGTGTGGAAAGCCGCGCTGAAAACCGATGCGCAGGGGCGTTTCTGCATAGAAGCTCCATTACCCGATACGCTGACAACCTACCGTTTGTTTGCCGTGGCTGCCTCTCGCTCCGGCAAGCGTTTCGGGGTGGCAGAACAAGCGTTTACCGTTAATTTGCCCGTGATGCTTACACCCGGTATGCCCCTGTTTATGAGTGTGGGAGATTCGCTGAAGCTGCCTCTCAGTGTTGTTAATAATACGGACTCTGCGGCAGATTTGCAAGTGAGCATGCAAGGGGGAGAATCTCAACAAATCTCCTTGCCTGCTAAAGGTACGGAAACGCTGTATTTTGACGTATCTCCCCGCCAAGAGGGAGAATGCAGCCTGCAATGGCTGGCTCAGGGGGCTAGCGGTGCAGATGCTGTGCAGGCAAGCTGTCAAGTGCGTTACCCCGCCCCCTTGCTCAAAGAGGTGCACCACTTGGTGTTGAAGGAGGGGCAATCGGCTGTGCAACTTGCTTCTTTATTTGCTGAAAATTTGGCACAATCTACGCGTGCACGGGTGCAGGTAGAGCTGTCGGCGAGCCCGTTGCTGCATTTGCAGGGGTGCGTGGATTATTTGCTGGACTCATCTTACGGGTGCACGGAGCAGCGTGCCTCTGCCTTGATGCCGTGGTTGTTGTATGATGAGCTGGCGCCATTCTGCCCGCGATTGGCTGCCACAAGCCGCGAGGATGCCCGCAAGCATGCGGATAAAGAAATTGCTGCCCTATTTGCCCGTCAATGTGAGGATGGAGGCTTGTCTTTCTGGCCCGGTGCTAAAGTTTCTTCCCCTTGGGCAAGTGCATACGCCGCCATGGCTCTTACCGTTGCCGCAGAGCGTGGCGTGAATCTGCCCAAAGACAAGATGAAACGCTTGCTGCGCTATGTGGATTCTCAAGAGTTGTATGGCTTCAGTTCCAAAATTGCTGCATTGCGCGCTTTGGGGCATAGGCGAGCATTGCGTCGTGAGTTACAGAAAGAATATGAGGAACTCACGAAACAGCAAGAGCGAGAGGATTTGCGCCTTGGGGTGCATGGTGCCAATCTCCGATTCTTATTGGCCTTGCAGGGGAAGGAGGATGCTTTGGCGGCGTTCCGCACCTGGTTGTTGACCGTGGCGCGTGATTATCGCCATGCAGGCAGCATGGATTCTGCCCTAGCGTTGCTGGCTTTGCATGATTTTACGCGTAAAAACGTTGCCAAGCAGCCGTCCGCCACCGTGCAAACGGATTCCGCCCGCCATGAGTTGAGTAAAGCTCTGTTCTCATTACAGTTGCCGCAGGTGGCGCGCCCTGCAGATTTGCCGACGACGCTTGCCGCGGTTGATGCTACCGTGTATGCCACGGTGCGTATCTCTGCATATCCCGAGCAGACGGAATACCCCGGTGTTACGGAAAAAGGCTTGCAGGTGACACGCTTGTACGAAGTGCAAACCCCCGATGGCCGTTGGCAACCCGCACCGCAAGAATTACAGGTGGGACAGGTGGTGCGCGTGACGCTTACCTGTGCCAAAGTGGCAGATGAACACGAGTATCTTGTGCTGGAGGATTATTTACCCGCTTGTATGGAGGCCATTAATCCCGAGGTCCCCTCTCAGGCAGCAGGCTTGCCGGACTGCGATTGCAGCACCTTGTTTGACCGCAAAGAATACCTTGCCCACCGTGTGCGTGCATTCTGCACCCGTTGGGCTACTCGGGATTTGCTGAATATGCAGTACTATGCCCGTGTCAAACGTGCCGGCACCTCCATGGCGCCTCCGGCTCATGCTCAGCTCATGTACGAGCCGCAAACCTACGGCCTTTCTCCCAATACCAAGGTGATATCAAAACCGTGACATTAGTTTCTCGGTTTGCTCTGTTAACGTCTTTAGTTGATAAATAGGAGGTTGTAGAAGTACGAGGGACGAATTTCGAAGGACGAATTTACCGCGAGCGCAGCGAGCCGAATTTGAGAGTCCGGAGGACGACAGACAAATAGCCGGGGGTGGTTCATCGAGGCGTAGCCGAAGATGAGAACCCCCGGTAACGCATGAAAATGATATGGAGCCCTGTAGCG
>CAJGCZ010000022.1 GCA_904501975.1 uncultured Akkermansia sp.
CTGCGCAGCAGAAAATATCACTAACCTCCATTGTTTTATAGTGATATTTGCCTTTCAGGCAAGTGATATTCTGCCTTCGGCAGAGTGATATTGAGCTTTTCCAGCTCAGTGATATTGCCTCGCTCCGCGAGGCAGTAAAAGGACCTATGCCCCGAAGAGCCCGCCACGCAGCAGGCGGAACAGGGCCAAGGTGCGGGGCCAGCTTTGTGGGTCGTCGTCGGACTCCGGGAACAATTTGCCCTCCGGAATACGCGCATAGCGCTCTTGCGCTTTGGAGTGAGACAACTCGCGGATACCCACGGAAAAGATGGCACCTAAGGACAGGAACTCGCGGGCCATTTCGTGTGAGCCGTTCCAGGCATGTAAGAGCACGCGCGGCAGGGTGTTGCTGCGGGCGCGTTCTTTAAGAATACCCAAGAGCTCGGCATGGCAGCGCACGGCATGGAGATGCACGAGGCGGTCGTGGCGGAAGGCTGCGCCCAAATGCAGGTGCAACATAAGGCGCTGCGCTTCGAGGGTGGCTGCGTGTTTCTCGGACGCATCAAGCCCGGTCTCGCCTACCTCTGCTTGCGGGTAGCGGGCCAGCCATTCATCTAAAGCAAAAGCAAAATCCGCAGGGTCTTCCACCTCGTGAGCATGCCACGGGTGCACACCGAAGCACGGGGTCATGGAGGGCTCTGCCGCTATGCGGGGCCAGTCTTGTTGGGTAACGGCGCACAGGCTGCCGCCGCAGGGATTGGGGTGATGAGTATGGTAATCTTTCATAACGGGAGGAAGCCGTTTTCTGCAAAACTGTAATAGGGTATGGGGGAATCAGCATCGGCGGCGCCGATGATAACGTGGTCCACCAGCGGAATGCCCAGCACCTGCCCGGCTTCGGCAATGGCTTGGGTCAGGTTCTTATCGTGCTCGCTGGGTTGGGTGCTGCCGCTGGGGTGATTATGCGCCAAGATGATTTTGAAGGCATTGAGGCGCACGGCTGAGCTAAATACATTGCGCGCATGGGTAATCACGCGCGTGAGGGTGCCGGTGGCTATACGCTCCATACGAATGAGGCGGCGGCGCGCATCCAACAACAACACGCACAGCACCTCCTGCGTTTCAAAACGCAGCTCGGAGGCCAAATACTCGTAGACGTTGCGGGCGGTGCCCATGTCCTGCCGCATGAGCTCGGAGCGAGCGGCACGTTGCCCCAGCTCAAACACAGCGGCCAGGGTGGCGGCTTTGGCCGGGCCAATACCCTTCACCAAGGCCTGAATGTCTGCGGCCTCCATTTGCCCCAAATCAGCCAAAGAGCCGGCAGCCTTCTTTAACATAGCGGCCAGTTGCAGCACATTACAACCTTGCAGGCCGGTGCGTAAAAAGATGGCCAACAACTCTTCATCGCTAAGGTGGCGGCGCCCCATGCGGCACAGCTTCTCACGCGGCCACTCCTCGGAGGGCAACGCATCGTGCAGTTTCAGGCTATCCTGCGGAGTCTTGTCTGAGGGAGAGAGCGAGGACATAGCAAACGAAACAAAAGTGAACGGGGAGAAAAAGGCAGCACCTGCAAGAGCAGGCTCATGCAGGTGCTGTAAAAGGATTGCTTTTCAGAAGCAGAACTTCCGTTACGGAAGGTCAATCATATCAGTAACGATATGGAGAGACTCGCGAAGGATGGGATCGAGCGTAGAGGGATATTCCACCTCTTCCTCCAGTTCCTCCTCGGGGTCCTTCACCTCTTCCATGTAGGAGTCGTCCTCCTTCTTGGTGATAACGGGAAGCTCGGCAGCGTTCACGTCGTCCAGCTTAAGGCGCAGAACGCGAAGGTTGGCGGCATCCTGCTCAGCAAGCTTAGCGTAGCGGGTCTTGCGGTCGGCATTGATGTCCTTCTGGCGCTGTACCAGCTCTTCATTTTCGGCGGCACGCTTCTCCTTGTTAAGAGAATCAACGTTCTTTGCAGTGATGTTGCGGCGGTAATCGATGTACCACTTGGAGTACTGCAAGTCATTATCGGCAGCAACACGGGCAGCGCTGCGGCGCTGCAGCTCGGGCATAATGCGAGCCAAACGACCGTCCTTCACATAGCCGGCAGCAGGCTGAATCTCATCGTAGGGCATCACGAAATCGAGCTCGCCCTCACCCAGCTGCAGAGCAGCCGTGCTCATGGGCAGCACAATGTCACTCTCCACACCCTTAAGCTGGGTGGAGGCACCGTTAATGCGGTAGAACTTCTGCACGGTAACCTTAATCATACCGGCCCCCTCGCGAGAGGAGAAGTAGGGGAGGTAATCTGCCAGGCTGCGGGGAACCTGAACCGTACCCTTACCGAAGGTGGACTCATCGCCCACAATCACAGCACGACCGTAGTCGGCCATGGCACCGGCGAAAATCTCGGAAGCGGATGCACTGAGCTTGTTGCAGATAACAACCACCTCGCCGTCAAAAATCTTCTTACCGCTTACGGTAAGGCGCTCGCGCTGGCCACGGGCATCGCGCACCTGCACTACGGGACCGGCACCGGTAAAGAAGCCCACCATCTTGCGAACTTCCTCCAAAGAGCCACCACCGTTGAAGCGGAGGTCAACGATAAGGCCCTCCACGTTCTCCTTAATCATGCGAACAAGAATCTTCTTAACGTCGGCTGCGCAACGTACGCCACCGGTGGAATCCAGGTCCATGTAGAAGGAGGGGAGAGTAATGATACCCACGCGGCGAGTCTTGCCCTCCGGGGTCTTCATCTCTACAATCTTACCACTGGCAAGAGACTCGGACATGGGAACCTCGTCGCGAGTAATGACGATTTCGCGTTCCTCGGCGCTCTCGCCGGAAAGCACACGCAGCTTAACGGGAACACCCTGCTTGCCGCGAACCAAGTCTACCACCTTGTCGATGCTCATGAACATGATGTCCACCCACTGACCATCGTTGAGGGAATCCACAGCGATGATGCGGTCGCCCAAACGCAGCTGACCATTCTTAGCAGCGGGGCCACCCTTCACAATACCTTCCACACGGGTGGAGCCGTCGTCCTGCTCACTGAGCTGGGCACCGATACCAACGATGGAAGCCTTAATCATGTCCTTAAAGCGCTGCTCTTCCTTAGCGCTCATGTAGTCGGAGTGCGGATCGTAGGTGCGGGCTACGGCATTGAGCAAGCGAGCCACCATATCTTCCGTATCGTTCTCCTCAACCTCGTTGCGCAGGCGCTTGAGGCGAGAAGCCAACTTCTCTGCCACAGGCTTTTCCTTGAGCATGGGGTCTGCCTTGCCCTGCTCGGCAGCCAAGCGGCTTACATTCTCACGGCGAAGAACCTCTGTAAGCACCATATCATCAATCATATCACGCCAGGCTTGGTCAAGCTCGGCATCATTCTTAGCGCGGGGCAGCTTGCGGCGAGAACGCGGGGTGGTGCGATCAGAATCAAAAGCAGGAACCTGCTTCTCGTACTCGGCCAAAATCTTCTCGGCCTTCACGATTTGCTCCAGCGCGCGCGTGGAGAATTCATGGTGCAGCACCTCTGCAAACTTACGGGTGCGGCCGGCAAGCAAGTAGTCACCAAAAGCGGTGGCATACTTATCGCGCAGCACGTTAACATCTTCCTCCGTGAAGTAAAGCTGCTGGGGGTCAGCAAGTTGCAGATAGCTTTCCAAGAACTTGGCATACATCTCACCGGAGAAGCGAGTGCGAGAATAGTGGGCATTCTGCAATACCAAGGCAAATTGCTTACCAATCGTATCGTAATCCGGCTCAGCATAGCTGACGGATGTGCAAGATACAGCGCCTGCGACCGTTGCAACGGTGGCAAATGCCAGTCTGCGCAAACGGCTCAGTAGAGTTGTTTTCATGATGTATTATGATATAGGTTAAATGTGTCTCGGAGAGAGACGAAGGGAGCCTTTATCGCTGAAAGACTTTTCTGTTAGACACATGTAGGGGCAATTTTTCTCAAAAAAAATTACCATTATGACAAAACAGAGGTTTTTCCGCGAACTTGAGCGGTCAGAAATGACGTATTCCTGCGGGATAGGATACAGATTTCGGCCCCGTTTTTCAAGCCGAAAATGAGCACGGCCACCAAAAGCATAGGCGTAATTGCGTCATATACAAAGGGCAGACGCCGGCAGCACTATCGTAAACACGGTGCGCACCCCGGGCTCACTTGCTACGGAGATAGTGCCGCCATGAGCCTCGACCGCATGGCGCACAATGGAAAGCCCCAACCCGGTACCTTTGATGAGCCCGCTCTTATCCGCCCGATAAAAGCGATTGAAAATAAAGGGCAAGGCCTCCTCCGCAATACCCACTCCGTTATCCTGCACGCTAATGGCGGCAGAGCCATCTGCCTGCCGCGCAGCTGAAACATGGATGTGCACACCGGGGGCGGGATTATTCTTGAGCGAGTTTTCCAGCAAATTAAAAATAATTTGCGACCAGTAGAAACGGTCTCCTCTGATACGGAAAGGCTCGGGCAGCATGGAGATGGTGAGCTGCGCCTGTTGTTGAACAATCATGCGCTCCAGGCGCTGGGCTACTTCGTGCACCTCTTGAGCCAAATCAAACTCGCCGCATTCCAACTGCAAGGACTGCATGCTTTCTAAGCGCGAGATAGTGAGCATATCCTCCACGAGGCGCGAGATACGCTCCACATGCTTGCTCATGATACCCAAGGCGCGCGAGCGCAGCGCCGCATCCGTGGCATCATCCGGGTTCTCTAACAGATTTTCCAAGTACCCGCGCATAATGGTAAGCGGGGTACGCAGCTCGTGTGAGGCATTGGCCACAAAATCGCGCCGTATCATTTGCGTGCGATGCTCATTGGTAACATCATGCAGCACAAGGCCTATGTGTTTATCGGCATTCCCCAGCGGGGTGGAGGTAAGCAGGTAAAAGCGCTCCTCCCCCTGCACCGTTAAGGTTAACGATTGAGTGGAAGGCTGCTGTGTTTGCAACACCTCTTGCAAGAGGGTGCGCAGTGCGCCGTCCGGCAATATTTTGAGCAGGTTGGGGCATTTTTGCACATCCACCCCCAATACGTCGCCGGCATAGCGGTTGGCCATCACCAAGCGCCCGGTGGGTTTTACCAACAGAAAAGGCACCCCCAATGCCTCCAAAAACAAGGCTTTATCGTTGCGCACATGCGCCTCGGTATCGCGCAGCATGCGGCGCAGATACTCCTTCTCCGTAAAATCACGGCGCTGCCGCTGCCTTCTCTGCTCCAGCTGCACATGCAACAGAACAAACGGCAGAGCAAAAGCCAGTAGCACCAATACTATCGCTATATTCCAACTTACCACGGCAGCCCCTTTTTGTGAGCAGTATATGGTTTTAGGCTTCAAAGTCAATACGATTTTACAGCAATTAGAGTCTGCATACCTGATTTGGGCTTGACTTCACCCCCTGAGCTGATAAGATTCCCGTACTTATGACACAGGAAGCCCTTCTTAAATTACTGGAGACGGACGCACGTCTGAGCGACCGGCAGATTGCAGACCGCCTCGGCGTGAGTGTATCTGAAGTTGCCGCAGAACGAGCTACCCTCGAACAGGAGGGCCGAATCGTGGGTTATCAAACCATCGTCAACCACGATGAAGTGGGCGTATCTGCCTTTATTGAAGTGCGTTGCACGCCGGAGCGTGGCGATGGCTTTGACCGATTGGCACAGCGCATTGCCCGTTTTGAAGAAGTGAAGAGCTGCTACCTCATGAGCGGTGGTTATGACCTGCTGGTGATGGTAGAGGCAGAGAACCTGCAAGGGGTTGCTCGTTTTGTGAGCGAGAAGCTCTCCAACCTGCACGGCATTCTTACCACGGCCACCCACTTCCGCCTTAAGACCTACAAGCTCAACGGCCTACTCTTCCACGAAGAACAGGAAAACGAACGCATTAGCGTAGCCCCCTAAGCAAGCTATGGACTGGAATCGCATTCTATCCAAACAGGTCGTTGACTTGCCGAAATCCGGCATCCGCGAGTTCTTTGACCTCGTGACCGGCAGCAAGGACATCATTTCCCTCGGCGTTGGCGAGCCGGACTTTGTAACACCGTGGAATATTCGCGAGGCTGCCATTACCTCGCTGGAAAAAGGCCGCACCACCTACACCAGTAACTATGGTTTAGAGAGTTTGCGCCGCGCCATTGCCACCTATGTGGAAGACTTCTTCCATGTTTCCTACAACCCGCTTAATGAAATTTTGCCGACTGTGGGCGTGAGCGAGGCTATCGACTTAGCCTTGCGCTGCTTGGTGAATCCGGGAGACGAGGTACTGTACCACGAACCAGCCTACGTGAGCTACGCCCCCTCCGTGCAGCTTTGCTATGGCACCCCCAAGCCGGTGGAAACCAGCATTGACGACCTCTTTGCCCTCAACCCCGCTAAGCTGGAGGCCGCCATCACTCCGCGCACGAAAGTGCTGATGCTCAATTTCCCGACCAACCCGACGGGCTCTATTGCCCCGCTGGAGACGCTGGAGGCCATTGCCCGAATCTGCATCAAGCACGACCTCTTTGTGCTGACGGATGAGATTTACTCTGAGCTGCGTTATGATGGCGAGGAACACACCAGCATTGCCTCCCTGCCCGGCATGAAGGAGCGCACCTTGCTCTTGCACGGTTTCTCTAAGGCTTTTGCCATGACCGGTTTCCGCTTGGGTTATGCCTGCGGCCCGAAGGAGCTCATCGACCAAATGATGAAGATTCACTCCTACACCATGATTTGCCCCACCATTACCAGCCAAGAGGCCGGTATTGAAGCCTTGCAAAATGGGGTTCCGGCCATGCTGGAGATGCGCGACAGCTACCACCGCCGCCGCGACTACATTGTGGGCCGCTTTAACCAAATGGGGATGGATTGCCACCTGCCCGGCGGCGCCTTCTATACCTTCCCCAGCATTAAACGCTTTGGCTTAAGCTCCAAAGAATTCGCCATGCGTCTTCTTAAAGAAGCCAAAGTGGCCGCCGTACCCGGCACAGCCTTCGGTGCCTGCGGCGAGGGCTACCTGCGCTGCTGCTATGCCACCAGCATGCAGCTGCTCATCGAAGCCTGCGATAAGATGGAGAAATTCTGCAATTCACTCAAGTGAATTGCAGAAAAGTACGAGATTCAAATTCCGAAGGACAACGTAGATTTACAATTTACGATGTACAAGGTACAATTTTTAAGCTAGGCTCGCTGCGCTCGCAGGGTATACTGTCTTGTTTATGGATAAAACAGATTTCATCAACAGAACAAAGCTTTTCGCTCTGCGCATCATCAAACTAGCAGATAAATTGTACTCCATAGGTGGCGTGGCTCGCATATTGTCGGATCAACTTGTGCGTTCAGGCACTTCTGTTGGGGCGAACTATCGAGCCGCGTGCCGCGCTAAAAGCACAAAAGACTTCCTCAATAAGCTCAAAATCTGCGAAGAAGAAGCAGATGAGACCATTTATTGGCTTGAACTGCTCATGGACAGCAATTCCATTTCACCCGGTCTGTTAACCGACCTCTGTGAAGAGGCAAAGCAGATTACCGCCATGCTAACAGCTTCAATCAAAACATTGAAGAAAAATATATCCGAGACCACCTAGGAACGGCGAAGCCGCAAACTCTATCAATTGTACCTTGTACATTGTAAATTGTAAATCGTCGCTTTCAAAATTAAGTCATGCTCACAGATTATCGTCTTTACCGCACCTGCGTCTATCCTCTGGCTATCTTCATGGGGTTTAGCCTGCTGTTGGGCTTTGGGGGAGAAGCCATTAAATGGGACCACCCGGATGCGACATGGATTCAGCGAGCACCGGAGATGCTGGTATACCCGCTGCAAACCTTGGTGTGCGGATGGTGGCTGTGGCATGTGCGCCGCGAGCTCAGCTTAGATTGGGCGCTCAAGCCCTGCCTGTTAGCCATACCGTTCGGGTTGGTGGGCATTGCGCTGTGGATGGTGCCCTATTTTGCCGGATGGATACCGAACGAAGGCAACGGTTTTATGCCCGAAAAAGTATTCGGGCACGACACCGCGTTAACCCTCGCCCAATATACGATGCGCTTTGCCCGCGCCGCCATCATTGTTCCCTTTGTCGAGGAGCTATTTTGGCGCGGTTTTCTGATGCGCTGGTGCATCAACCGAGATTTTCCGCAAACCGTGGCCATCGGCACGCACAGCTGGGTAG
Source organism: uncultured Akkermansia sp. (assembly GCA_904501975.1). Classification (GTDB taxonomy): domain Bacteria; phylum Verrucomicrobiota; class Verrucomicrobiia; order Verrucomicrobiales; family Akkermansiaceae; genus Akkermansia. The sequence goes on from CAJGCZ010000022.1 coordinate 8,131, forward strand.
CCTACGGTGTTACCACCCTGGCCTTTATGCTCATTCATGCCCCGGCAGACTGGCCCGGTGCCTTCATTTACGGTTCTCTCACCTATTTCTTAGTTATTAAAACAAAACGCATTACTCCGGCCATTGTCATGCACGCCGTGGCTAACGGCGTGATGGGCATTTGCGCCGTTAGCTGCAATCTTCCTCACCTCTGGTAACTCTCACCTCTCTCTCTCTTCCGCCATGCAAGCCTTCATTTTAGGTGCCGGTCTTGGCACGCGCCTCGCTCCCCTCAGCCTCATTCTGCCCAAACCGCTGATGCCGGTGTTCCAAAAACCGCTCATTCAGCACACGATGGACAACTTCATGAAAGCCGGGGTGACAGAGTTTATCATCAACACCTCGTGCCTGGAGTTTGCGTGGGATAAAGCTTTCCCCTGCCCCGACCCGCAGTATCGCGGCTGCCCCGTCACCTTCAGCCATGAGGAAGAACCTCTGGACTCCGGCGGCGGTGTGAAAAAAATCCTTCCCCTGTGGAAAGAAGGCCCCCTCATTGTGCACAACGGCGACATCCTCACCGATATTCCCCTGAGTGATTTGCTGGCAGAGCACCGCCGCAGCGGCAACCTATTGACCATGGCCCTGCGCAGCATTGACGGTAAACGCAATGTGGGCTTTGACGAAGAGACCGGCCGCATTACAGATATGCGCCACGCCCTTGGCATTAACCCCGGCACACACCAGTTTGCCGGCACCTACATTATGGAGCCGGAAGTAGCAAGCATGTTCCCGGCGGAGGATAAGTTCTCCATTTTCCCCGTGTGGCTGGAGTTGATTAAACAAGGACGCGCCGGCGGCGTGGTCTTTGACTGGGCCAACTGGCACGAAATCGGCTCCCCCGAGGCCTACCTCGACACCATCATCGAGCTCTCCTCCTCGCAACGCATTCACCCCACTGCCACTATTTCTGCCCTGGCAGAGGTGGGAGAGGACTGCATGGTCGGGCAAGACGCCGTCATTCCTGCCGGTTGCGAGTTAGATGATTGCATCGTTTGGCCGCGCACCCATGTAGCCCCGGGCAGCTACCGCCGTGCCATCCTTACCCCGCGCATTACCGTGCAGGTGTAAGCGCCGCCTGCTCGCTCCTCTTGCAGCCGCACGGCAGCGCTTTCTCCCGCTCTTGGAGGGTTAAAATCTAGAGTTCGCTCTAATTTTTAGCAAAAAAAGAGTGTGGGGCGCGAATTTTTCTTTTCAATGCGGGTAGAGGTATGGTAGAATGTTGCCAGCGTAGGAAGACCGCTTTGGTAGTGCTGTATACCGGCAGCCGGGGCGGAAACTTTCCACGGAACCACACTTACACAAAACGAAAATGGCTATAGATCCCAAATTGCTTGAAGACCTTGAGGCACGCCGTAACAAGATAAAGTACGCCGCATCACAGGAGAAGTACGATGCACGCCATGCCAAAGGCGACTGGACCGCACGCGAGCGAATGGCCTGTCTGTTTGACCAAGGCTCTTTCACAGAGATTGGCATGCACACCAAGCACCACTGCAGCAACTTCGGTATGCTCAACAAAGAGATTCCCGGAGACGGCATTGTGACCGGCTTTGGCTTGGTAAACGGACGCCCCGTAGCAGCAGCCGCTGCAGATTTCTTGGCGCAGGGTGGTTCCTTGGGCTACATGCACGCCCAAAAGATTTGTGATGCCCAGCAATATGCCATCAAGGGCGGCATGCCTGTTATCCAGATTAACGACTCCGGCGGCGCCCGCCTGCAGGAGGGTGTAGATTCCCTCACCGGTTTCGCTAACGTATTCTACAACAACGTAGCAGCCAGCGGTGTTGTTCCGCAGATTTCCCTCATCCTTGGCCCTTGCGCCGGTGGTGCAGCCTACTCCCCCGCACTGACGGACTTCATCATCATTCGTCGCGGTGGTGCAGCCGGCATGTACATTACCGGCCCGAAGGTGATTGAGCAAGTAACCTACGAGAAGTGCACTATGGACGAGATTGGCGGTGCGGATGTGCACGCCTCCGTCTCCGGCAACGCTCACTTTGTGGCTAATACCGATGAGGAGGCCATTGAAATTGCCAAGAAGCTTCTCACCTACCTGCCCTCCAACAACACGCAGGACCCGCCCCACGACCTGAGCTGCCCGCTCGACATTGCTGATGATGAAGGCATGAACGACATCATCCCCGAGAGCAACACCACCCCGCTGGACATGAAGAAGGTCATTACCCGTATGGTGGATAAAGACAGCTTCTTGGAGGTGCACGCCAACTTTGCCGGCAACGTTATCGTTGGTTTCGCCCGCATTTGCGGCATTGTGGTCGGCATCATTGCCAACCAGCCCGCCGTTAAGGCCGGTTGCTTGGATATCGACGCCTCCGACAAGGCAGCCCGCTTCATCCGCTGCTGCGACTCCTTCAACATTCCTGTAGTCAACTTGGTAGACGTACCCGGCTTCTTGCCCGGCAAGCAGCAGGAGCGCGGCGGCATCATCCGCCACGGCGCCAAGATGATTTTCGCCTACTCCTCTGCCACCGTTCCCAAGGTGACCATGATTCTGCGCAAAGCCTACGGCGGTGCCTACATCGCTATGTGCTGCAAGGGCTTGGGGGCTGATGCCGTATACGCATGGCCGACCGCCGAGATTGCCGTGATGGGTGCCCAGGGCGCCGTGCCGGTGCTCTATGGCCGCGAGCTCAAGGGCATTGAAGACCCCGCCGAGCGCGAGGCCCGCCGCAAGGAGCTGGAGGCTGAGTACACCGAGGCCTTCTACAACCCGTACTCCGCCGCTGCCTCCGACCAGGTGACGGAGGTTATCAACCCGAAGGAGACACGCGCCAAGATTGCCCTTACCCTGCGCACCTTGCTCAACAAGCGAGAGACGCGCCCGGCTAAGAAGCACGGCAACATGCCTCTCTAATACCCCTCTCCAATTAACCATTAGACATGATCAACGCATTCAATACACTAGCCATTACGTGGGATGCCTTTATGAAGGCATTCTCGTACCAGCTTACGGGTATGATTGTGGTGTTCGGCTGTCTGATTCTGCTGTTTATTATTCTCACCATCTCCGGCACCGTGGCAACGCGGTTGGAGGCTAAGAGAAAAGCAGCAGCAGACGCTGCCCGTGCGGCAGCGGCAGCAGCGGCACCTGCCCCCGTGGCTCCGCAGCCGGCTACAGTGGCACCCGAGCTGACTCCGGCTCAGGTAGCAGCCATTGCTGCCGGTATTTATGATGCTGCCGCCAGCAGCATTACCCCCGAAATCGTGGCAGCCATTGCCGCAGCCGTTAAAGTAACGGTTGGCAATGAGGCCCGCATTCTGGACATTCAGCCCGTTAACACCGGCTATGCCCAGAGCGGCCGCACCGCTATCATGAACTCTCACCTTCCCCACCGCGGTTAATCCGCACCCCAAAAACATCCCTCAAAATCTTAACAATCAACACATACATAATACAATGAAACAGCTCCGTATCACCGTCGCAGGCCAGACCTTTGATGTAACCGTAGAAACAGTTGGTGGCAGCCTTAACGCCGCTCCCGCCCCGGCTCCCGTAGCCGCTCCCGCACCTGTTGCAGCCCCCGCCCCGGCTCCCGCTCCCGTAGCCGCTCCGGCTCCTGTTGCTGCTCCCGCTCCCGCCGCCGGTGCAGGCACTCCGGTTCCCAGCCCCTTGGCCGGTAAGGTAGTTTCTCTCGACGTTGCTCCCGGCACCGTTGTTAAGAAGGACGACCAAATCATGACCCTCGAGGCCATGAAGATGAACACCGTTATCAGCGCTCCCGCTGACGGCACGGTTGTTTCCTTCGCTGTAGCCGCCGGCGACACCGTTGCTGAGGGTCAGGCTCTGGCATACCTCGGTTAAGCCCACCAGCGGGCTTACAGGCCCCACACGCACCGCAAGGCGTGATGGGGGTGTAACAATCTAAATATTTATTGCAACCATGCAAGAACTCATTAATTCACTCCTGAGCTTCCTCAGTGGCGTGGGTCTGTTCCAGATGACCTGGCAGATGTACGTCATGTGGGGCGTGGTGGCCATTATGCTCTATTTGGGTGTGGTAAAGCAGTTTGAACCGCTGCTGATGGTGCCGATTGCCTTCGGTGCCCTTATTGCCAACATTCCGGATAACGGCATGGTCATCACCCAGGCAGAACGCGAGGTGCGCTCCATCAACCCCGAGACGGGTGAGTACACTGAGGGCACCATGAAGGACGTCGGTTTCCTGCGCCTTCAGGTCGTTCAGCACAAGGAAGTTACCATCGATGTAGAAATCCCCGAGGGTGCAACAGATGAGGAGATTGCCCTGATTAAGGCCACTCCGAACCTGACTGCTGAGCAGCGCGCAGCCCTGACCGAGGACGAGAAGAAGTACGCCGTAGCCATGGCTGAGCCCATGAACTTTGCACCGGTATACGACGAGAACGGCAAGCTCTGCAAGGGCAAGTTCAAAGTCACCGGCCAGAAGTGCGAGGAGCTCTTGGTACTGAAGCCTGAGGGCGGTTTGTTCGACTGGATTGGCCTCGGCATCAAGTGCGAGCTCTTCCCCCCGCTCATCTTCTTGGGCGTAGGTGCTCTTACAGACTTCGGCCCGCTTTTGGCTTCTCCGAAGGCCTTGCTGCTGGGTGCAGCTGCTCAGGGTGGTGTAGCATTCACCTTCTTGGCTGCTGTGTGCTTGGGCTTCACGCCTGAGCAGGCAAGCTCCATCGGCATTATCGGCGGTGCAGACGGCCCCACCTCCATCTTCCTGGCCAGTAGCTTGGCTCCGGAGCTGTTGGGTGCTATTGCCGTAGCCGCCTACACCTACATGGCCTTGGTGCCGCTCATTCAGCCTCCCTTCATGCGCCTGTGCACCACTGAGGCACAGCGCAAGATTAAGATGAAGAGCATGCGCCAGGTATCTAAGGGTGAGAAGCTGTTCTTCTGCTTCACGGTAACGATTCTGACCATCCTCCTCTGCCCGGATGCAGCCCCGCTGCTCGGTATGCTTATGCTCGGCAACTTCCTGCGTGAGTGTAAGGTAACAGAGCGCTTGGTCACCTGCGCCCAGAATGAGCTGATGAACATCGTAACCATCCTCTTGGGTGTATCCGTAGGTCTTACCATGCAGGGCGAGCGCTTCCTCATGGGCCAGACGGTGCTCATCATTCTCCTTGGTGTTGTGGCTTTCGCCGTTGCCACGGTTTGCGGTCTTGTGTTCGCCCAGCTCATGAACCTGGTTCCCGGCTGGAGCAAGAACCCCATCAACCCGCTCATCGGTTCCGCCGGTGTATCTGCCGTGCCCATGGCTGCCCGTGTATCTCACAATGAGGGCCAGAAGGCCGACCGCAGCAACTTCCTGCTCATGCACGCTATGGGCCCGAACGTTGCCGGTGTGATTGGTACCGCCGTTATCGCCGGTTACTACATCTCCACGCTGTAAAAGCCCGGTAAATCATTCAAAAAAGCCGCAATCCTTTGGGATTGCGGCTTTTTTTTGCGGGGCTGAAGCCCCACACGACGAAAGCAATCAGCCAACAACATCGGGGGCAGCTTCAGCGGGCTTCTCCTCCTGCGGTTGTTGTGTTTTTTCTTTTTGCTTCTTTTCCTTGCGAATATTGAACTTATTGGCGGCGGCATCGAACCCCTCTGTAAGAGCGGTGATGGTGGCTGCGGCAGAGCGCAGCAAGGCTTCCTCCAAAAGCGGGCGCTCATCCGGCGCAAACTTGCCTAACACATGGCTTACCATTTGCTTTTGGCCGGGGGCACTAATCCCCACACGCAGGCGGGGGAACTTCTCGGTACCCAGATGGGCAATGAGGGACTTCATACCGTTATGGCCGCCGGCAGAGCCACCGGCGCGCAAACGCATGGTGCCTACCGGGAAGGAAATATCATCGTAAATGACAAAGACCTGCTCGGGGTCAAACTTAAAATAGCGCATCAACGGCCCCACACTCTCGCCGGAGGAGTTCATGAAAGTTTGGGGCTTCACCAGCAACACCCCGGGGCCGGAAGCCAACTCTGCCTTACGGGCTTTGTCGAGCTTCCAAACGGCCCCAAAATGTGCGGCAAGGCGATCCAGCACCATAAACCCGACGTTGTGGCGAGTTTCTGCGTAATCGCGGCCGGGGTTTCCCAAACCGACAATGATGCGAATCGGTTTCATGAACAGGACTTAAGCTCCGATGCCGGAGAAGGTAATTTGGCGGTTAACGGCATTGAGGTAGGCGCGTGCGGAGGCTTCGATAACGTCCGTAGCAGCACCCTTGCCGGATACGGGCTTGCACTCGCACTGCCCAAACTGCACCTTCACGCTTACCTCACCCAAGGCATCCTGACCAATGGACGTGGCACGCACGTTGTAGTCCACCAACTCGCCTTGCACCTGGGTGATGCGGTCGATGGCCTTAAAGCAGGCGTTGACAGGGCCGTTACCAATGGCGCAATCGGTGTACTCTTCATCATCCTTCACCAGCGTTACCGTAGCGGTGGGCATAGCACCGGAGCCGGCAATGAATTGAATATTAGCCAAGCGCCATGTGCCGTTTGTGGTGTCAATAGAATCATCTACCAGCGAGGACAGGTCGTCGTCGTACACAAACTTCTTGCTGTCGCCCACGCGCTTAAAGCGCTCGAAGACGTGCGTGAGCTCATCATTGGAAAGCGTGTGGCCCAAGCGCTCCAAACGCGCCTTAACGGCAGCACGGCCGGAGTGCTTGGTAAGCGGCAGCTCCGTCTCGCCCCAGCCTACCTCGGCGGGGTCAATGATTTCGTACGTCTCACGCTTAGCAAGAATACCGTGCTGGTGAATACCGGAGCTGTGAGCAAAGGCATTTTCACCCACAATAGCCTTAGAGCGCTGCACAAGCATACCGCTCATGCGGGAAACAACGCGGCTGGTCTTCACAATCTCGCGCGTGTTGAGGTTGTGCGGCTTTTCCCCCGGGGCAAAACCAAAGGGCTCGGGGCGGGTGGAAAGCGCCATAGCGCACTCCTCGATAGCCGTGTTACCGGCGCGCTCTCCAATGCCGTTGATGGTGCCCTCCACCTGGCGGGCACCGGCCTGCACTGCGGCAAGAGAGTTGGCTACAGCCATGCCGATATCATTATGGCAGTGCACGGAAATGACCGCCTTGTCGATATTTTTTACGTTGTCCTTCAGGTATTTAATGATGGTGTAATACTCAGAGGGGGTAGTAAAGCCCACTGTATCCGGAATATTCACCGTGGTGGCACCGGCATCAATCACAGCCTCTACCACTTGGGCCAAATAGTCGTGCTCCGTGCGGCTGGCGTCTTCGGCAGAGAACTCAATATCGTCTACCAAGCTCTTGGCCAGCTTCACGCCTTCCACGGCCATTTTCAAAATTTCCTCCTTGCTCTTCTTGAGCTTAAACTCACGGTGCAAGGGACTTGTAGCCAAAAACACGTGAATGCGGGCGCGGTCGCCGGCAGGAGCCACAGCAGCGGCAGCCTGGCGAATATCGTTCTCAACGCAGCGGGCAAGCCCCGCTACGCGGCAGGTTTTCACCGTGCGGGCAATGGTATGCACGGCCTCGTAGTCGCCCTCAGAGATACAGGGGAACCCTGCCTCAATCACATCGACACCTAGCTTTTCGAGCTGACGGGCTACCTCCAGCTTCTGGCGGAGATTCATGGAAGCTCCGGGGCATTGCTCACCATCGCGCAGCGTGGTGTCGAAGAATATCACTTTGTCGCTCATAGCTTGGTTAATATGGTTATGGTTTAAGTCCAATCATTCTACACGAGCCAACACGTGATTGCAAGAGATTTCGTCTGCATGACAAAAGGAACGAGGACGAATTCGGATTTACAATTTACGATGTACAATGTACAATTGCAAAGTTCCGCTCCCTGCGGTCGCAGGAAGAGCAAAGCATAAGCCACCGCTACGGCTCCGCGCTTTAGGCGCGGGCTGTAAGCTTAGCAAAGCTCAGCCCCACCCTGCGGCGCAGCCGCCTAACTCAAAAATTGTACATTGTACATCGTAAATTGTACATCTATTTCTTCCCTGCTTGTGCCAAAATGTCTTTAATCTGTTGGCGCGGGCGCTCAGGCCATTGTTTATTGGCCACGGGGCTGGCCGGGCTGGGGTGCAGAATAGTACCCAGCGTGAAGGATTGCTGCGGCAGGGCGGCAGCAGCTATCTCCATCTGTTTCAAGGCGTAAGCCCCTACTCCAATCAGGCATTTGGGTTGCAGAATCTCTATCAGGCGCACCAAATGGCGCTGGCATGCCGCATCAATTTGCTGCATCTGCTCCTTGGGCAGCTGCGTGGGAGTAATGTTGGCACCGGTTTCGCTCATCCAAATCAAGGGGCAATAATTAGCTACATAAGCATGCTCAAAAAACGCCTCTGCCGTGCCGTACATTTCTTCAAAAAGCCCCCAAAGGCGGCGACCGCTCACCTCCGAGCGCGGGCAATTAAAGCCCTGCACGGGGCGCTTGGGGTGCGTGGCCGGCGGCTGCCCGATGGAAGCCGTAATCCCCATCCAGAGGGTAACGGCAGCGATTTCACCGAAAGGCACACCGGTTTGAGCCATGCCGAAGGGGCCGGGATTCATTCCCAAATACAGCACATCTTTTTTTCCGCCGGCAAAGCGGCGTATGTAAGCCTCGTGCCCTGCCCATGCGTAGGTAAGAGGGTTATACGTATAGGCTACGGGAGCCTCAAAGTGAAGAGCATCCATCTCTCGGGAAAGCTCCTGAGCGGCATCAATGACCTGTTGAATCTGCATGACAAGAGTTTATCATAAACATGGCACACAGGCAACAAATATCGGCTTGAAAACAGAAGACGATTCCTGTATAATGGCGCGCGTGAAAGTTATTGCCATTGCGAACCAGAAGGGTGGAGTAGGTAAGACCACCACAGCCGTTAATCTTTCAGCAGCTTTAGCCATGCGTGGCAAAAGAGTGCTGCTTATTGACGTGGACTCGCAGGCCAATGCTTCTCAGGCGCTTGGGGTAGAGGTAGACAGCGACCACAGCATCTACCAGGCACTCATCGGCAACCGTTTGATGGAAGAGCTGATTCGTCCCACGCACCGCCGCAACCTTTCCATCATCCCCGCGCACATGGATTTGTCCGGTGTGGAGGTAGAGCTCACCCAAAACGGCACCCACCTTACCTGCATGCGCGATGCCATGGAAGGCCTGCGCGATAACAAGTATTACGATTACGTTTTCTTGGATACCCCGCCCTCTCTCGGCGTGCTTATGACCAGCTCTCTGTGTGCTTGCGACGAGGTTCTCACCCCCATGCAGTGCGAGTTCCTTAGCTTGGATGGTCTCTCCAAGATTCTTTACGTTGTGGAGCAGATTCGCGAGAGCGGAGCCAACTCCAAATTGAAGCACGAGGGTGTACTCATGACCATGTACAGCAACACTAACCTTGCTAACCAAGTAATAGCACAGGTGAAGGAAAACCTGCCCACCCAGCTGTACACCACTGTTATTCCCCGCTCTGTCCGTGTGGCAGAGGCTCCCAGCTTCGGCAAAACCGTCATTGAGCACGACCCCTACGGCACCGCCTCCATGGCCTACCAAAATGCGGCTAAGGAGTTCATTAGCCGCCATAGAAAACGCTAAGGCAGCCGGTACAGCCAACAGCCCTTTTGCTCGCTTTGTTCTATGCTGAATTGGCTTTACCCCATCACCTGCCAACTGTGCGGCGAAGCCGCAGAAGCCTCTCTGTGCGAGGCCTGTCTGCAAACCCTCCCCCGCGTGCCGCGCCCCATTTGCCTTTACTGCGGCGCGCCGGTAGCAGGCGAGCAAATAGATGCCTACCACTGCCCTGCCTGTGCAGGCAAATTGCGCCCTTTTGAGCTGGCCCGCTCTGCCCTGCTGACAGACGACAGGGTGATGCCGCTGATACACGAGCTGAAATACCACCGCGGCATTCATTTGGCAGCGGCCTTCACGCCCCTGCTGCATCAATTATGGGAAGAAACACCGGAGCTGGCCCACTACCACCAAGCCGCGCTGGTGCCGGTACCCATCTCACCGCTGCATTTACGCAAGCGCGGGTATAACCAGGCAGAGGAAATTGCCCTTCCCTTAGCCAAATCCTTGGGGATGAAACTGATTCAACCCTTGGTGCGACAAGATACCGGCATCGAAAGCCAAACTTACCTCTCCGCCTCGGCGCGCATGAAAAACGCCTTGGCCGCCTACGCCGCCAAAAAGGAATACCAAGAGGGGCGCCGTGTGTTGCCGGATAAGCTTGTTCTTATTGATGATGTGTTCACCACCGGAGCCACCGTGCGCGCGTGTGCCGCAGCCTTAAAGAAACTGCCCGGGGTGCAGAAGGTGGCCGTTATGACCTTATTGCGAGTCAGCAGATGAGTCCTCCTCATCGCGTTTTTTACCACGCGGGTGAAAATGCCGGTGCAGCCCCACCAAACGCTGCGCCTCCACATGGGTATAAATTTGTGTGGTAGCCAAATCGGCATGGCCCAGCATATCCTGAATCACACGCAAATCTGCCCCGTTTTCCAACAAATGGGTAGCAAACGAATGGCGCATAATGTGAGGGTACACGTGCTCGCTCAGTCCGGCGGCCTGCGCACGAGCCTTAATAATTTGGCGAATACGCTCGCGCGTTAATTTAGTACCGCGAACGGACAAAAACAGCTCCGGCACACGACGGCGTTCCTTTTGCAAGAGGTGGCGGGCATGCTGCGCATAGGTGCGCAAGGCCTTGGCAGCCATATCCCCCAAAGGTACATAGCGCGTTTTGCCACCCTTACCCGTAACGCGTAAAAAAGATTCTTCCCAGTTGATTTGCTCCGGGCGCAGGTTCACCAGCTCACTCACACGCAAGCCACTGCCGTAAAGCATCTCCAGCATCGCGCGGTCTCGCGCGCCAAAGGGTACATCTGTAGGGTCAATGGAAGCCAGCAGCTGTGCCACCACCTCTGCAGAAAGTGTCTCCGGTATATTCCGGTTCACCGCCCCGCCCTGCACTAACTCTGCCGGGTTTTGCGGCAAGCCGGAGCGCATGCTCAGATACCGAAAAAAGCGCCGCAAATGCACCATGGCAATGCGGCAGCTAGAAAACGCTAACCCTTCATCATGAATATGGCGGCGGTATTCCGCCAACAAGGGTTCTGTGATGGCTTCCGGGGCTAAATCGCGCTCACGGCACCAGCCGATAAATCGCGTCAGGCTTTGGCGCACCGACTCGCGATAATTAGTGCTCAGGCCGCATTCCGCAGCCAAATAAAGCAAAAATCGCTCAACATGCGCAGGCCACTCCATAGCCACAGGCTTAGTGAGAGGACGTCGGCGTAGGCAGCGGCTCGTAGGGCACATCCTCACCGGTGTAAACCGGGGCGGGCACCACAGAGGGCAAAGCTTGGCCGGATTCCACCTGGCGCTTAGCCTCCTCAAAAGCCTTGGACTTGTCCGTCTTTGTGCCTACAACCTCCACATTGCGACCATTTTGGTTGGTGGTAAGGATGCGGTTTTCACCAAACTGCAGAGAAGCATCCGGCAGTAAACCGGTAGCAGCAGGATCCGTGCCCGGGAAAATCCCCTGACCATCAGGCAGGAAGTTTTCCGTCGTCGTCAACATGGAGATAGGATCCACCAAATCAGACTCACGCAAGAAACCGCGCTGTCCACCCTCTACTTCCACAAAGTAATAAGTGCCTTCGCAGGAGAGAATCTTAGCCTTCTCGGACTTCACCATGCGACCACCGGGGTCTTCGGAATGGTCCGGGTTGCGATAGAAGAGGAATGCTTTACCTTCTTTCACATCAATCTCTGCGCCATCAACAAACACACCTTCCTTCACCAGCTTTTGGCGGGCAGCGGCACGTGCCTCGGCGGTTCCCGGGGGATCCAACGGGGAGTCTTCCTTCATGTACTCCGGGGTATAAGCGCCCGGGTCACTGCATGAGGATAACAGGAAGGTGGTGGCAAGAAGTAGATGTAAAGCCTTCATACGCGCAGAAATTAACATAGTTAATCACGTGTTGCAAGTATTAATATCGTCATGGCCGCAACCGAGGGATGTCGGATGTTTGTTTTCGGAAGGTTGATGGCACCTGCACTTCCCCCACCTCAGGGCATCATGAGAGCCTCGCGGTTCACGAAGAACACCGCCCCCAGCACACAGAAGAAGGCCCACAGGTAGTCCCACTTCCATTGCTCGCCCATAAAGAAAATCATGAAAGGCACAAAAACCGTCAGCGTAATGACCTCTTGCATAATTTTAAGCTGCGCAAGAGACAAACCGCAGGAACGGCCGATGTGATTGCCGGGCACCAGGAAACAATATTCAAAAAAGGCTAAGCCCCAGCTCATCAAAATCAGCTTCAGCCAGTCGGCCGGGGCAGTCTCCTGCCCCGGCTTACGCAAAAAGCCGTACCAAGCGAACGTCATGACGATGTTACTGATAACCAGCAACGAAATGGTTAACAGAATTCTCATGGCGAGGTCGTATTACAAAGCAATGAAAAAGCAACCGGAAGCTTGAGAGGTGGACGGCACATGAATCAGGCGCACACGGCTCAGAATATCCATGCCCAAAATGCCCTTCTCCTCCTCACCGCAGAACACGGGGGTAACACCCTCCAGCTGCACGCCGGGAGCAAGCTGTACCACGCCGGGCTTACCAACGGTAGCAGAGATAGCGGCAGCATCGTTCACATCGCTCACGCTTAAATCCGTGGTGTGGGCGGCACCTGCCGGCCATGCACTCTGCGGCAAACGCGTGATGGTGCTGCCGGAATCCAGCAGAATTTCATAGGGTTTACCGTCGCAAAGAATGTTCATAAAGAGGCGATTACCGCCATCCTTGGAGCCATACAAGGGGGCCAGCTTAAGGGGACCTTCCGGCAAGCCCCAGTGCAATTTACCGGAGGCTACATCAAAGGTGAAGGGCAAAGCGCCCAAAAAGTCCATACCGATGATGCCGTCAATTTGCTCAGCCATCAGACTGCGGGCGCCGTCTAAGGACAGCACCATCACCGGATGATTGGGCACGCGGTTGCCGGCTATCACCACATTCAGCAAGTACACATCAGGGCGCTCCTTGGCATTACCGGAGAATTGGATATGGGAGGTATCCATCTTCATCGGCTTTTTCAGCTTGCTCAGGCTGCCGCTGTGCAGCACCGTATTGGTGGCTCCGGTATCCAGCATCATGCGCATGGGCACACCGTTAATCTGACACGTTACCAGCACCTGACGGCAGCGGGCATCCTGCACCATCGTCATTGTGTCCACAGGGGCCACAGCTTTTACCGTCTCCTCAGCAGCCTGCACCGTAGCCAGGCCCAATGCTAATACCATGTACTGAAATATCTTCATGCGCCTATTCTAACCGCCGAGCCCTACTTAGTCAACGCATTTTCTGTTCAACGGGATGAGAAAATCCTGTCAGATTCCGTTTTTCTGCTTGTCAATTTCGCACCTCAGGGTAAAATAGCGCCGTATGAAAAAGCGAATCTTCCTGTTCTCCGGCCTTGTTATGCCTGCCATGGGCACCGAAATGCCGCCGTTCATTCCGGATGGTCCTGTCACGTACGAAAGCGTCAGCTATGATGACCCGCTGGGTGATAGTGGCTACGAAGATCCGTTCGCATATAACACCCCTGCCCCCGCGCCGATTGCTCCCGTGAGCTCGGGCGACAAAACAGCCTTTATCCGCCTCAACCTTTTTGAGTCCAATTACCAAGTGCGCGGCATGGGTGTTACCAACAGCCTCTCCGACCACGGTTATACCTCTCTTGATGTAGATGTGGTGCTGCCGAACCGCAACCTCTTCAATGCCGGCATTTATCACAAATTGGGTGGCACCTTGGGCGCCGTGTGGGGTGCCTCGGAGGTGCTGGGCGACACGCCCGTGCTGCAAGGACACTATGCTCTTGGTAAGGAGATTTTCCCGAACCTGACGCTTGAGGCCGCATACAATGTTCGCCACGGTGGCTTGGAGGGCCACATGGCTCTCATTACCGATGGCTGCCCGCACCGCTTGGCTCAGGATGTATGTGTTACCTTGGCCTTCAACGACCACCAGCGCGGCTTCTTCGGCCACCTGCAGTGGGGCTATGGATTCCAAGGCCTTACCGGTCAATACTACGATGCCGAAATCGGCTATCGCTTTACGGATGTTATCAACGGCTCTGCCCTCGGGGCTGATTTAGAGGTGTCTGTAGGTGCATCCGGTTCCTTCGGCTACTGGGGTGCAGGTGTAGAAGGTTTGGATGCCGGTCGCGTACGCTTTGCCCTGCCCTTGTACACTCATAGCGGCTCCATGGGGCGCGATGGCCGCTGGCAGCTCAAGCCCTGGGTGCAGTTCTCTGCCTCCGGTAGCAATGCCGGCAAGATTGACCGCGCTGTAGGCGGCTGCCCGGTGGACCATTTCCAAGTCACCTTTGGTGTGGAAGCCGGTTTCTCCTTCTGATAGCTGCGCTAAATCCCTCTTTCTGCCGGGTGTGCCTCGCGGTGCACCCGGCTTTTTTAGGCTTTTTTTGCACGAAGTGTCAACTTTTTCTAAAAAAAGGCTTGCAATGCTGCGCGTTTTCCTCTATAATTCGCGCACCTCGCCGGATTAGCTCAGTGGTAGAGCACCCGATTTGTAATCGGACGGTCGTCAGTTCGACCCTGACATCCGGCTCTTAGGTAAAAGCCGCTTAACAATCAGTTAAGTGGCTTTTTTTGTTTAGCTCTGTTAAAGTTTTTAGTTGATAGCCCCACAAATAGCAATTTGTGGGGCGCATTAATGTGAGCGCAGCGAACGGAATTTAAGAGCCCCGGCGGGGCGGAATATGGTAGCCCGGGGTGGAGCTGCGCAGCAGCGTAACCCCGGGAAAGATGAAAAAATATTTTAGAACCCCGTTAGGGGTGGCATAATGTGTGGTTTCAATATTTATGCTATTTATTGATAAAACACGGATAATGAAAGACCTACAATATAATACCACCCTTTATGCCACCCCTCCGGGGTTCCTATTGATGGGTGTCTAACCCGGGGTTCCGCCGCTAACGCGGCTCCACCACCGGGCTATTTTATGGCGCCCTGCAGGGCTCTCAAATTCGGCTCGCTGCGCTCGCGGTAAATTCGTCCTTCGGAATTCGTCCCTCGTACTTCTACAAACTTCCATTTATCAACTGTATAGTTTAACAGAGCCTTTTGTTTGATACCTTCCAGATAGCAATTCATTGAGTCTTCAATCGGCGAAGTGAGGCAGCAGCCTTGTTTGCCCAGGCTTGGCGCACGTTATCAACCGCAGCTCGGCGGTCGGTAGCAAGGGCGCGATAATGCTCCGCTGCATTTTCGAGAGAGAGGGGCACGCCCAATCCTTTTTCATAGCACTGCGCTAAGTGAAAACGGGCTTCGGCATCTTCGGCCTCCGTAGCAAAGCTATACCAATGAGCAGCTTGCTCCCACGACTGCTCGACCCCCTCGCCCCGCGCATAGCAATGCCCGAGCTGACGGGCTGCGGCGGCATCCGGGTATTGATGCTCCACCGCCATGCGGTAGTAACGAATCGCCTCGTCTTGCGAGACCGACACGCCGTTTCCCAGCCGACAACATTCGGCATACTCATACTGCGCCCAAGAGTCTCCCCCATCTGCCGCACGCTTAAAACACTGAGCGCCTTTTTCCGGAGATTTCGGCACAGATGTTCCCTTTTGGTAGGCCCAGCCTAAGAAGCGAAGCGCATCGGGGGCGTCCGGAGACAAGAGGATTTTCCCCACAGCATCTTCATGATAAGGGATGGAGACGAGGTAGGGGCTATCGCTTTCCTTACCGCTGAATCCTTCTCCCGGATAGGGAATCACCTCTCCGTTGCGGGCATCTACAAAGAAGCCGACCAGGCGCGGGGCGGAGAGCTTGAAATTGCGCATGGAGCGGAAGAAATAGTAGTGCCCCAGAACACTGACTCTGGCGTGTTGAGGCTCCGGATAGCAGGCGCGCTTCTTGCCTTCCTCCGGGTGGGCTTGCACATAAGCCCGCACGGCCTCCATGGCTTGCCGGGGAGACATCGGAAGGCTAGTACTACGCTCGATGGCAGACTCCAAATCCAGCATGGTCAGCTCCCTATCCAGCCACAGAAAGCCGGTTGCCTCGGACTCCTCGCGCAGCAGACTTTCCAGACCGGGGTGTGCGGCATCCGGATAATCCTTGCACGATGTTAAGGCAACAGCAATAAGAACTGTAGGTAGCAGTAGCGATTTCATGGCTCAGCAAGGGTTCATCATATCAATAGCTATCGGCATAGACGCGCCAATCGTTTTTCTCCGCATTGTAATAGAAGTAGTAGCTGCCGCAATCGTCTATATACAATTCAGCCTCATCATCATAATTAATTTGCATCACAAACTCATACCCCTCGGGCATTTCCGGGGCATCCTGCGCATAGGTAGGATAACCACCAATCTTGTGAGTTTCGTAAATAGCATGAACAGCAGGAGCAGCCTCAAATCGGGCGGGGAATTTCTCCTTGTTAAGGTTCATGTAAAGGATATTGCAAATATCCTCCTGATAATCAATTTTATGTTTCTTCTCCAACGCCAGAATGCGGTCCCACGTTGCCTCACCGCCACCACAATCCGGCCATTTAGGCATATCGTTCGTTACGGCTTCGGGGGTAAGGACACAGGTTTTCAATTCTTCGGAAACATAATCGCAGGGCACCAAGCCATCCAAGCTGGAGTACACACGGAAGACGCAGCCCAGTGTGGGCTTTTCATCAGAATCCTCACTCCAGGCCTCTACCGGTGCAAAGATGGTGATGAGTGCCACTTGAGAAAGCGCCGCCGGCACCTCGGGCATGTTGGGCACAAAGATGGTGGCGAATGCTTGCAGCGGATTTCCTTCCTCATCCACCGGGCATTCCTCGCCGGGCAATTGCCAAGTTACACGGCCTAAGCAGCTCACCTGCCCCTCGGGGCGCTCGGTGGCAGCGGTGCTGCGCAACACAACGGCATTTTTGCGCAATGTATTGCGCAGCTCCCAGATGGCGGCCTCCACCCGCTCATCAACAGCGCGGTGTTTCTTTTCTTTCTTAGTCTTGCCGGGGATGGATGCCGGCACTGTTGATTTACGGCGGTGGTACACATACACTCCCAGAGATACAAGCAGCAAAATGACCAGCTCATAGGCTATAAACATACCCACGTTGGTGAGCAAGGTTTCCTTTAACCCAAAGACACGAGAGACAAGCTTTGATACCAGCAGAGAAATACCGGCAACTACACCGATATAGTAAAAAATAGGGGAGCGTTTCTTCATACCCCTGATTATACGCGCATCCTGTTATTTAGCAAGAGAAAAAAGAATCCGCCACCTCTGCCAAAGATATTGCCCCGGCTTTCACGAGGAAAACCGGGGCATCCATGAAACAAAAATCAAATGTGCTTATTGCACACGCGTGCGATTTACTCGCATACGGGCTTGGCAAGCACCTTGCGGAGACGAGCGAAGCGGGGCAGAGCCTCAACAGTCTTCATGCCGGTCTCACCCTGGATGAGGGGAAGAACGTAGTCGATGAAGGGACGCTCGATGCCGTTACCGGCGGCGTTAATCCACTCACGGGGAACCTTCTTCTCGAAGTTAGCAACATTCTCAAGCGGAAGGAGCTTGGTGTTGCATACGTACTGACCGTAAACGGTGTCGCGCTCGAAGGCAACCATCTTGTCGGTGTCACCGGAAACAGCAGCCTGTACAGCGGTCTTACCGGCAAGGTAAGCCTCCGTGGCGTCTGTGGTGGAAGCCAGGTGCGTAGCGCAGCGCTGAAGCAGAGAGGGCTCAATGGCACGAACCTTGGCGGAGGGAACGCGAGAGCGAACAACCTCTGCAAGCTTGTTAGCCAAACCGCCGAGCTGAGCGTGGCCGAAGCCGTCGTTGTTGTTGGTGGTAGCCTTGGAGATGAACTCGCCGTTGGCATCGTGAATACCCTCAGATACAACAACCAAGCACTTGCCGGTGGCGTTGTAGCGCTTCTCTACGTCGGAGAGGAAGGACTCCATGTCGAAGTCAACCTCGGGGAGGTAGATGAGGTCGGGACCGGCACCGGCGTAGGTAGCCAGAGCGGAGGCGGCGGTAAGCCAACCGGCGTTACGGCCCATCACCTCGATGATGGTGATCATGCCGGTATCGTAGCAGGAAGCGTCGTGCTGAACCTCCATGCAGGAAGTAGCGATGTACTTAGCAGCAGAGGCGAAGCCGGGGCAGTGGTCGGTACCGAAGAGGTCGTTGTCGATGGTCTTGGGAATGCCCATAACGCGGCACTCGTAACCGGACTTCTGCATGAACTTGGAAATCTTGTTGCAGGTGTCCATGGAGTCGTTACCACCGTTGTAGAAGAAGTAACGAACGTCGAAACGACGGAAAGTCTCCAAAAGCTTCTCGTAATCGGAAGGATCCTCATCAGGATTCTTCATCTTGTAGCGGCAGGTACCAAGAGCGGAAGAGGGAGTGAACTTGAGGAGCTCAAGCTCGGCGGGGTCTTCCATACCCATGTCGTACAGCTGCTGGTCCAGAACGCCACGAATACCGTGAGCGGCACCGTATACACGGGTAATCTGGGGAGCGTTGAGAGCGGCCTTTACAGCGCCGAGGACACTGGCGTTAATCACAGCGGTGGGGCCGCCGGACTGGCCGATGATGCATGCACCTTTAAGTTCTTTAGACATAATATTCCAGAATTGGTTAATATATGATACTTTTTTGGCAAGCAGCTGTGTACTCAAGCGGCTCGCCGCGGATGGCGCAATTCTAGCAGATAACAGCGCCCATAGCAAGCAAAATAACTGTCTGCAAGAGATTAAATTGTTAAATTTTCATAAAAAAATTAACATAAACGCTTGCGTCTAGGGGCAAAAAGTGGTAATATGAGCGCGATGAAGAGCTATCTCACACACGCAACTGTAGCCGTTTTGGCTTTATTGGCTTCATGCTCGCCGACACCGACCGGTATTGGTCATGGTGCTGCGCATGGCTTAGCGCCGAAGGAGAGTCCTGCTCACCGTCAGTACCTGGCATTGCCGGGTCAGGGCGCAATCAATACTCACGCAACAGACACCCATGCTGCGTTTGAAGAACAGGTAGCGGCATACACAGGACAGACCGCACCCGTACAACCTCAATACAATACTCCGGAGGTACCGGCCTACCCGCAAGCCGTGGTAGAGGATCCGCTGGCCATCCCCGCCAACCCGGTAACATATCCCACTGTACCCACCGTAACACAGCCGCAGTACCCGGCCGTTACACCGCAGCCCTATCCTGCCGTAACGCAGCCTGCATACCCGGGCTACACACAGCCGGTCATCAACCAGCCTGCCGCAGATGGCTCCGCCGGTTATGCCGTACAGGTTTACAACGCTACGAATGGTCGCATTTTTGTAGAAATGCACGACGACTCTGACAACATCTTCCCCGTAGCATCCATGTATGCCGGGCAGAAGATTAGCACCCAGCCTGCAGAGCCGCGCCCCATCACCGGGCAAATCACCGTCATCATTCGCGACCCCGACCAGCCCGGTGCACCGGAGCTGCGCCGCTACAAGGTAACGCCGCCCCCTGCCTACATGGGCAAGACCCTCGGTATTACCATTTTGTCCGGCGGCCGTTATCGCGCCTCAGTTGACGGCGAGGTATACTACGCCACACCTGAGCCCACAGAGAAACCGGCAGAGGCCCCCAAGGCTGAAACCAAGCCGGCCACCCCTGCCCCGGCTCCCGCAGCTACTCCTGCAGCCTAATATTTACACCGATAACATAGCCCTGCACATTTACGCACTGCGTGAAAAGGGCTTGCGGAAGGTGCGCTTTGCTTGCCAAGGCGCACCTTCTGCTGTATAGAAGAGGCATGTGCAAACCTTTTAGAGAATACCTGAACTTAGTACGGGAGTATACCCGTGAGATTATCACCTTTGTGGGCATAGGGCTGATGTGCTTCGTCTACACAGATTTCAGACGCTTAGCAGAAGAACAATCGGCCACCACCGCGCACACCGTAGAGGTGTTGCGCAGCATGGATATTCGCCTGCAAAATCTGGAGCATTCCGCCCACATCACCCCCAACACCCTCGGCCATGAAAACAGACATCATTGATATACAAAAGCATTTAGGGGTGGAGGCAGATGGTATTTTGGGTCCCGTTACCGTAAAAGCCATACGCGACAAGCTGGGCATTAAGCGTAAACCAACCTGGCCCAGCCAGGCAGAGGTGCGGCGCGGATGCAGCATATTCGGCAAAGCCGGGTGCGAGGCAGACTTGGTGCCGCTGGTGCCCCCGTACACACTATACTATGAAGGCAAGCCGGTACGCAGCATACGAGTGCACCGCCTTATAGCACGACACGTGCAAGAGGCGATGATGGAGGTGCTGGAGCATTACGGAGCCGCAGAAATTCACCGCCTGGGCTTGGATTTATATGGCGGCTCCTACAATTATCGGGCATCCACGGGCGGTTCCGCCCTTTCCATGCACGCATGGGGCATAGCGTTAGATTTTTCGCCTGCCGCCAATGCCATGCATTACAAAGCCCCCCGCGCCAGCTTATCTCACCCCGACTGCCGCCGCTGGTGGGAAATATGGGAAAGCCACGGCGCCGTCTCCTTGGGGCGTGAGTGCGATTATGATTGGATGCACCTGCAATTTGCAACACTGAGGTAACAGTACGATTTACGAATGTGAGAGTTCCGCACCCTGCCCTGCGACCGACAGGGAGCCTGACTTAAAATTCGCAATTCCCAACTCGTAAATCGTACTGCCAACAACATCTAGGGCCGGCTCCGCAGAACGGAGTCGGCCCTAGCTTCATTAAAAAATCTCCACGGAAGGGAGAGAGCGCCTTAATCTTCAGCAGCCTTCTTCTTGGCAGGAGCCTTCTTAGCAGGCTCGGCATCTGCCTTAACTACCTTGGTAGCAAGCTGCACAGGAGCAGTGTTGGCACTGTTCTTGGCGATTTCCTTCTGACGCTTGATATAGGCGCTGCGGCGGCGGCGCTTCGTTTCCTTACGGTGTTGTTGACCCATTGTCTGTTGATGTTTGTAGGAGCAGATAAACTGCTCCGGATTTAACTGAAGTGCCAATTTAATAACGCATTCCGTGGCATATATCAAGGCAAAAATGTGTCCGCTCAGGCAAAAAAGTATGCTTCATGCAGAAAAAGCCCCGAGAATCAGCCAAAATAGCCGGTAAAGACTCAATAAACGTTTGCCAGAGCAAGGGCAAGGTGCTAGGATAATCGGCATGAAGATTGCAATTTTGGGAGCGGGAGCCTTGGGGTGCTATTACGGCGCGCGCCTGGCAGAGGCCGGGCACGATGTCACCTTCATCATGCGCTCTGCTTACGATACGGTTGCAGAACAAGGCTTGCACATTCACAGCATCTTCGGCGATATTCATCTGCCCCGCCCGCACATTGCGCGCACTCCGCAAGAGTGTGGCCCGGCAGACTTGGTGATTGTTTGCTGGAAGACCACTTGCAATCCGCTTCTGGCAGAAGCCCTGCCCCCTTTGCTGCACGAGGGCACGCGCGTGCTGACCTTCCAAAACGGCATGGGCAATGCAGAGGCTATCAGCCGCATCGTGCCGGCAGAGCGTGTATTCATTGGCCTGTGCTTTGTATGCGTGATGATGAACACACCCGGTGTTGTCGAGCATTTGGAAAAAGGCAACATCCAATTTGCGCCCGCGCTGCCCACAGATAGCGGCTTAGAGCAGGCGCAGGAGCTGGCAGCCTTGTTTACCGGCACACCGGTGCAAACAGCATGCTTCCGCCATGCAGAGCAAATTTTGTGGTGCAAGCTTTCGTGGAATATCCCCTTCAACGGGCTTTGCCTAGCACACGGCGGCATTAGTATTCGCCAATTATTTACCATGCCGCAAGAGGTGCAACGAGCCGGTGATATTATGCGAGAGGTGTGCCGCGCTGCAGAGTTGCGCGGTTTCCCCCTGCCGCAGGAAATAGTGCAGCAACAAATGGACAGCACAGCCGCCATGGGCGACTTTATTCCCAGCAGTGCTGTGGACTACAACCGCCGGCGCCCCGTGGAGTATGATGCCATTTGGGGCACCCCGCTGCAATTAGCGCAAGAATGCGGCGCCGCAGTACCGGAATGGGCACAACTGGCAGCAGATATTCGTGCCCGCTTGGCAGCCCGTGCCTAAACAGAGCCACCAGCTTTACCTCATGAAAAGCCGCCGCCTCACACGCAAACCGCTCCTCTACACAGCCGCCCTGCTTCTACTGGCGGCGGGCGGCGCGCTGCTGGGGCTGGGGGCAACCGGCATCCATGGCAAGCAAAAGCAAATAGGCTTGCAGCCGGAACCGCCCGCCATCGACCGCACAGATGCGCTGTCTCAGCAACTTGCCTTTTTATCCTTGGGCGGGTTGCGCTCCTTAGTGGCAGAGGTACTGACACTGGATGCTACGGATGCATGGCTGAAGCAGGATTGGCCGCGACTCCACCGCCGATGGGATGCCGCCGTGACACTTGCCCCCCACCGTACCAATTACTGGCTCAATGCAGCTTACGACATGACCAACAACGCGGCCGGATATCTTGCAAGCGATGACAAGGTACCCTATGCAGAGCGCATGGCCGCAGCACGCAAATACATTCGCTACGGCGAGCAATTTTTGTTAAAGGGCATAGCCAACAATCCTACGAGTTGGCGGCTCTATTTAGGCTTGGCGGAGCAATACGGCAATTTGTACCGCAGGCCGCAGTTCAGCAAAGCCGCAGAGGCGCTGCAGCAGGCGCTCAAACACGGAGCCCCGAGCTACTACAAGCGTTTTCGCTTTTACCACCTGTGCCGCGTGCGCGACGCAGAGCGCGAGGCATGGCAACTGGGGCGCGAGTTGTTTATCGACGAGGATAACCGCCAACCCTCCCTGCTCTTCCTTCTCTTTGTCTTGCAGAACAAATTAGAGATACCGGCTGAGGAAGCCTTGAGCGTGGATACGCTTTATCGGCGCACGCCGGAGGAATCCGCAGATGAGGTGATGGCACGAGCGCTGGAGGACATGAGCCACATGCTGAACAATGACTTGCTCTACCCAGTCAACGGTGTGGCAGAGTTTTTGAAACAACACGAGGCAGAGTAACCCCTGCCTCGCATGCTGTACTTATCTGCCAATATTGCGCAGGATTTGCCAATTAATCCAGGCAAAGTAACCCGTCATCAGGGTCATAAAGATACTGCCGCCCCGCAAGAACCAGAGCGCTAACAAGGTGCTGAGCACCATACCGATAACGGCGGTCAACCTTGGGCGATTGGTGGCTGTAACCAGCAGCTGCCCGCCATCCATCGGCAAGATAGGCAGCAGGTTAAAGACCGTCCAACAAAAGCATATCATAAAGAATACCCCATACAGCATGGCGGCAGATGCACTGATAAGACCGGCCTGGGCACAGGCATTCAACCATGCCGGAGCCATCAGTGGATGCAACACGTACAGCTTCAGCCCAAACTCAATGCTACCTACATGTATGCCTACAAGCACGGCTATCAACACGCCCAACAGATAACTGGCTGCAGGGCCGGCCAACACCATTAAAAAGTGGGGCATGCGGCCGGGCATTCCCACCGGGTGATGCGTGGCTCCACCCAGGCCACCGATAACAACTATCGGCGTTATTTTCGTAAAGCAACGGCCTACCACGGCATGGCCCAGCTCATGCGCCAGCAGAGTCAGCATACCCGCCACAATAAACATCAGCGCTCCTTGCATGGGGCTTGGGGCGTTACTGAATATCGATAAGCCTAACACTCCTAATATCAACCAGCTGAAGGGCTGAATTTCAATCGGTATTCCGAAAAGGGTAAAGCTGAGGCATCCTCTACTCGTCGGCATCATGTTCATGCCCCCTTTTTACATGATTTAGGGCAATTTTTCAATAAAAATCAAAAAAATGCCACTTTTTTACAAAAAAAAGCTTGCATAAGTATAAGGAAAGTGCTAGAATCCGCCCGCACTCCGAAACGGAATCGCAAATCCGGCGTAGCTCAGTGGCAGAGCGGATGACTGTTAATCATTAGGTCGTTGGTTCGACCCCAACCGCCGGAGCGCAAAAGACTCGGTAAGTGATGAGCTTACCGAGTCTTTTCAGAAGATTCCTGAAAGGTGCGAAACATAAACTGCAAATCCGGCGTAGCTCAGTGGCAGAGCGGATGACTGTTAATCATTAGGTCGTTGGTTCGACCCCAACCGCCGGAGCGCAACAAAAACTCGGTAGATTTTCTACCGAGTTTTTTTGTGCACTAAAACGGGGCGGGAGAACGCATCCCCCACCCCATGGTAAAAGCAGCCCTGACACCGTTTAACGCGGATACAGATCCAGCAGCTCCTTTTGCTCTTTCATCAGCGAGTACGACTTTCGCACCATCGAGCGTGTTTCGTTCAGCAGGTTGAGGTACAGAATACCGTTGCGCATGCCGCCCTCATCCTTGCAATCGCTCAGCAAGTGGCGAGTAATGCAGTCTGCAAACTCATCGCTCAGGTCCGAGGCATGCTCCATGACCACCTCCAAGGTACTGTAATCGCCGGAGCGCAGCAACACGGCCATCTCGGGGTAGAAGCGAGCAACCTTATCGCAGAGCATCAGCAGATCCGTAGCTTGAGCCTCGTTGAGCCCGGTGTGATTATTATCGATGTGCTTGTAGCTGCTCTTCACAATCACAAGCAAGTTCTCTGCCACGCTCAGCGTACTCTCATGCAAGCGGTACAGGATTTGTGCCTGGGGAGCATGGGCCGGAGCCACGGCTTGCAGCATGGGCATGATTTCGTCTTCCTTAATGGCGCGAAGGGCGCGGCAAATATCGCGGCTCTTGCGGCGCATGCTGCGCAGCGCGCTCAAATCTTCCTTCAGCAAGGCATCAACCGTGCCACGGTACAGGCTTATCATATTACCCAAGCGCTCGGCAGAGAGCACACCGATTTCTTCCACGGCGCGGCGGTTTCCCAAATCCGGCAGTGCCACCTCATCCTTGCGGCTATTGCGGTAGGCCAGTGCATTTTTTGCCAATACAGCCACAGCAATCAGCAGCATCAGGCCAATACCCCAAGCACCGCCGTACATCATAACCGCAGCTGTAATGAAGGCCGCTGTCACGGCGCCGATACCCGTCATAAACCAACCACCAATCACGGTGAGCACACCGGTAATGCGGTAGACGGCACTATCGCGTCCCCACGCACGGTCAGCTAAAGAACTACCCATGGCTACCATGAAGGTAACATAGGTGGTGGACAAAGGCAGTTTCATGCTCGTTGCCAACGAAATCAGCAGGGCAGCCACCGTCAGGTTCACGGAGGCTCGAATCAGGTCAAAAGCGGCTCCATCATCTTCAGACGGCTCCAAGGGGCGGAAGCGAGCCTCCACAAAACGAGCCACCGGGGCCGGGGTAATACGGGCCACAAAGCCCACCACCTTGCGGGTGTAGCGCACAGCAGCGCGGGCAGGCAAGCAAGAGCCAAAGCGCTCCTTGCCCATGGCGTTAGAGCGAGCCAGCTTTACCTCTGTTTCAATCACGGTACGAGCCTTGCGAGAGAACACCAAGGCAAGCACCATCACCATACCGGCGCCAAACAACCACAGCATGTTCACCTGCACCGGCTGCATAAGGCTACCCATGCGCAGCGTTGCCAAATCACCACCGGCGGCCACATAATCTGCGGCCACAAAGTACGAATCCTTGGCCGCCATAAACACGCCAATAAAGTTCACCAAGTCATTACCGGCAAAGGCCAGTGCCAAAGCGCCGGTGCCGGCCAATACAGCCAACTTAAGGGAGTTCACGCGGAACACATATTGCAACACGGAGCACACCACCGCCCAGCACAGGAAGGCTGCCAGCGTAGCCATGCCTATGTTGTCTTGCACGGCATTCATAAAATCCTTGCTTACCAGGGTGCTTCCCTTCAGTCCCTTAAATACGGCAAAATAGGTGATAGCTGTTAAGGCAACGGCACACCATATAGCGCCGATATATTTATAAGCTGTTTTGTAACGGAAGCTGAACAACAGGCGCGAGAACCACATCACGATACAACCGCAGGTAAAAGCCACCAAGACCGAGCAGAAAATGCCCGTTATCATCTTGAAGCATTCATCCGTGTTAATGTAGTCGCTGAGCACCTGCGAGGCTGAGGGCTCGTGCGCCATCACAAAGAGCGCCACAGCAATGGCTGCACCCAACAGCTCGCACACCAATGAAACGGTGGTCGAGGTAGGCAAACCCAAGGTATTAAACAAATCCAGCAAGATGACATCCGTGAGCATCACGGCAAGAAACAAAATCATAATGTCATCAAACCCGAACATGGCAGGCATAAACACGCCCTTGCGGGCAATCTCCATCATGCCTGTGGAAAAGGCACACCCCACAACAACACCCACAGCAGCTATACCGAACAGAACGCTGCGCCGGGCAGCTTTACTGCCAACCGCACTGTTCAGGAAGTTGGCAGCATCGTTCGATACACCCACCACCAAATCATAGATGGCCAGGATGAGGAGGAGCCCTAATATAAGCATGTACATTGTACTCATAGCACCCTCCTTATACCACAGAATTTTGCCACCCGCACGCTTTCTACTGTGAAGACTTTGCCACACGGCATGTGACGAAATCTTCACAAAAAAAACGAGCGCTCCAGCTTTATGATTGCAAGCGAAGGGGGAGTATGGTAGGATGAAGGAGCTATGTTAAAAGGAATTTCTCCCGTTGTTTCACCCACTCTTCTCAAAATTCTTGCCGAGATGGGTCATGGTGATGAGATTGTATTCTCCGATGCCCACTTCCCCGGTCACACCTTCAACAGCAATGTTGTGCGCGCCGATGGGCTGGGTGTAGACACGCTGTTGGCCGGCATTATCCCCCTGTTTGAGTTGGATGCCTATGCCACCCCCGTTGTCATGATGGAAGCCGTACCCGGCGACACGCTTGATCCCTCCGTAGAAGCAAAATACCGCAAGGCCTTGGGCTACGATGGCGAGATTGAGCGCGAGGAGCGCTATGCTTTCTACGAACGCGCTAAGAAAGCCTATGCTGTTGTTGTTACCGGCGAGACCGCCAAGTACGGCAACATCATCCTCAAGAAAGGTGTAACCCCCGTTTGCTAATTACCTGCCGTGTTTCGTATCTGCAAAACCATCGAGTTAGAGAGCGGACACCTGCTCTCTAAGCACCCCGGCAGCTGCCAATTTCCGCACGGCCACACACGCAGTGTGGAGTTGGTATTTGCAGCAGAAACGCTGGATGAAAATGATATGGTGATGGACTTTAAGGCCATCAAAGAAATGATGGGCGATTTCTTGCAGAAGTTTGACCACTCACTTTGCATGAACACGCAGGATGAGCATTACGAAGACTTCCGCAACATTTACGGCGAGCGCATCATTCCCTTTGAAGGGCAGGACCCCACCAGCGAGGCCATGGCCCATACCGTCTTCCGCTTTACGGCAGAGGCCCTCGCCAAAGCCGCACAAGGCATCGGCACCTCATACCCCGTGCGCTCTTGCGTTAAATTGGAGCGCGTGCGTGTGTGGGAAACCTCCTCCAGCTGGGCAGAATACGCAGAGTAAACACACCAACAGCCCACCCCACCATGCAACAAATTTGGCTCACTCAACACGAGGATAACCAAGACCTCATTATCTACATGCTGGGGTGGGCGGCCACGCCCAACGCCATTTGCCACATCCCCACACCGGGATTTGATGTATTAGCCTGCTACAATTATACAGAGCTCACGCCGCTGAAAGCAGCGGATTTTGCACGCTACCGCCGCATTTACCTCTTTGCTTGGTCTTTCGGTGTGTGGGTATCAGAGCAATGCTGCCGTGAGCTTCCCCTGCACCGCGCCATTGCTCTTAACGGCACCCCCTACCCTGTCAGCACCCAATGGGGTATGCGCCTGCGCGTTGTGCTGCGCAGCATGCGCGCCTTGGCCCAAAGCGGCGGCGATAATCCCTTCCGCGAGGCGCAACCGGATAACAACACGCGCTATATCCCCACAGGCCCCTTCCCGGACCGAACCGCACAAGAGAAAGTGGACGAGTTGCTCTACCTCTCCAACGCAGCAGAAAAAGATTCTGTTGCCCACCTGCAATGGAACCGCGCCTACATTGCAGATAAAGATGAGATTTTTCCGCCCGCGCGCATGTGGGATTACTGGAAAACACTGGGCGTCGGTTTTGAAAGTTTCCACTACCCCTTCTCTCAGCCGGAGATTGTGCTGAATGAACTGAAGGACTAATTACCGTCCGGCTCAAGAGCCGCACCGTACACTCATATCAAGAGCGCGCCTTCGCTCGCTTGTAACAATTTGCTTCCCCCTATAAAGGAAGTCTCCCGGCAGTCCGAAGACCACCGGGAGCCCAACTACCCTATGAAATGGACCCTTTCGGACCCAAGAATCAATTTTACGTCTGATTCCAAGGACGGCGGAATTGTACCTGTTTCTAGCAGTTTTGTCAATAGAAAAATGCTACTTTTCCATCTTTTCAGCCAAGAAAATAAGAGCTGACTCTATATTTTGTTCATCATTAATCTCCTAAAAAGCCTCAAAAACTTACCCTCGCACAGGTTATCAATACGGTACGAGGGCGTTTTGTTAGATTTTGCAATGAATTTGCGGGACGCGTCCCGCAAATTCATCGAGCAAAAAATCCCACGCGAGCCGGCGGGGCAAGCGTGGGATTGAAAAGAGTGCTTAGGAAGCGTCTGATTACTCCTGAGAATCTGTAGTGCCGGATTCTACGGCTTCAGCGTTTTCCTCTTCAGGGGATTCATCCTCATCATCGGCGATAACGAGCGTGATTTCCTGGATGGATTCCTTATCGTTCAGGGTCATGAGCTTCACGCCCTGAGCGGTACGACCGGTGGTGCGGATGGAGTTCACCTTCATGCGAACGGACTGGCCACCGGAGGTCATAATCATGAGCTCATCGGCATCCGTTACGGTGGAGGCAGAGACCACAAGGCCCGTCTTCTCGGTGCAGTTCATGGTCTTGATACCGATACCACCGCGGCTCTGGAGACGATAGGCGCCAAACTTGGTGCGCTTGCCCAAGCCGTTCTCGGACACCACGAGCAGCGAGTAGGCAGAACCGGAATCAGCGGCATCATCAGCCATCTCTTCTGCAGCGGCTTCCGTGGCTTCTGCAGTCTCCTCAGCATCATCGGCAGCGGGAGTAGCGGTTTCGCCCTCGGGCACCACAGCCATGGCCACCACATAGTCGCCCTCGCGCAGCTTAATACCACGCACACCGATGGTGTTGCGGCCCTGCGTGCGCATTTGGCTTTCGGAGAAGCGAATGCTCATACCATTATGGGTCACGATAATCACATCCTGCTCACCGGTGGTAAGCACAGCATTGACAAGGGAGTTGCCCTCCTCCAAGTTAATGGCAATGATACCGGCCTTACGGTAGTTCACGAAGTCGTTGAGGGCGGTCTTCTTGACGGTACCGTCCTTGGTAGCAAAGACCACGTTGCCGGACCCCTCTGCGAAGGTAATATCCTTGCCGTCCTCGCTCACCTTGCGCTCTAAGCGCAGAATGGCAGCAATACGCTCGTCCTGCTGCATATCGAGCAGGTTCTTAATGGAACGGCCCTGGGCGCTGCGAGCAGCCTCGTCAATCTCGTACACACGCTCCACATACACACGGCCGGTGTTGGTGAAGAACATGATGTAGTCGTGATTCTGAGCGGCAAAGAGGTGTTCAACGTAGTCGTTAGAATCCTTCTTGTTCTTGGTGGTAGCGGCCTTAATACCCTTACCGCCACGAGCCTGCAAGCGGTACTCATCGGAGTTGGTGCGCTTGATGTAGCCACTGTGAGAGATGGTCACAATCATGGAGTCATTGGGGATAAGGTCCTCAATGGCCATATCGCCCTCAAACGGGATGATGTGGGTCATGCGCGGGGTGGCGTACTTCTCCTTGATGGTGCGCAGCTCATCCTTCACAATGCC
>CAJGCZ010000023.1 GCA_904501975.1 uncultured Akkermansia sp.
ATGGTATTGCAAGGAAAACATGAGTAAATATTGAAGCCTCGCATTATGCCACCCCTAACGGGGTTCCAATATATATTTTCCTCTTTCCCGGGGTTACGCTGCTGCGCAGCTCCACCGCCGGGCTACCATATTCCGCCCCTCAACCGGGGCTCTCAAATTCCGTTCGCGGCGCTCACATCAATGAACCCCACAAATTGCTATTTGTGGGGCTATTAACTAAAAACTGTAACACAGCTCTGCAAAAAAGCTTAGCGCTTATTTTACATCCTTGAAAGAGACGGGCACCTTCTTGCTCTTCCAGGCCTTAATGAAATCCTTTTGCAGCTTTCCTGCGTTTTTGTGGTGGTCAATCAGGTGCTTGGTGGCCTCCTCATGCGATTCGCCGGCAATAAGAGCCTCCATATACTTCTTAATGGCGGCCACCCCCTTCTTGCCATCCAAATGCACATAATAGGCAACAATCATGACGGATAAGGTGTAGGTATCCTTACCCTGCCCCATGTAAGAGTACATTTCCTCTTGGGTCATGGTAAAGAACTCTTCCAGCGTGAAGGGGAAATCCAGCGCGCCGTTAGCAGACTGCTCCTTTGCCTTGTGCAAAATAACGGCATAGCAGCGGGTAAAGTCCAAATCCTCACCCACGTAAGGCACATAGCCCACGTATTCTGCCCAGCCCTCGTTGCACCAAATAGGCAGGCCGTTGTATACAAAGTTCTGGTGCGTCAGCTCGTGCACCAACACATGCGTATCAATATCATTCTTCACCACATGGCCATCGGCAGACAAACCGAGAGACTCAAAGGGCACCATCACCTTATCACTGGCAAGTGTTTTCTCGGTGATGGGAGAATTGTCGCCGGGCATCATGCGCTTGCTGTAAAGGAAAATACCGGCGGAAGAGGCGGAACCACCGTTCTGCACGTACTGCTGCTTGGTAGGCCAAAGCTCTACACGGTACTTCTTGCCGGAGCGGTCTTCCTCCGTACGAGGCACGGGCAGCACCTCTGCCACGGCCTTATTGGCGGCATAGGCGCATTCGAACAAGCGCCCCACCGTCTCGCAGGCATTGGCATCAATCTCTACCGGGGTAAAGAAAATGTAGTTGTTGGTCTCGTACACAAAGAAATTGCCCTGCTTTTCACCTTGCTTCAGGGTTGTTTCCTCGGGCACGGGCACCTTATCCGGCCAACCGGAGGGCGACTTAGCACGCACATTGCGCACGCCTTTATCTCTCAGCTCCTTGCGCTTTTGTTGTGCAGCTTTGCCTACATTGCGCTTTTTACTCTTCTTATCCTTGGCGGAGCTTTTCTTTTTCTTCTTAGATGAAGCCTCTTCCTCGTCTTCATCGTCCTCAAACGCCAGGGAAAGCGGTTCAATTTCCGCAGCGGGTTGCACAGGTTCCGCTTGGGCAAAACCTACCATCGCGCAAGCCAGAATGGCAATGGCTGTCATTCGGTTGAGTATTTTCATAGTAAAAAGGTATTATTTACCCATACTCTGGCATAGATACCGGCATTTGGCAAGCCAAAATTCTGATATAACACGACTTTTTTTTGCCTGTAAGCCTCTCATCCAAGCCGAAAACGGGAGCTAAACGCCCCTTTTTGACGGCGCAAGGCTTATTGAGCCACGGCTGCAGATGGGTGGTGCTTGATAATCGCCTCGTATACATCTCTTGCCGTATATTGCTGCGAGGCTTGAATGATAGGCTCATGCTCAGCGCTCCACTGCTCCATCACCTCATCCATGTGTTGTTGGTAGCTAGCCCATTGCGGTGCCTCAGACATCACCAAATCGCTTACGGCCACCATGTGACACACAAAATCTACATCAGGTTCCTCAGCGGGGACCTCTGCCACAGCTGCAGGTGCTGCCTCTGCCGGGGGCGTTGCGGCAGCCTCGGCAGCCACCTCCACCGCAGATTCAGGAGCAGCCTCTACAATCGGCTCGGCCGGCACAGGCTCCGCAGGTGCCGCTGCGGGGGGCACGGCAGCTGCAGCAGGCGGCTCGACAGGCGCCGCTTGGGCCGCTTCTGCAGCTGCAATACGGGCATAAATTTCATCCTTACTGGCTTGGTAAGAGGCATCATTGGGGAATGTTTCAGACCAATCAAGCGTGCTGTAATCGCCCTGGTACTGCAACTGCGAGATAACCAGAGAAACATCGGACGAGGCCCACTCCTCACCTTCCACCACCTGCATATCCACAACCGTTCGCATGGTAAAGTTCACCCCATCGGCATCCACCGACCAGTTGTCCCACACGGCATAGGTGACATGCTCGCGAGCATCGTGAATGGATTCCGCCATTTCCCCCGAACTCGTTGCCCCCGTTTTCTCCGATAGAACAACCACACAGGGCGCCTTGAAACGGAACTGTCCATCGGCATCATACACAAACACCTCGCGGTGCGGGGTACCGTGGTTCATATCCGGGGCAACTACCTCCCATATCAGCTCCGGGCGCTCATCCTCGATAATATCTTTTTCATACACCAACAACCAACCGCCGTATGGCTGTTTGCCGTATATATTATAGTAATACTCGTTATGGCTCACCCGCCCCATAAAACCGGAGGGCGAATAGTAATAGTCATCTTGCTGCTTGCCTTGCCACCAGTCCGTGCTATCCAGCATGTATGAACAAACCACAGCAAGTTCTGCTGCAATTTTTTCCGGCAACTCCGCTACTGTGGCCGGCAACTCCGCTCCGTTTGCCACGGCGGCAAGCCCGGCCATCAAGATTCCATAACTTCTCATACTCATAGAAAATCATAATTACGCCCCAGCGTCAATAAAAAAGGGCTTGCATGCCTTGAACTTTCGCGCGGATTGACGGCATGCAAGCTTGACAAAGGGCGGGGTGGGGTGCATACTAATCGCGTTATGTTACACTTATATGATACACAGTCGGGGGCATTGAAGCCCGTACAGGCAGAGGACGGCAAGCAGCTGCGCTTCTACTGTTGCGGCCCGACCGTGTATGCAGCTGCGCACATCGGTAACTTCCGCACCTTTGTGGTGCAGGATGTGTTTCGCCGCGTGGTAGAGCTGGGAGGCTTGCGCACCAAGCATGTACGCAACCTAACGGACGTGGACGACAAGACCATCCGCAACTCCCAGGCCCAAGGCATGCCTTTGGGTGAGTACACCGCCATGTGGACAGCCAAGTTCCACACGGATTGCAAGGCGCTCAACTGCCTTTCTCCGCATGTGGAGCCCAGCGCCGTGGGCCACATTGCCGAGCAGCTGGATATTGTACAAAAGTTGATGGAGGGCGGCCACGCCTACCAGAGTGAGGACGGCTCCGTCTACTTCCGCATTTCTTCCTACCGCGACTATGGTCGTTTGGCTCATTTGGACCGCCAAGAGCTCGATTTGGGCAAGACCGCCAATACACGTGCCGATACTGACGAGTACGAAAAAGACAGCGTGGCAGACTTCGTGCTGTGGAAGGCACGCCGCCCGGAGGATGGCCCGAACTTCTGGCCGTCTCCGTGGGGCGAGGGGCGCCCCGGCTGGCACTTGGAGTGCTCTGCCATGAGCCACAAGTACTTGGGCGACACCTTTGATTTGCACTCCGGTGGCGTGGATTTGGTATTCCCGCACCATGAGAACGAGATTGCGCAAAGCCGCTGCGCCTGCGGCGGCCACTTTGCCCGCCATTGGTTCCACGTAACGCACCTGCTGGTAGATGGCGCAAAGATGAGTAAGAGCTTGGGCAACATGTACACCTTGGACCAGCTGCAGGAGATGGGCTACACCCCTGCCGCCCTGCGTTATGTGCTGGCCGGTGCTTACTACCGCCGCCCGCTGAACTTCACCCTCAACGGCATGAAGGACGCCACCAGCGCACTTAACAAGCTGGGCCGTTTCGATAAAGAATTGGCTAAGGCCAGTGCCGCTAAAGAGCCTACCTACCGCGACCTCGTTAAGAAAGCCCCTGCCCTCGGTATTTTCCAGCCGGCTTGGGATAGCCTGGAGGACGACTTGAACTCCCCGGAGGCTCTCGGCCACGTGTTCAGCGCCATCAAGGGCGTGAAACCGGCCGAGATGGATGCCGCCGAGGCAACCAACATGTGGAAGGCATTCCGCTTCATTATGGAGGCTCTGGGCTTGCAGCTGCCGGACCCGGATGCCGACATTGAGGTACCGGAGGAAATTAAGGCTATTGCCGACGAGCGCTGGGCTGCCCGCTTGGCTAAAGATTGGGCCAAAGCAGATGCCTTGCGCGGTAAGCTGGCCGACCTCGGTTGGGCCATGAAGGACGGCAAAGACGGCTACAAACTCACTAAAGCTTAAATACATCCATGGATAACAAAGACCTTTCCCTACTCGGCAAGCACAGCGAGTTTTTCCGCTCCCCGGAGGAAGCAAAGCTGGAGGCATTCCCCAACCGCAGCCCGCACCGCCCGTATGTGGTAACGCTTACCACCCACGAGTTCTCCTCTCTGTGCCCTGTTACAGGCCAGCCGGATAGCTGCGAGCTAACCATCACCTACACCCCGGCTGAGAAAGTAGTTGAAACAAAGAGCCTTAAGTATTACCTGGTTTCTTTCCGCAACTACGCAGCCTTCAATGAGCAAGTGGTGAACCGAATTCTGGACGACCTTGTAGCCGCTGCCGACCCGGCATGGATGAAGGTTGTAGGCAAGTTCGGTGCCCGTGGCGGCATTCAGCTCACTTGCACAG
Source organism: uncultured Akkermansia sp. (assembly GCA_904501975.1). Lineage (GTDB taxonomy): Bacteria > Verrucomicrobiota > Verrucomicrobiia > Verrucomicrobiales > Akkermansiaceae > Akkermansia. Next base: position 4,692 of record CAJGCZ010000023.1, read on the forward strand.
CCGAGCATAAGCCCGAGAATCGCCCTGCATGAAAGTAGCCGTACTACTCTCCGGCGGGTTGGATTCCACCACCGCACTTTACTGGGCACACACCCACCACGAGGTGGTGTGTGCTCTCTCTTTTGATTACGGCAGCAATCACGCCGCCCAAGAATTAGCCTGTGCCCGTTACCAGGCCGAGAAGCTGGGCATACCGTACCACGAGATTGATTTGCGTGCCGTCTCTGCCCACCTTCAAAGTGCACTGTTGAGCGGGGCAGATGCCATTCCCACGGCTGATTATGCAGAGGATAACCTCAAGCAAACGGTTGTTCCCTTCCGCAACGGCATCTTTTTAGCTATAGCCGCCGGCATTGCAGAAAGCAATGGCGCAGAGGGCATTGTGATAGCCGCACACGGCGGCGACCACGCTTTGTACCCGGATTGCCGTGAGGACTTTATGCAGGCTATGGCTTCTGCCATCTCCCGCGGCACCTATGCCGAACTGCAAATACTGCGCCCCTTCATTAACAATAGCAAGGACGAAATTACAGCCATAGGCGCAGCGCTGGGGGTAGACTTTGCGCACACCTACTCTTGCTATTGCGGCAGAGAGAAACACTGTGGCCTGTGTGCCACCTGCCGCGAGCGCAAAGATTCTTTTGCAAACTCCGGCGTGTCAGACCCCACCATGTACGAAAGCTGAACTTTGAGGGTGAATGCCGAACGGGCGCGCCAAAAGGCATTCCCCCCCGCTTTCCGAGGGCATACCAAGCCATGCTACAGCCCCCACGCCGCATGCCCGAAATTCTCTGTTAAAAACGTAAAAAAGGGATTGCAAATTGTGGGGCAATGCTGTAGAATAGCCGCCGCGTATGGCACGGCAAGCATTAGGAAAAGGATTGGGCGCACTGATTAAAAAGACAGTGGCCAAAGATACGGAAGAAACTCAACAACCGCAAGTTGATGAGAGTCGCATCATTTTGGCAAAGGCAGATGAAATTCTGACCTCCCCCTTCCAGCCGCGTCGCCGTTTTAACGAGGAGCAGATTTCTGAGCTGGCAGACTCCATCCGCGAGCGCGGTTTGCTGCAGCCCCTGATTGTTCGCTTGGTTGACGGCAAGTATGAGCTTATTGCCGGTGAGCGCCGTCTGCGTGCCGTGCGCAGCTTGGGCATGACCGAGGTGAAGATTGTGGTGCACGATGCCAGCGACCTCGAGGTAGCCGAGCTTACCCTTATCGAGAACCTTCAGCGTGAAGACCTTACCCCCCTTGAAGAAGCCGAGCAGTACAAGCTACTGCAAACGCAGTTCGGCATGAAGCAAGAGGTGATTGCCCGCCACGTCGGTAAATCTCGCGTAGTGGTTGCCAACATGGTACGCTTGCTGGATTTGGCCGCCCCTGTTAAGGAGCTGCTGGAGAAGGCGGAAATCAGCGTAGGCCACGCCAAGGTGCTGCTTCAAATCAAGGATGACGAGGCCGCCCAAATCGCCGCCGCCACTCGTGTGGCTGAGCAAGGGCTCACCGTTCGCCAAACGGAGCAGTTGGTAAAGGCTATTCTGAACCCGGAAAACGGCATGCCGCATATCCCCGTCAAGCGAGCTTTGCCCGAGGCTTACGAGCAGGTTTGCCGCCAGCTTTCCTCAGACTTCGGCACCAAGGTGAATATTAACCTGAAGGGTAAAAACAACGGCGTGATTGAGATTCCCTACATTGGTAAAGACGAGTTGGTGCGTATTCTCCAATTGTTCGGCATCAATTTCCCGCATTAATTCTCCTCCCATGAAACACCGCGTTCTCCTTGCCCTGTGCAGTGCTGCTCTGCTCTGTGCCTGCTCTGAGCAAGAGAGTAAACCCGCCGCCGCTCCCAAGCAAGTAGTATACCAATTGCAGGATGCGGAGGCTTTTTGCGGTGAAAACGCCTATCGCCATTGCCATGATTTGTGCGCTATGGGCCCCCGCCTTTCCGGCTCTGCGGCCTACGAGCAACAGCTTCAATATCTTACCAAATACTTAGAGCAATACGGTTGGACGGTCTCGCGCCAGGCTTTTACCCCCCCGCACGGTGTGCCGATGACCAATTTGCACGCGGTGTATGGCAATGGCCCCGCGACAAAACGTGTTATACTGAGCTGCCACATTGATACGAAAGTAGGCATTGCAGATGACTTTGTGAGTGCCGACGACGGTGCCAGCGGAGCCGCTGTGTTGCTGGAGAGTGCCCGCATGTTGGCAAAAGAGCCGGAGCTGGCGCAGCAGATTGAACTGGTGTTTTTTGACGGAGAAGAAGCCGTAGCTCCGCGCATGACGGAGGAGGACGGCCTGTATGGCTCCAAGTACGATGTGCAGCGCCGTGGGGAGCAGCTCCCCGAGTACCAAATCAACTTAGATATGGTGGGAGCCCGCAACAAAACCATTGCCGTGCCTTTTTTTGATGCCGATGAAGAGCTGTTGCGCATTTACGAAGAAACCGTGCAAGAGCTTAAGCTAAACCCGGTTCGATGGACCATTACCGATGAGCAATATTGGGACGACGACCGCCCCTACCGCGAAGCCGGCGTGGCCACTATCAACCTCATTACCCTCTTTGTAGACAGCATTTGGTGGCACACCACACGCGACAACATGACGCGCATCTGCCCCCAATCTCTGCAAGAAAGCGGCTTGGTAGCACTCACCATGCTGCGCCGTCTTATCAACGGCATGCAGCAATGATTTTAGTTAGCAAGCTATCGACCGTGAATTGAAACCGGGCTTAATCAAAACGCTCTGTTTAAGTTTTTAGTTGTTGGCCCCACAAATAGCAATTTGTGGGGCGCATTAATGTGAGAGAAGCGAACGGAATTTGAGAGCCCCGGAGGGGCGATATATGGTAGCCCGGGGTGGAGCTGCGCAGCAGCGTAACCCCGGGAAAGATGAAAAATATTTTGGAACCCCGCTAGGGGTGGCATAATGCGTGGCTATATTATTTACGCTTATTTATTGATAAAGAGCGAATAACGAAAGAACTACAATATAATGCACCCCTTTATACCACCCCTCCGGGGTTCCAATTGATGGGTGTCTAACCCGGGGTTCCGCCGCTAACGCGGCTCCACCACCGGGCTATTTTATAGCGCCCCACCGGGGCTCAGAATTCGGCTCGCTGCGCTCGCGGTATTTGGGAGAAGAACGGCTGACGCCGTGGTGAAGAATGCCCGTTGGGCATGGTGAAGAATCTGCCTGTGGCAGATGGTGAAGAACAGCTTACGCTGTAGTGAAGAACGCACCTGCGGTGCGTAGTACGGAGGGCCGACAAACTCCCATTTATCAACTAAAAACTTTAACAGAGCTAATCAAAAAGTGAGGGGTAGGACTTGCGAGACAACTCCTGCGACAAATTGCGGATGGTGTAGCTATCCTCGGCCTGGAGGGCCTTCTCCGTCATGGCGCGGCACTCCTCATAACTCAGGTGGCGAATGGCATAGCGAATCAGCGGCAGCAGATGCGTGCCTACCGAAAGCTCCGTAGCCCCCAAGCCCACCAAAAGCGGAATGAGGGTAATATCACCACCCATCTCGCCACAAATGGCGGTGGGAATGCCGGCTGAAATCGTCTGCTTAATCATGCGAATCACGCCGGGGTGCGTGGGGCGGAACATATCTGCCACACGGAAATTGACGCGATCCACCGCAATGGTATACTGGGTGAGGTCGTTGGTGCCGATGGAGAAGAAATCCACATGGCGAGCCAATACATCAGACATCATGGCGGCGCTGGGCACCTCAATCATAATGCCGACACGCATGTGTTCATCATAGGCAAGGCCACGCTCACGCAGCTCGGCGCGGCACTCCTCCAGCAGCTCGTGCACCTGGTTCACCTCCGTAATACCGGAAATCATGGGGAACATAACAGCCGCCTTGCCATGTGCCGAGGCACGTAAGATGGCTCGCAACTGCTCCTTGAACACCTCCGGACGACTCAGGGATACGCGAATACCGCGCCAGCCGAGGAAGGGATTACCCTCCTTTTCCTCTAACACCTCAAAGGGCAATTTATCGCCACCGGCATCGAGCGTGCGGAAGATAACCTCATGCGGCGCACACTCCTCCACCAAATCGCGATAATGGCGGTATTGCTGCTCTTCATCGGGCAGGCTGCCACCGCCTAACAGGAAGAACTCCGTGCGGTACAGGCCAACACCCTCGGCGCCGGAGCGGTGAATCGCATCGTACTCATGAGCAAACTCTACATTGGCAGCCAATCGAATGCGGCGTCCGTCCGTTGTTTCAGCGGGCTGGTCGCGCAACTCTGTCAGGGCAATATAAGCCTTCTCCTTTTCTGCCTGCAAGGCTCGGTAATAGCGCTCCGTTTCCTCGGTGGGGTTGAGAATCAACACACCGCTGTAGCCATCCACAATAGCCTTGGAGCCCACGCGCGAATCCATCACCAAATGCGGCACCCCCACGACAGCGGGCATGCCCAACGAACGGGCCAAAATAGCCGTGTGCGAAACGGCAGAACCGACCTCCGTCACAAAGCCCAGCACCATGCGCGAATCCAAATCAGCCGTATCACTGGGCGCCAAATCATAGGCAGCAAGCACGTGCGGCTCGCAACCACAGGGAGAATGAACCGCAGCAGCCGGTGATGGAGGCGACATGTTTTTGAGCACGCGCTGCAAAACATCGCCGATATCTGCCACACGTGTGCGCAGATAGGGGTCGTCTACATGGCGCATCACCTCCATAAAGTTCTGCACCACGGCATAATACACCGCCTCAATATTTTGCATGCGCTCGGCAAACTCCTTGCGCAGGCGCTTCAGGATAACACGATCACGCAAAAAGAGCAAATGAGCATCAAAAATAGCGGCCTCGGAAGCGCCGGACAAATGCTCCACTCTCTCCTTCAGCGCATAAAGCTCCTCCTCCGTGCGGGCAAGAGCACTTTCAAAGCGCGCCCACTCGCTTTCCGTTTCGGTGGGCAAAATGCTGCGAGTGACGGGCGCAGAACAACCGCGAGCCTCTACACGCAGACACCCAATGGCAATACCGGGAGAAACCGGCACACCTTTCATGCGGCGTTCGTGTATCTCAGTCATGAACGGTCAGAATCTTCGGTAGGGTATGAAGCGTGATTGAGAAAGCTATTTAGGCTTCGCCGAATTTGCCGGCTACCAGCTCTTCCAATGCGGCCATGGCCTCGGCCTCATCTGGGCCTTCTACCGATACCTCAATATCAGCACCACAGCCTACAGCCAACATCATTAACCCCATAATACTTTTTCCGTCAACGGCTTCATCGTCTTTCTCCACCGTAACATCAGACTGAAAACGGCTGGCAACGCGCACAAACTGAGCAGCGGGGCGAGCATGAATTCCGAGCTTGTTGAGAACAGTGAGTTTTTTGGTAATCATATCTTTTGCGGGGTTCCTATTTGCTGTCTGAAAGTATACGATATATCCCCTGCGTTGGCGAGCTTTTTTTTCAGCAAAATTCAGGGAGATTGATTTTTGCGAAACGAGCGCGAGAAAAGGCTTGCAAAACGTATGAGTTGTGGCATACTGACCGAGCAAAAATTCAAAACATGAAGAGGGGTCTAGTTTTAGAAGGCGGAGCCATGCGAGGCATGTTTACAGCCGGTGTCATGGATGTAATGATGGAAGCCGGTATCGAATTTGACGGCGCCATTGGAGTATCTGCCGGCGCAGCTTTTGGTGTTAATTACAAGAGCAAGCAAATTGGGCGAGTGATTCGCTACAACATGCAGTTTTGCAATGATCCCCGCTACTGTGGCCTCAATAGCCTGATTACCACGGGCAATATTTACAACACAGAGTTTGCCTACAAGATTGTGCCCCTACAATACCACCCCTTTGATTTTGCAGCCTACTCCAAACACCCCATGGAGTTTGTGGTGGTATGCACGGATATTGAAACAGGCAAGCCGGTTTACCACACCTATGCCGGATGGGAGGACCATGGATTTGATTGGATACGCGCCTCAGCTTCCATGCCTTTGGTTTCTCAAATTGTTGAAATTGACGGCGTTAAAATGTTAGATGGAGGAATCAGCGACCCTCTGCCTCTCCGCCGCTTTGAGCAACAGGGGTACAACAAAAATGTGGTGATTCTTACCCAGCCGGGCGATTACCGCAAACGCAAAACAAGCGCCATGCTGCTGCTGAAGCTCATGTACAAAAAATACCCGCACTTGGTTCACGCCATGAAAGTGCGCCACGAGGTGTACAATGAATCCGTGGAATACATTAACCGCAAGGAAGCCGCGGGAGACATATTGGTGATTCGTCCGGAGAGTCCCCTGCCCGTAAGCCGCGTAGAGAAAAGCCCGAAGAAACTTCGCGAGTGCTATGAGATAGGCCGCGCTGCCGCCCTCCAACGCTTAGAGGAAATTAAACAGTTTTTAGCCTAACCCCATCGGGTAGAGATAAAAAAGGCCCCGCAAGCAGCGGGGCCTTTTTGTTGAGATTTACTTCTCCTTACCGGACCAAATGACGTACCGCGTGCCGTCCCACTGCACGGCAGTAATACGCGTTGTACCCTCAGGAATAATCAAATCCGTGGATTCGTTGTCCTCATGGTTCAATCCGCGAATCGCCACACGGCACAAACGCTTGCCGCGGTAGCATTCGAAGGCAACAGCATTCTTCCACTCGTTGCCGGGAATGGTTACAATACCACGGCTTACATCGAGCTTAAAGTTGGGAGAAGGCTCCACCGGCAAGCGGTCCTTAAAGATATTGACGGTGTTAGCATTCACATAATAAATGACCGAGGTATCGGGCTTGGGGTACTGAGCCATGTGGGCAAGAGCCTTCTCACACATCTCCGGGGTAATGGTAACGTGGTGGCTGCTGTAGTCTTCCACAAAGCGATTCATGGGAGCCAGAATACCGGTTTTCACAAAGAACTCGGAGAGGTCCAGCTTAACGGCATCTGCAGCACGGGTGCAGAACTGCACACGCAACTCACCATGCGGAGTATCTGCCGCATCTTTGCGAGCCTGCTCGTAAATGTAGGGGTAGAAGCCATCCTGCCCGCGAGCCACGGCAAAATAGAGCTGCAACTGCCAGAGGGGAGAGACGGAAACGAAGTGATCGCCCGTGCGCTCACCCGGCACGTTGTTGATGCCGTAGTCCGGCCCGGTCATGAACTGCCAGAGCTGGCGACGCACCAAGGCGGAGTTGATGTAGCAATCAAAGCGCCCACCACGCATGCGCTCATGGTAGCCCATAACGGGTGTCACCTCGTGCTCCAAGCGGCAATTATCGGGGTTAATATTGTAGCAGCACCAGGCAGAGAAGATATTGTTTGTTACCTCTTGGGTGCCGGCCCACATCATGCCCGGACGGCACTGGTTAATGTGCCCGAACTCGTGTGCAATGCCCCAAGCCGTATGCTTGAGCGAATCCACATTGGCCACCTCTCTTAAGGCGGTGTTAATGTAGGCAGTGCCCATGCCGTCTGCGTGCATAAAGCCACTCCACTGCACGCGGCCATGGATGTGGTTGCCGGGGTGGCAGCCATAGCGCTCCCAACCCAGCATATCCTGCTGGTTCTTAATCACGCCATCGTAGAGGGCAATCAACTCCGGCCCGCGGTTCGGGCAGTGCTCTTTAAGCCCATCCACATTGTATGCCAACTGGGCACGCTCGCCAAGAATATCCAGTATATTACCCTGAGCCCCGGCTAACAGGCGGCGCCATGTGTCCGCGTTGTCGTGCTGCGTAAACACACCGTTGACGTGCCCGCCCTCTAAGCGTACCTTCAATGCCGGAGCAGACTCCGGCGTGGCAGAGCGATAATTAAAGTAGCCCAGCCCTTGCGTGGGTGCCGTAAAGGAGTTGACACCGGACTTCAACGGAATCTCGGCATGCCCGCCATCACGATCAAAATTATGGATAATGAAGCTAAGCCCCTTGGGTGCATCGCCCTGCACGTCAATGGTTACCAACTCACCGGAGCGATAGAAGATACCGGTGGGGTTTTCGAAGGGAGAATAATTATTCGTGCGCAAGCGTTCTCGCACAATCTCCTGCGGCAAATAGGCGCGGAACTCGCGGTTGCGGTAAGCGGCCTCCGTATCAACACTCGTGTTGAGTTGGGAATAATCCGTACCGGCAGGTATCTCGGCATGCAGGGGCATGGCACCCCATACTCCCCAAGCCAACATCATATAAGCAAATATTTTCATGTTCGCATTCCTTTCTACTTTTTACTTCAACAGGGTGGCACACTCACCTTCGGCGTACTCTGCCGCTTTCTTTCCCTGCTCATCAACAGCATTGCGGTCAGCCCCGGCATCCAACAAGGTCTTCACCATAAAGTGGCTCTTGGCGCGCACAGCCATGTGCAGCAAGGGCGATTTGCGGAAGCGGTAGTCGTTCACCTTCATACCGGCATTCAGGAACATTTGCAGATAATCCGCACGATTACCCATAATAGCCATACCAACAGGGTAGCCATTGCGACCGCCATCCGGGTTAAAGTTCTCGGCCTTATAGGCGGGGATGAGCGCCTCCACAGCGGCGGAGTTACGGCTCCAAACAGCATCGTGCAAAGGGGTAGCACCATTGTTGCCCGGGTGCATGGGATTAGCCCCGGCGGCCAGCAATGTTTTGATTACCTCTGCACGGGCGCTGACAGCAGCCAAATGCAGCACACTCTTCTTGTTGTTGGTTACGTAATTAACATCGGCACCGGCCTGAATCAACAGCCCGGCCATGGCGGCCTGGTTGGCAGAAACAGCCACACAAAGAAGCGTACCGCTGTTATCCGCATTCAGTGCATTGGGGTTCACTCCATTTTGTAAGGCTTGTTTCACGGCGTCCGCATGGCCACTGCGAATGTCGTTGGCCAACTGAATCTCAAGGGAGCGCACTTTGCCGGCGGCATCCAACGCAGCTATCACCTCTGCCTGTGTAGCCAGCTCCCTAGCCGTACGGCCGGCAGCATCTTTGGCGGCTACATCTGCCCCGGCAGCTAACAATACACGCACCGCCTCGGCCTTACCGGCAACGGCGGCCAAATGCAAGGGAGTATTACCCAGCTCATCTGCCGTATTGATAAAGGCAGGCTGTCTCTCCACTGCTTTTTTCACCTGCCCCACATTCCCATACTCCACAGCCTCGTGGGGAGAAAATACAGCGTTGGAACGCTTCATTAATTCACGCCACTTATCAAGCTCATCGGCAGAAGCCACCACGGCTCCCGCCATCATTAACGTCACTAGTACTTGTGTTTTCATCATCGTATTAATGGTTAATACTTTACATTCCTCAACAGCCACCGTGGCTGTTTTCCTCACACTGATTATAACACAACAAAAGAGAATTGACAAGTTATACTGCTACTACGAGCTAAAGATATGTATTTCTACGAGGCCAAGAGGGGAGAACGCGCACCGCCCCTCCTTTTAATCCCGCTAATATTTTCGGAATTAATAAGATTTAATTTTAACAACTATATGCTTGACATGGGAGATACATTTTGATACTTTCACGACATCATGAAACGCACATTCTTTCACCTCGCGTTGATGGCCGGCATTTTTGCCGGGGTAATGGCACCTGCTTGTTATGCAGACGAAGATGCTACCCCCAAGACCACCAAGAAGGTCAAGAAGAACAAAAAAGGCGATAGTGGCGAGAGCGCTAAGGGTAACTTACCCGCAGTGAAGGCCGCCATTGCCGACATTGAATTTTTGGATGGGGAGCCGTCCAAGAAGGCAAAATACTATGTCTACCTGCACTCTGCCTCTTGGTGTGGCCCGTGCAAGGCGCTGATGCCCAGCATTGTGAAAGAGTACAAGAAGATGAAGAAAAAGAAGATTGAAATCATCTTGATTGGTCACGACAAAACAGAGGAAGCAGCTAAGGCCTATTTAGAACACTATGAGGCGGGCTTCCCCTGCATCTTGTCTTCCTCCCCGGCTGCCTCTACCCTGCCCGGTTATACCAGCCCGGGTGGTATTCCCTACGCTACGATTGTAGACGAAGACGGCAACGTGCTTTACAATAACCACGCCAAGGGTGTGCTTGATTGGAAAAAGATTTGTAAACCTAAGAAAAAGTAAGTAGAAATACGAGCTACGAATTCCGAAGGACGAAGTGAATTTACAATTTACGACGTACAAGGTACAATTTGTTAAGCTTGGCGGCTAAGCCGCACGAGGGGCAAAGCTTAGCCTCGCTTACCGCCCGCGCTCAAGGCGCGGGCGGCAGCTTATGCTGAGCTTTGCTATCTTTGCGCCGTAAGCGCGGAACTCACAAATTCGCATGTCGGAATTCGCACCTCGTACTTCTACAAATTGGTAGTTGTGGGGGAAATACTATCGGAGTGTTGGACTTTAGTCCAACATTTATTATCAAACCATACCACCAAAAAGGTGGGACTAAAGTCCCACCCTACGATACAACCGAGCTATATCATTTATCGCGAGAGCGGAGCTTGGGTCGGTTGGCGGCGGGGGCGGGCACCTGTATTTCTACCGGGACGGCGACGTGTACCCGGATGAGAAGAACGCATTGACTCCAGGCGGCGCTGGAGAGTCTTGATACGTTCGTCGTCATAATTGCGCAACAGGGTGCGGATTTCTTCTTTTTGCTGAGAGCGGCCTTGCTCATGCTGCGGGTGCGCAGCCACAAGCATCACCAAGCGCTCTCGCATAGCGGGGGTGAAATCGGCACGCTCGGTGAGGAAGGACAAGATTGCTAGGGTGCGTTCATTGGCTTGCGTAGCCTCTTGCGTTTTGCCTTGGCGCTGCAGTTGCACGGCGTAATTGTCTCTCACAGCAAGGAAGAGCATAATGAGCTCACTATCCGCGGGGTTATCTGCCAACAAGTTCTGAGAATAAGCGGCAGCTCGCTCATAATCAAAAGTAAGACTTTTGAGCGGCTCTGCGCGCTGAGCGGATGCAGCTAAGCGAACATAAAGGAATTTAGCTTCGTCGGAATCCGGATATTGCTTGAGCAATTGCTCTAACAACTGGAGACAATTTTCACCCCCGGGGGCAAGCAGTTGTTGCACCGGCGCATGGGATACCGTCGACAACAACTCCACGCGACGCAATTGGGCCAACAGGTGTTCCGGTTTCTCTTGCAACAAACCGTGCAGCAGCCCCGCCATGCGCTCTAACAAAGCCAAGCGCTCTGCGGAACGGCTCTGCGACTCGCTACCGCTGAGGCTGCGTACCGGCAAGCGGTGCAATCCTTGGTGGGGAGTGCTGCGACCGGTGGATACGGCGGCATCAGAATAAACAATGGCGAGCTGGAGCGCGCGCACCAGTTGCAATCGCGTGTCAAAATCTGCATCGGTCGGCACTTGTTTCTCCAACGACAAAAGCAATTTAACAGCTTCGGGAGAAGAAATAGACTCCGACTGCGCGGCCAAGGCTGTGGCTAGGCCGATGGAAGCCTCAATACAGGCAACAGAGCCGGGCTCGCTTTGCTCTACAACGCGCTTATAATAGGTCTCAGCTGTGGCATAATCCCCGGTTTTGAGCGCAATGGCCGCCAGAATGGAAGCCGCCTCTGCCACCTTACCGCTGCCGTTATCTGCCTGCTCTGCCAGCTGCTCGTAGTAGGGCATCAAATCCAACAACAACCGAGCATCTGCACGGGTGGGTAACAGCACGCTGCCGTCGTCGCCCTCCACAGAAACCATAGAGGCGAAAATGCGTTGCAAACAGGCATCTGCAATCTGCTCATTTTTCTCAGCCAGAGCGCGTTGCTCGTTTTCGCTCACTAAAGCGCGGTCTGCCAGCAAGCGCTGCTCATTTTCATTTTTGAGGGCGCGGCTAACGCGGGCATAGCCTATGCTCACACTGGTGAACAAAAGCACCACCAACAGCGCGGCAAAATGGCTCCACAAGGCCACGGCCGGGCGACGGCGCATCCACAATTTGTAGCGGCGCAGGAACGAGGCGGCACGCGCCTTAACCGGCTCGCCATTCAGATAGCGCTGCAGGTCGTTCGCCATCTCGGCCATCGACTCATAGCGATAGGCGGCATCGTAGGAACAAGCTTTGTTGATGATGGCCCCCAGCTCGCCGTACCCTTTGAGCGGCTGCAAAAGGCCATTGCAAATGTTTTGCACTAATTTGCCGGGCTCCGTTTCTTTGAAAACCGGGCGCCGCGCCAGCAACTCATACAGGGTGAGGCCTAGGCTATATTGGTCGCCGGAGAATGAGTTGATTCCCTTCAGCAATCGCTCCGGCGCCATGTAGCGCAAAGTGCCATCGTGACTTTGGGTGACAAGGGGGGCATCTTCCCCTTCGTTCAAAATAGTAGCCAAGCCAAAATCGCTCACCTGCACCACGCCCGAATTATCCAGCAGCAGGTTGCCGGGCTTCACATCGCGGTGCACCACACCGTGTTTATGGGCAAAGGCTAAGGCGCGTGCTGCCTGCAAGCCCACTTTTGCTACGGCCTGCTCATAGGGCACCCCGGGAAAAGCCGCGCCTAATCTGCCCACGCTCACCCCCTGCCCGTTGACCAAGCCCATCACATAGTAGCGGTAGTGCCCCTCATGGCCGGCACCAAATACTTCTACAATGTTGGTATGGCGCAGGGCGGCAATAACGCGGGATTCGTTTTCAAAGGCTTCGCTGTGGCGGGGGTCCGAGCTCCACGAAGGAGCAAGAATTTTAACAGCAACCTCGCGCTGCAATGACTCTTGGCGGGCACGAAAAACAGTACCCATACCACCGCACCCAATACGCTCTAACAGGTGGTAGTCGCCCAACCTCTCAGGGTAATGAGCCATGGCCGGTGCCGGGGGCTGGGTGTTGCGGCTCAGGCCTTCCATGTTCATCATGGCAGGCAGCAGCTCGCGCAGTTCGGAAGCAATCTCCTCGTGTTCCGCAACAAATGAATCGACGGAAATGTGTTCTCCGGCACGCAAACGCTCCAAAAACTCATCGGCCAACACGGCGGCAAGCTCCTCGCGCTCGTCGTCCGTCATTGGTGCACTGGTATCATCACATGTCTTCATCATTCAGCAAGTTCTGGAAACGCTTCAGAGCTCGCACATAACGAATACTTGCATTTTTGGGAGAGATTTCCAACACGGCGGCACACTCGTTATTGCTGAGTTCTTCAAAATGGCGCAATTCCAGGATTTCTCGGTCTATATCGGGCATTTCTTCGAGCACCTTGCGAGCTAAGGCATGGCGCTCCATGCGCTCCAAATGAGTACGAGGGCTGGAGATGCTGTCAGCAAATTGAGCCCAAGCATCAACAGACGCATCAGTCTCGCCATCATCCCACGTATTCTCACGCATAGCATCGCGCTTGCCGGCACCCAAATGGCGGCGTTCCATATCCGTAAGCGTTTGCAGTGCAATTCTGCGCAGCTTAACGAACATGGGTACCTCCGGCTGATTTTTAAGGAAATCAAGGCGGCGGCCACATGCCAAATAGGCCTCCTGGGCTACATCATCTGCGCTCATACGGCGCAGCATCACGCGAGGCATACGCGTGGCGAGCAGGCGCACCAAGCGGTCTCGGTGCTCCAACCATATCTCAGCCAACCACAAATTTTGAGGCGTCTCATCCATGTTAGTCATGTATATAGACAAGAACGCAATTCGGGCGGCAAAATCTACATGAAACGGCGTTATTCCGTCATGGATTCCTCGCGCAAATCGCGAGTCATGAGCTCTTCCAAGGCTTGGCGGGCAGGTTTACCGCAGTAAAGGATTTCGTACATGGCATCTGTAATGGGGGTACGAACATTCAATTTGCGGGCAAGCTGGTAAGTAGAGAGCGTATTGGGAATACCCTCCACCACCTGACCAATGCGGGATTGGCACTCATCCACAGGCACGCCATTGGCAATCATTCTGCCGGAGGTGAGGTTGCGGCTGTGCTCAGAATAGCAGGTTACAACCAAATCACCCATGCCGGAGAGGCCCATGAAGGTATCCATACGGCCACCGCGTGCCATGCCGATGCGAGTCATTTCTGCTAAGCCACGAGTTGCAAGGGCGGCACGGGCATTGTCGCCCAAGCCCAAGCCGGCGCAAATGCCGCTGGCCAACGCAAACACATTCTTAATGGCACCACCCACCTGCATGCTCACCACATCGGTGCAGGTGTATACTCGCAAGAAGGGGGTGCTGAGGCGGTGCTGCACACCACGGGCAATCTCCAAATCTGCAAAACCTACCAGTGTCAGGCTAGGCAGCTCCAGCACAATATCCTCTGCATGATTCGGACCGGAAAGCGCACCTACCGGGCACTTGAGGTTAGCCTCAAGAATCTCCGTCATCAGCAGGTTAGTGTCCTTTTCAATACCCTTGGTGCAACTGACAACAACAGCATGCTCAGCCAAGGCCACCTTAGACAAGCTTTGTGCCACACTGCGCATGGCAACGCTGGGCACTACTACAATAACCAGCTCTGCACCGGCTACGTCCTCCCAATCGCTGGTTACTAATACGTTCTCCGGCAGCGAGCGGGCACCCTCTACACGGCAAAGGCTGTGGCGCGTCTCGCGAATGATAGCGGCTTCTTCCTCACGATAGGTCCAGAGGACGACTTCTTCACCACTATATGAGGCAGTGAGAGCAAGGGCTGTACCCCATGCACCACCACCGATAACAGCTGTTTTTTTGTATTGGAGAGACATAACAAAAAAGGAAAATTATTTTTTAGAGAAAGCTTTGGGCTCTGTACCGTTACAGAGGCGAACAATGTTGGAGCGGTGTTTCCATACCACCAGCACAAAGATGAAACCGAGCAAGCCCAGCACCATGCCATCGGCCGCACTCAGGGTGCCATCCTGCCAACAGAAGACATAAACGGCGGCGCTCATCATGGCCAAACCGGCAGCCATGCTGGAGAGCGACACGTAGCGAGTGAACAGCATGCACACAATCCAAGTGGCAACGGAGGCCCAACCCACAATCGGAGATACGGCAAACAAACAACCGCCCGTTGTGGCAACGCCCTTACCGCCCTTGAAATTCAGATAACAAGTAAAGGTATGCCCCAGCACCAAGGCAAACAACACTCCCAAAAACCACCCCATTTGGGCGGCATCAAATGTTGTTACATCGCCCCCCAAGTGCTGAGCCATAAACAACAGGGGCAAATAACCCTTCAAAAAGTCACACACAAATACCGGGATTCCCCATTTTTTACCGAGCACTCGCACGGCGTTCGTGGCACCAATGTTCCGGGAGCCATGCTCGCGGAGATCCAACCCGTTCATACGACCGGCCAAATACCCAAACGGAACCGAGCCAATCAAATACGCTGCCACAATGTAAATAAGATTCTCTACCATGCGAATTAAGTATACCCCCTTCTCCGCGGAATTGCAAACATTTTTTACAGATTTGTTAACTGTTTTTCCGCTTTATTTCCGTTGACCGGATTGCCTTGCCTTAAATTCATACACCCCGGCATGGCGAACCATACCGGGGTGAGGTGTTAAGTGCTAAATGGAGAGAGAGAATTTAAGCATCGAGAACCGGCATATCCTCATCGTTATCCTCGCCGCCATGGGCAAGAATGAACTGCAGATCATTCAAGTCGAGGCTAGAGGCAAAGCCTTCGTCACCAAGCACATTGGTAACAAGTTGGTTCTTCTGGTGCTGCAGCACGCGAATCTTCTCTTCCACAGAGTCGCGAGTCAGCAAGCGGTAAGCAATAACCTTGTTCTTCTGGCCGATACGGTGCGTACGGTCGATAGCCTGGCTTTCCACAGCCGGGTTCCACCACGGATCGTACAGAATGACGTAGGATGCAGAGGTAAGGTTCAAACCGGCACCACCGGCCTTGAGTGAAAGCAAGAAGACGCTGGGTTCCTTCGTGGTCTGGAAGCGTTCGATTTCCGCCTTACGATCCTTCGTAGCACCGGTGAGGTAGTTGAAGGGACGGTGGTCGGCCTCCAGTCGGGCGCGAATGATATCCAACATGGTGGTGAACTGGGAGAACACGAGCACCTTGTGGCCTTCATCGCGCAGCTGATCGAGCAGGTAGAAGAGCGCGTTGAGCTTGGCGCTATCCTCACCAACGTACTTCTTATCAACAAGCCCGGGGTGACAGCAAATCTGGCGCAAGCGCATCAAGCCCTGCAGAATAGCGAAGGAGTTCTTCTTGACGGATTCGTCGGAATCCATACCGAGGAGAGCCTTCTGAATGCGGCGCAGCTCTGCCTTGTACAGCTGGCGCTGAATGCCCTCCATCTTGGCGTATACCTCTTCTTCGGTACGGGGCGGCAGGTCCTTAGCCACCTGTTGCTTGGTGCGGCGCAGCAAGAAGGGCTTGAGGCGAGCCGCCAAGCGGTTCTGGCTCTGAGAATCCTTGCGCTTATCGAAGCGCTTCTTGAAGTAGGCACGGCTACCCAGCACACCAGGCATGGCGAATGCCATGAGCGACCACATATCCAGCAAGCGGTTTTCGATAGGCGTACCGGAAAGCACCAATCGGTTGTATGCCGTGAGCTCGCGTGCGGCCTTAGCGGCCTTGGAGTCCGGGTTCTTAATCTGCTGGCCTTCGTCAAGAATAACGGTTAACCACTTAATGGAGTTAATCTGCTCACCGCAAACACGCAACTGAGCGTAGTTGATAACTACCATATCGTAGTTAGCCAAAATGTCTTCTACCACGGCCTGCTCCTTGTTGCGAATCACCTGCACACGAATGCCGGGGGCAAACTTCTCTGTTTCACTGGCCCATACATCGAGCACGGATTTCGGGCAAACAATGAGCACGGGCGGCACCACCACCTTCTTGCGGCCCTGCTTGTTGCGAGCAAGATAATCTTCTCTCAACCACAGCACATAGGTGATGGACTGAATGGTTTTACCGAGACCCATGTCGTCCGCCAGAATACCACCGAAGCCGTTGACGGAAAGGTAGGCCAGGAAGTGGAAGCCATCAATCTGGTACGGACGCAGCGTTGCCTGCAAGGCTGTGGGCACATCCGGCTTAACGTCAATCTTAATCTCGGAGGTGCGCTCCTTAATGCGCTGCCAGGCCTTGGGATCAAACACCTCTGCAGCGCGCGGATCTGCCAGCTGCAAGGCGTGCATGCGGTGCGTTTCGCCGGAAAGATCGAAGGGATCCAAACCGAGCTTGGTAACGGCATCGCGCTGAGCATCATCCAGCTTGATTTCCAAGCGCATCCAGCGTCCATCATCCATACGGACATAGCCGCCACGCGCGGAAACCAGGGCGCGGATTTGCTCCTTGGTAAGGGTTACGCCCTCCACATCAATCACTACGCGCAGGTCAAACCAGTCAATTTCCTGGTTCACCACCTCAAAGCGAATGGCTGCGGCGACGGGGTCTGCCAGCAAGGACTGAAGATTTTCATCCATCTCCACCTTAATGGTCTCGGGGATGGTCTTTGCCCACTCTGCAAACTTCTCGGGGAACTGCTTGGTAATGCGGCTCTTGAAGGCTGCCAAGGGGCCATCGTAGGTGAAGTTCATCTCCTCCAACAGGCCGGGAATGGGGTACAGATTATCGCGAATGAAACGAAGGAGTGTCTTATCCTTCACGGCCATCTGCTCCACGAGCTCCCAATCATCCTTACCCAAACGCTCCTTGCGGCGGCCGGGGGTATCCTGGGCAGATACTTCCAACAGCACGTGCTCTGTATCGGCACTGGTAAGACCACGCACAATCTTCATGGAGAAGGTGGGCATGAGCTCGATATCCACCACGCGCTCCTCCATACTGGGCGGCAGGGTGGCGCCAATCTTACGAAGGAACTCGACGCCGTCCAAGCTGTCGATAACAGACTTAGGAATGGAGTAGCGGGGCTCTACTTCCGTGCTTTCCAACCACTTGGGAGGGCCGGGGAATACGGTTTCATCGGACTGGTAAAGTTCTACCTGGCCCGGCAACTGGCGCACAGAGTGCGTTACATGCACACCGGCGGCTGTAACAAGCTGCAGGCCATAGCAATCCGGCACAATCGGGTCATCAATACAAATCCACTTCAGCGGCTCCTTTACCACCTTGAAATAGCACTCATCCAGGTTCACCAAATAGCCTTTCAGGGCGGGTTGGTGGAAGAGGCGGTTCATAACGCGGCAGGCTTCCTCGCTATCCAAATCCAAGATAACGGTCTCTTCGCGGTCTGCGTAATCGCGCAACACGTTAAGAAGAATATCCGTCTGCGGATCCATCTTGAGAGAGCCATTCAGGAACTCCGCCAAAATAGTATCTAACTGAGCGCGCTCGCGAATCGGAGTCCAGTCCTCCTTCTCGGTATAGCGGAACTCAAAGCGGGCCTCGTTGATGGTAGAGACCAAGCGCATGAACATGGAATGACGGGGCGGCTGCGGCGGGCGCTCATTAACGCTCTGAATGCGGTCATACCACGTGCCAACCTCTTTTTCACGCTCCCATTCAGAAATTCGCTGCTGCACCTTCATCAAATCCGTCACGGCTTCCATAAAGGCCGGATACGGAATACGCTTCTTGCTGAAAGCGTAGGCAATGTAGTTCCAGAACTCTAAGATATTCTTGGGCGGACTCGGCCAAAGCTCCAAAGCATCATAACCGGTGATATCCCAGCGCGGGCTAAGGCGCACGAGGTCGTGGTCATGAATCTCCTGCTCAATCACAAAGCGGCGATAGCGCTTCTCTAACTTAGCAACAAAGTCACATTCCTTCTGCTCCAAATCGCGCCCCAGCTTTTCCTCCAATACATCAATGAGGGGGATTTCATCAAGTTCATTGGGGCTCTCCGGCATGCTGGTACCACGGTACATACGCTCCACCATGGTAGCAATGAGGCAGGCTCCTGCAAGATCTTCGTCTTCAGCAGTTGCAGAACCGAACCAGCGGTTTCCCTGCAAGCGAAGGGTGGTGCGCACACCGCCCTGCTTCGTCTCCACTCTTCCCTGAATGAAAAGGTGGTTACCGAAAATTTGTGTTACAGCTCCATCTTTTTGGAGCTTTTCACCCGCGTCTCGCACTTCCTCTGAGTATGCATTGAGGAAGTTCAGCGTTGCGCGGTCAGGATTTAACGCAGAAATTAACATTTGTTGAGAGGTTGATAGTGAGCAGATTCCGCCATTTGTATACAGTCCACCCATATACAAGCATAGCTGCTATGATTAGATATTACCACAAAAGAATCAGATTTTCAAGTTCCCTTGTTCATTTTTTTGATTTTTTTCACCGTCGGCAGATTCGGACGCAGAATCAGACTTTGGCTCCGCAGGCTTGCTCTGCGCGGGGGTGGCGGGAGCTTCCTTGGCTGCCGTCTTTTTTCCGGAATCGGCTGCGACAGGAGCAGGCTGCAACAAGGCCGCGCAAGCTGTATGACCGTATTTCACCGCCACATCATAAGCGGTTTTCTTTTTGATGTTCAAGGCTGTAGGGTCAGCCCCTACCTTCAGCAGCAGCTTGATGCACTCCGCATGCCCGCTATGCGCAGCCAAGTGCAATGCAGAGGAGCGGCCATCCGACACGGCGTTCACATTCGCCCCGGCCTGCACCAGTGCCGTCAGCGCCGGCACATGGCCATCGTATGCAGCTTGCAAGAGCGGCGTGGAGCCCGTGTCATTGCAAGCCTCCAGCTGCGCCCCCGCCGCAACCAACAGTGTTATACATTCTACGCGGTTCAGGCGTGCAGCATCATGCAGCGGGGTATCGCCCAAGTCATTTTCTGCGTTTACCTTGATTTTTGGGGCAGCTAACAGCGCCTTGAGGGTTTTCACATGCCCGGCCTCGGCTGCCAAATGCAGCGGGGTGGCCCCCTGCTCCTCGCGGGCGTTCACATCTGCCCCGGCAGCCAACAAGAAACTCACCATATCATCCTTGCCGATATGGGCAGCAAAATGCAGCGGTGTTACAGAGCCCTCGCCACGCATATTAATCTTTTCTCCGGCAAGCAGCAACAAGCGTATCGTATCCTTGTGCCCGAATTGCACAGCAGAAAACATGGCACGCTCGTAATCTGATTTAGAGATGCGCATTTCATCCAGCACGGCTTCTGCCTGAGCACGCGTTTTAATCGTACTGAAATCCACCTTAACAGCAGAGGCTGTATTCACAGCCAACGCTGCCATCACACATAAAACAAATGTTCTCATCCGCATTTCCTAATCAATCGTTAATGATATCAATCAAATCCTTCAAACGGGCATAGTCACCGCGTTTCAGCGTAAAGCGCAGTCGCGGCATGGTGGCCAGCGCAGGCTCGGGGTCTGACTCATCGCCGGGCAGCTGCACCAAATCTGCCTTAGGCATCAAATCCGTATAATCATGAAGAATCCAATCCAAATGTTTTTGTGTAAGCGGCTCCATAACACGTATGGTTATGCTGTCTTGCTCAAAATAATAGGAATGGAAGCGACGGTAGAAACGCTCGATATATGCCATGGCGTCTTCCGGGCTCTTACTGCGGTAGAGCAAGTGCATATCCGTTGATGAGATAAGGCCTGCATCCAACAACTCCTTCTCAATGAAACGCATCCAACGAATCCAGAATGTTTCTCCCGGCGGGTCCAGCAACACAACGGGGAAAATGGTGCTCTTTCCGGTCTGAATCAAGGTAATGGTTTCAAAAATTTCGTCCATGGTACCGAAACCACCCGGGAACGCTACTAAGGCATCCGTTTGTTTCAGGAAATTGAGTTTGCGGGTGTAGAAGTAATAGAAGTTCATCATCTTCTCACTACCGGCAATAAAGGGGTTGGCATGCTGCTCGTAAGGCAGCGTGATATTAAGCCCGAAGGAGGCATCCTCTGTGGCGCCCTCATTGCAGGCTTGCATAATGCCGGGACCGCCACCGGTTATAACCATGTACCCCTTCTCTGCGGCCATGCGAGAGAACGCTACGGCTTGTTTGTACGCATCTTCCTGCGGCTGAATACGCGCCGAACCGAAACAGGTAATTTTGCGTACATTGCGGTAGGGATAGAACATTTTATCCGCCGCAAACATTTCTTCCACCGTGCGAGCCATCATTTCCAAATCGTGCTCCTCCAGCGGAGAATCTGCCACATTCATAACCGTTGAAAGCATTTGCAAGACGGTCTCAGGGGAGTGCTCCCCGCTGAAACGCTGCGCCAAATCATACAAATTGGCATCCAACACAGGGTTTCCGGTATTGACCGGAATACTGACGGAAAGGTGCCTATCGGCACGACTGTTCAAATCGCGTGCGGCTAAAATCTCAGGTTTCTTCATACTCCATACATTAGCATGAAAACAATGTTTTGTCAGCTAAAAAAGAATCGCCGCTCAAGATTTTTTGAAGGCGCACACTTTCTAACACAGGAAAAGGCTCGCCACATGGCGAGCCCCCTGTTTAATCCTTGTGCATTTTGCGCTGCACAATGCTGATATTTTTAAGCAACGAACCACGTTTTCGGGCTCGTCTAGCCTCCATTTGTTTGGGAGACGGCGCGCCGTTGAGACGGTGGTCCAGCTCATCGCAGAGGGCGCGGCGGGCAAGAAATCGATTAATCTCTCGCTCACGCTCGCGATGGCATTTGATAACCAAGCCCGTTGGCACATGAACCAAACAAACGCAATTATTCGTCTTGTTGACCTTCTGGCCCCCCTTGCCGCTGCCGCGCACAAATGTTTTCTCCAAATCACGCTCCTGCACACCGAGCGCCTTCATGCGCTCGGCGAGCTCTTGGCGTTTTTGCGGAGAAACCGGCATTTATACAGTAACCTCGCCACTCAGGGGCTCCCCGGCGGCAAATTGGTGAGAACCGGTAACGGTCAACTTGGTAACGTGTTTCAGGCTGGGCACTCCGAGCGACTCCAGCGAATCCACCAACTTGTACAATTTGGAATTCAACTGCACGATGGGAGCCACACCCTTGCACTCCGGGGCAAGAGACATTAAACCGGCCTCGTTAATCTCCACGGCATCGGAGCGCAGCAACAGCAAGTCACTACAAGTCTTTACCGGGAAGAAGCGGGAACGCGGCACACACACGGCGCGAGCACCGGGGAAACACTGAATAGCAGCGCCCATGGCGGTTTCCAACTGGTACACCTCGGGGGTGGACGCATCGCGCGGGTCGACTGTCTTCACATTGCGAATCACCGGCAACGGAAGCACGCCACCATTGGCCTGCAGGTACTCATGCAGCGCATCCAAACGAATCCACAGATTATTTGTATTAAAATAGCGGTGCTTTTCAATATTCTGGAAGGATGCCACATCTTCTTCCGGGCATTGGGCAATCTCGCGCAACAGGGGTTGGCCATCTGCCTTGCGGGTTGCCAAGTGGCCGCCCTTCTTATCTGCCTCGGTACGGCGGGTTACCTCCATCACAAAAGGCACACCGCTCTCTGCAAACCAGCGCAGGAAACGCGTATCCATTTGAGCCCCCAAGTTATCGGAGTTCGAGATAAAGGCATATTTAACCCCGGCGGCCAGCAGTTTCTCCAACCAACCGGAGCCAACCAAAGCCGGATAAATGTCTCCATGGCCGGGCGGGCACCACTCTAAGTCCGGGTTAGCGGCATATTCCACCGGTTGCAGGGTATCTGTATGCAGCTTGGGCACGCGGTTCTGTATCATTTCCACCTGTTGCGGGTCGGCAAAGCCGCCTTCTGCATAGCGGGCCAAATGAGCCATAGTATCTGCAGAGGTGGAGAAGGAGTTCATCAGCAAGATGTTGACGGGGTAGCCGGCGCGCTCTCGCAGGCTTTGCACCTGGCGCACAATCAAATCCAAGAAGGTAACGCCCGGCTTAATCTCTAACAAACTCTTGGCCTTTTGTAATCCCATGCCCGTGCCCAGGCCGCCGTTAAGCTTAATGAGCACAGCCTGTGCCAACAAGGCGGCATCGGCCTCCGGCGTTGCCTCTACCAAGGATTCCCACTCAGCTACACCTGCGGACGGTTCAATCTCCGCCTCGGGTATCATCATGGATTGATTGCTTGCCAACACATTCACACTGTGGCGAAAAGCATTAATAGCGGCGGCAGAAAGTCCTACCCCCTGCATTTTGGTCTCAATTGCATCAAAACAACTCATACGCGCACATTATAGTACCTAGCCCGGCTTTGTTCAATGATAAACTATGTGCACCTGCCCTCAAGCGAATCTTTTTTTACATTTATGACCCAACGGATTCTTGCCTACCGCCTGCCCGCGGATGTATACTGCCACACATGAAAGCAGACCGCAAAGAAATGGCCGTTACCATCACCAACGACCCCACCTCATACAAACTTTGTACCGTATGTGGCGCCATTGTGGACAAATCGGCCGATACCTGCCCGGACTGCTACGCCTACCGATTCGACGAAAATCCGCAAGCCGTGGCAGATGCCGCGTTAGATTTGGCTATAAAACCTCAAACAGCGGTCTCGCATCTCGATTTAATACCCGAAAATTAGAATTATTCAAATTTTTCTTCATTTTCGGTTAGTTCCCGCTTGACAAAAATAGGGAAATCAGGTATTGTCACAGGCAAGAGATAGCCTGTCACGGTGCCAAAATGGTAGGCATGTCGCGCAGGCCCCTCAGGAGCAGCGAACTCGCGCTGTGCAACCCTGAACACCTATTTATTTATGAGCGATACTACAAACCAGGCAGCCAGCCTTCCCGCAGAATGGCAAGGCTTTAACGGCGGCGTATGGACTGAATCCATCAACGTACGCGATTTCATTCAACAGAACTACACCCCCTACGAGGGCGATGAGAGTTTCCTCGCCGGCCCCACAACCCGCACAGATGCACTGTGGGACAAGGTGAAGCTGCTTATGAAGCAGGAAATTGAGGCAGGCGGCGTACTTGCAGCAGATGAGGAAGTGGTATCCTCCATTGTATCCCATGCCGCAGGCTATATCGATAAGGACCTTGAAACAATTGTTGGTTTGCAAACAGATGCCCCGCTGAAGCGCGCCCTCATGCCCTTCGGCGGTCTTCGTATGGCACAGCAGGCCTTGGAAAGCTACGGCTTCAAGATGAGCGAGAAGACGCTCGACATGTTCAAGACCACCCGCAAGACCCACAACGAAGGCGTGTTTGATGCCTACACCACCGGCATTCGTGCCGCTCGTTCCGCCGGCATCGTTACCGGTTTGCCGGATGCCTACGGCCGTGGCCGCATCATCGGTGACTATCGTCGTGTTGCCCTCTACGGCACAGACCGCCTCATCGCCGAGCGCCGCAAGGACTTGGTAGAGCGCGAAAACCTTGTGCTGACCGACGACGTCATCCGTCTGCGCGAAGAAATGAACGAACAGATTCGCGCCCTTGCCGAACTCGCCCAGATGGGCCAGACCTACGGTTGCGACCTCACCCGCCCCGCCGCTAACTCCCGCGAGGCCGTGCAGTGGACCTACCTTGGCTACCTTGCCGCAGTGAAGGAGCAGAACGGCGCCGCTATGTCCTTGGGCCGCACCTCCACCTTCTTTGATATCTACTTCGAGCGCGATCTTGCCGCCGGCACCATCACCGAAGAAGAGATTCAGGAGATTATGGACCACTTCGTCATGAAGCTCCGCATGGTACGCTTCATCCGCACCCCCGAGTACAACAACCTCTTCTCCGGCGACCCCACATGGGTAACGGAATCCATCGGTGGTATGGGCGAAGACGGCCGCACCCTCGTCACCCGCAGCTCCTTCCGCGTACTGCAGACCCTGTACAATCTGGGACCGGCTCCCGAGCCGAACCTGACCGTACTGTGGAGCACCGCACTGCCCGAGGGCTTCAAGAAGTTCTGCGCCAAGGTTTCCATCGAAACCTCTTCCGTACAGTACGAGAACGACGACCTGATGCGCCCGCACTGGGGTGATGACTACGGCATTGCCTGCTGCGTATCTGCCATGCGCATTGGTAAGCAGATGCAGTTCTTCGGTGCCCGCGCCAACCTTGCCAAGGCTCTCCTCTATGCCCTTAACGGCGGTATGGACGAAGTGAAGGGCAAGCAGGTAACGCCCCCCGCCCCGCGCTACGAGGGTGAGTACCTGGAGTACGACAAGGTGATGGAGCTGTTCGACAACATGCAGGATTGGCTTGCCAAGACCTACGTGGATGCCCTGAACGTCATTCACTACATGCACGACAAGTACAGCTACGAGCGTATTGAGATGGCTCTGCACGACCCGGAAATTCTGCGCACCATGGCCTGCGGTATCGCCGGTCTCTCCGTGGCCGCAGACTCTCTGTCCGCCATCAAGTACGCTAAGGTGAAAGCCATTCGCAACGAGGACGGCCTCATCGTCGACTTCGAGACCGAGGGCGAGTTCCCCTGCTACGGCAACAACGACCCGCGTGTAGACGAAATCGCCTGCAACCTTGTCAGCAACTTCATGAACAAGATTCGCAAGCTGCACACCTACCGCGACTCCCTGCCCACCCAGTCCGTGCTCACCATTACCTCCAATGTGGTATACGGCAAGAAGACCGGTAACACCCCGGACGGCCGCCGCGCCGGCGAGCCCTTTGCCCCGGGTGCCAACCCCATGCACGGCCGCGACAAGAACGGTGCTGTAGCCTCCATGCTCTCCGTTGCTAAGTTGTCCTACGACGACTCTCTGGACGGCATCTCCTACACCTTCTCCATTGTGCCCGGCGCCCTGGGTAAGGATGAGGACGAGCGCCGCGCCAAGTTGGCCTCCCTGCTGGACGCCTACTTTGCCGCCACCGGCCACCACATCAACGTGAACGTGCTGGAGCGCGAGACCCTTGAGGACGCCATGGTGCACCCCGAGAAGTACCCGCAGCTTACCATCCGTGTATCCGGCTACGCCGTGAACTTCATCAAGCTCACGCCCGAGCAGCAGCGCGAGGTAATCTCCCGTACCTTCCACACCCGCGCCTAATACGCCGCGCAGCTAACTAACTTTCAGCCCCCTGCAAGCACACCACTTGCAGGGGGGCTTTGCTATTACAGTAAGGCAATACTACATGAATGCATAAGGCTCAAATTGCTCCGGTAGGCATTTATGTATTTTCTTCTTTTCCGCGTCTGTTTTCTTGAAAAAACAGGGGCAATATGATAGTATAGCACCATACATGAACATACCCGAATTAAGACACTTTCTTGGCTGGGACCGCCCGGCGATTGAGCTTGTAGCCACCAAGCTGGAAGCGTTAAATGAAAGCAATCCGGACGGCTTTCGGCGCGCCACGATTGTAGTACCCACAGCCGAAAGCGGACGCAGGCTGAGAGAATACATGGCAGAAAGAGCCAAGAAACCGCTCCTGATGCCGCGCATTACCTTAACCGGGCAGCTCATACCTTGCCGGGGCGACCACGTAGCCACAGAGCAAGAAACCCTGGCGGCTTGGTTGCACGTGCTACAACAAGCCATGGCCGACAAACCGCTTCCGTGGCTCTTGGAGGTTGCTACACAAATGCAGCGCATCCGCAAACAATTAGAGCAAGAAGCCCGCACGCCTGATTGGCAGCCGGAGACAATGCAGAGTTTTGTTCGCGATTATCTTTGCGAATCTGAAGAACAATGGGCAAACACCATTACCTACGAAAACGAACGCTGGGAAGCACTTAAGACTACATTCAGCAGCGTGGATGAGCAACTGTCGCTCTGGGGCTTACAGCCCGCAGAACAGTGCCGTGCTAAAGAATTAAGCTCCCCTGTACCGCGTGGACCCATTATCATTGCCTGCGTTCCGGAGCTATCGCCCCTCAACCGCTTGTACATACAACGATTAACAGAAACCGAGGCCGCGCAGGTGGAAATATGGGTTAATGCACCCCAAAATGAGGCCGCTAGGTTCGATGCCTTCGGTCAACCGATTCCTGTCATTACTACAGGTGCATTCGCCAAACAGGGATGGAGTGAATGCCCCATTGAGATTCCGGCTCAAAACCATGGTGGTACCATTCGAGCAGAGGATGTGATTCACCCCACCGGCAGCGTTCAGGCGTTCGGTAAGAAAGTGAAAGAATTGGCCGGGGGCTACCATGCGCGCGACCTTATTCTTTCCTCTTGCGATGATACACTCTCCCCTATGCTGGTATCAGCATTCAAGCCGGAATGGCAGGTGAATATACCGGAGGGGCGCTCTCTGCTTGCCACCGAGGCAGGCCGCATTCCGCAGCAAATCAAAGACGCCTGTGCGGCTATGCATCCATCGGAGCCGATGCAACGGAGAGACATTGAGGACGTACTGACCCTGCTGCGAAACCGAACCTTCCAACGCTGTTTTTCCGCTTATAGCGTACCGGCAGCATTCAACCATTATCTCTCGGAGTTATGCCATGAGCATTTGCCCTGCAGTGTACAGCATTTGCTCCATATCATGCAGCGCCACTTGCAAGCAGAGGAACAGCTAGAGCAACAGAATCAACAACGGGTTCAAACGCTGAGCACGTACATACGCTACACGACAGATGTTGCAAACTTCATCCAAGACTGTTACCAGTCAGAAGGTCTTTCCAAGCGTTTAATCGAACTCTCCGCAGCCTTAACACAGCTACTTAGGAAGCCGGAAATGAAGCGTGCCGCTCGCATCTTATCCGGAGTGATGAGAGAAACCGCCAAACTTGTTTCCAACGCTCGCATTGCATGTCCGCCAGCGGCAGCCTTAATGCTCATGGCGTACACTGTAGAGAAGCAAGCGACCGGTGTACTGGAAGGCGCCGGCGACCGCAACAAATCCATTAACCTGAAAGGATGGCGAGAATTATGCTATACCAACGCACCCCGTATCATTATTGCCGGCATGCACGAAGGGCATGTACCGGAACGCATGCCGGCAGATGCCTATCTGCCTAACGCGTACCGAGCTTTCCTCAGCATGACGAATGACACCTCGCGTTGTGCCCGCGATAGCTTTTTACTCACTGCCCTCCTGCACAGTCGTCCGGCAGGCTCCATTCATTTTGTTTTGTCTGCCGCAACGCTGGATGGCACCCCCATTTCACCATCTCCGCTCTTGTTGCGCTGCAGCAATGCAGTGGCTACAGCAGAACGTGTGAACTGGTTGTTCAGCGATGCGCACGCGGCGAGCGCAGACAGCGAATATGATTTGCTGCCTTTCATCAAGCCTTCGGCACCACACACAAACGCTACCGATATGGAAAGCGTAGCCCTCATTGCTGAAGGGATTAAAAATCCGTATGAAGACACAGAGTATACATTCTCGCCTTCAGCCATCAAAGAATTTCTGAATTGCCCTCTGCGTTTTTGGCTTAAGAAGATACACCGCATTTCACCGAGCGACACCTTGCCGGATGACAAATCTGAACCGGACGCCGCAGAATACGGCAACCTTCTGCACGCTATCTTGCAAGATATTACTACGCGATACCACAACACACCGCCAACAACGAATTGCGATGAGTTAACAAATGAAATAGCAGCCTACGCGGCAGAATGTGCCACAGCTCGCGTGGCAGAGCAGTATGGTGGCCCGGATACTCCCCTCCCTGTCACCCTCCGCATCTTGCAGCGCAATCTCATTAAAACAGCTCAAGCTTTTGCTAAATGCCACGCAACGGATTTATGCGATGGGTGGGAGGTTATACTTACAGAAGAACGCCTGGTATTCAGCATGCCTTCCGGGCAAGATACCGCTCCCCTTTGCTTCGATATGCGCGTTGATCGCGTAGACCGCCACCGCGATGATGGAAGAATGCGCGTTATCGACTATAAGAGCAACGCACTAGATCCGCGAAAAACCCATTGGGAAAAGTTGTCAGGAACAGCTTCCGAGCTATACCACGCCTACTTACCAGCAGAGTGGGTTGTGCAAGATAGCAAAAACAATGTCCACCGTTGGAGCAGTGTTCAATTACCGCTGTATGCAGAAGCCTTACGCACCATACATCAGTTACCGTACTTACCGGAAACCGGATTCTATAATTTACCGAGAACGGAGCCGGAGGCAGTTCAATACTACCCCATGAGCGGCATTGATTCAAAATCCGAGATGACTCCTGAACTACACGAACAAGCCATGCAATGTGTGCAAACCGCAGCTTGCCTCATGAGAAGCGGCCTTTGTTTGTACTCCGCAGAATCTCTCGGCAGAAGTTTGAAATATAATGGTTTTGGCGCTTTAAGTGTTTACAAGGAGCCAGACCCACGCGTCATGTGCAGTCTGCCCCCCTTGGATTTACCTTCTTCTGAAAACTGATACGTTTCACGCGTTTTTTCTCATGTCCTCTTCATCAAAGTATATCACAGGCAATCTCATTGCCGCCTCTGCCGGAACCGGTAAAACCTACCAGCTCACCTCTCGCTTCGTTGCCTTGTTGGCATTAGGCGCGCGCCCGGAGAAAATGATTGCGCTCACCTTCACCAAAAAAGCGGCAGGCGAGTTCCGAAACCGCATTTTCCAAGCATTATCTGACGGCGCCTTGGGCAAGCCGGATTACGAAATTCCGGCACGCAATGGCATGGCGGCCCGAGTCTGGGAAACTTGGACAGGCCTGCACCTCAATGCGGATTTCTCGCTGACTCCCTCCTCTAATCCCGTAGCTCTATACCCTGCGGCCATTCCGATGTTGGAGCGAGCGGCAGCTCAAAAATGCTACCCGGAGCAGCTGGAGCCAACGCCAGAGGAACCGGAGCTCCCGCTACTTACAACAGAGTTCTTTGCAGAGCTGTTAATACGAGTACTGAGTAAATCGTCAGATTTACAGCTGTCCACCCTCGACAGCTTCTTTAACAGAGTAGTAGCCGCAGACTTGCACCGCGCGGGGCTTAGCAGTGTTACCCCCATGAATCCGTTGCAGCAGCAACGCGCCACGCGCACAGCTCTGTTGGCCATGCTGGCAGAGAGTGAGCGGTCGTCGCACCATGAATCAGCCCTCATTACATTGCTCAGCTGCATTGCTGAAGATAAAGGAGGCGCCTTGCTAGAGATTCTGGAGAAGAACATAAACACGTATCTTGCTCTCTACAAGGAGTTTCCTCAAGAACAACCGTGGGGGCTTATGCAGGCTTTTCAGCTTCCGGATTGCGCAGATACAGAACTGTTATCGGAGCAAGATATCATTGAATATCAAGCAAAGATTAGCCAAAGTGCGGAGCTGTTAACATGGAAGAAAAAGCGCAGCTATGTTAAGCGTTCCCTGCCGGGTATTGCCTCAAAAATCAGAAAAAACGGCAAATTGTCAAATTCCATTACGGAATGGCTTCAGGCAAATGATACAGACTATTTGCCTACATCTGCGGAAGAAGTTGCAGAAGACCAACGCCTGAGGGGCATCATTAAAGAGCTGCAAGAAAAATGCAAACGACTCTTTTTGCGTACGGTACAAGAGCGTTCTGCCGCCATGCACGAGCTGCTGCAACAATACTACACGGCATACCGAGATTGCATTTTGGGTGAAGGACTGTGCACCTTCGACGACATTAAGCAAGGGGCCAGACAGCTTTTAGCCACCGAATCCGCCGGAGAAGAATCCGGTATGGCTCTCACCCTCACCACCAAGCTTGACCACTGGATGCTGGATGAGTTCCAAGACACAGACCCGGTGCAATGGGAAATTCTGAGCAACCTCCTTAAGGAAAATGCTCAGTATCCGGAAAAATCGCTGTTTGTAGTAGGCGATAAAAAGCAAAGTATTTATAGCTTCCGCGGAGCTTCGTCCGAACTTTTCGAGCAATTACGCGGCAATAAACCGACCACTGATGGCTACGACTGGCAGAAACGAGTTCTTATTAATTCCAACCTCCCTGAAAGTCGCCGCTCTGTGCCGGAAATTATCAACTTCACCAACAAGGTATTTGCTTCGATTAAGGAGGCAGACGACGAGTTTTCGGAACATCGCCCCCATGACTCGAACCTCAACAAAAAAGGCTATATCAGGGTGCAGGTGTTACCCAAATGCAAAGCAGAACAAACACTACAGGAAGCATGCCTAGCCGTGGGCAATATTTTGGATGAATTGACGGAAGAATCATCGCCCGCTCAGCGCAAATTGCGCAACGGCATCAGTATTGCCATTCTGGTGCGCAAGGGCGACCATGCACGAGAAATCGCGGCATGGTTACGCCGTTTCAAACCGTCGATTCCCGTTCAATTGGTAGAAGATTCGCCGTTAACTGCGGCCTCCCCGTTGGGGGAATTGCTGCTCTCCTTCTTCATGTGGCTGCGCGAGCCTGCAGACAAATACCGCTACAACGTGCTGCGAGTCTCTCCGCTGCGCGCCATCATGCATATCGGCGGATACCAGGCCAAGGCAGACACTGCGTGGGATGCCTGGATGACCTGCCTCAATGAGCACGGATACGCCGCCATCATTGAAAAACTGGCTACCTACCTGCCGGAGGATTGCCCAAAGCGCATGGTTTCAGAATGGCTGGAGGAAGCCATAAGTTTTGACGCAGCCGGCGGCTCGCTGGATGAATGGATTTTGCACATGCGCACCTGTTGCCGCAAGGAGAACGGCTCTGCCCAATACGTCCAAGTAATGACCATGCACAAGAGTAAGGGCGCCGAGTTTGACGCCGTCATTCTCCCCTTCTTGGGCTCTCAGGCTGTAGACCAACCTCGATCAGAGGGTATCCCATATTTCATTTCCAACGATAAAGAAGGCATTTTGGTTCACCCCGGCACAGCGGAAGAACGAGCACAATTCCCGGTTTTAGTAGAATACGAGAGCAAGTGGAAACGCGCCCGGCGCGATGATAGCTACAACCTCATGTATGTAGCCCTTACCCGTGCCCGTTATGCCAACTATATTCTTCTACCCGGCGGAGGAGAACCGGTTGAAACTCCTACAAAGGAATCGGATTGGATTTTGAATACCTTAGAGCAAGAAGGTTGTGCCCCCAGCCTTGAGAAAGACGCGGAATTCGGCAACGCGGATTGGTACGCAGCGAAAAAACAACAAACTGCGATTGTCCACGCACCGAGCCCCGCTATGCCGCTGGGGGACCCCTTGCAGCTTCGCAGCCGCATTTCACCCTCTGTGTCGCACGACGATGGCGTTGCGGCTCCCAAGGCAGAGCTGCGTTTGACAGAACAACCTACCGGTGCCGATTTCGGCACAGAGGTGCACGAGTGCTGGGAGCAGGTAGAGTGGCTGAAGCATGAGGGAAGCCTCCCCTTCTCCTCCCCTCAAAACGAGGCGCAAAAGGTTGTTTACAATGCCTTACAACAAGACGAGATTGCCAAACTCTTCACCCGCCAAGCGGGGCAAGAAGTTTATAATGAGCAATCTGTGGAGGCTATCTCTGAAAACGACGAATGGATTTCAGCCTCCATTGACCGCTTGATTCTTAACTATGATGCCAAGGGGGCATTAATATCCGCCCACATCATCGACTTCAAAACCAACGCACCAGCCCTCCGCGCTGGGTTCGCAACGTTTGAAGATTGGCTCATGGCGCACTATAAAAAGCAGATGCATGCATACCGTGAGCTTATCTGCCAAGCGTTCGATTTGCCGGAACAAGCCGTCAAGGTCTCGCTCATCTCCTGCCCCAAGGGTGTACCCGCCAAGGTACTTGCCTACAAGCAAGATCAATTAGCCTAGGCTCAGGTGTAATATAAGCATGGGAAAATCCGTTGCAGGTGCAGCAACTCGCGTTTGCCGCACGCTTTTTCCCATGCTTTACGCTCCATATAACTATTAACTGCCTCGCGGAGCGGGGCAATATCACTGAGCTTGTAAAGCTCAATATCACTCTGCCGAAGGCAGAATATCACTTGCCTGAAAGTCAAATATCACTATAAGGGAAAGGTAGGACAATAGACTGTTTGCGCAGATTCTTGCATTCCGTTCGATGTAAGCGCAGCGAACGGAATGCAAGAGCACCGGCGAGGGGAGGCAGAGAACGAGTGAACGGTATTGACTTTTACCAAGGAATATGAGTATGCACAAAGCTTTGTTTTTCAATGAAGCTCATACCCCAACCCACAGCTTTCTGCCGCCCCTCAACCGGGGCTCCAATCATTTCCCATCGGGTACCCGGAGCTAACGCTCCGGGCTATTACGCTACTGCCCCCATACGGGGGCTCTGAATTCGGCTCGCTGCGCTCGCGGTATTCGGGAGGAGGAACGGCTTACGCCGTGGTGAAGAATGCCCGTTGGGCATGGTGAAGAATCTGCCTGCGGCAGATGGTGAAGAACAGCTTGCGCTGTAGTGAAGAACGCACCTGCGGTGCGTAGTACGGAGGGCCGACAAACTCCCATTTATCA
>CAJGCZ010000024.1 GCA_904501975.1 uncultured Akkermansia sp.
CTCGTTGCCGTCGCGTTCGCTCCGGCGCCTCGGGGCTCCGATTTTCTTTTCCCCATACCGGGGGCTTGCGCCCCCGGCTATGTGTCTGTCGTCCTCCGGACTCTTGAATTCCGTTCGCTGCGCTCACATTAATGCGCCCCACAAATTGCAATTTGTGGGGCTATCAACTAAAAACTTTAACAGAGCGTAATACAAAACAGCAATTTGCCTCACCCCATCCACTTTCAACATTCAATATCCAACATTCAACATTTATTATTGTGAAAGCAAAAGCTGCGACGGATGATAGGGGCCGGAAGGAACGGTGGCATCCCAATAGGTTGACCAAAGGAGATTCCAACCGCACATGTCGGGAACATAAGAGCGTGGTGCATCGACCACGCCCGCGGGATAACACTCCATGGTGTAGGAGTAAACGGGAGGCGCCACTTGGCTAGAGGGCTCCGGCTCCTCCGCTTGGGGCTCTTCCTTCTCCGGCAAGGGCACATGCACCTTTAACCAGTTGACGATGCCCTTGCCGATGGTGCGAGCCAACTTGCGCGCATTGGCGTCGTCGGAAATAAACTTAACGTGCCCACGATTATTCACATACACGGCCTCAAAAATAATAGCCGGAATCTTTTCCTCATCAAGGGTGTTCATCCATCCGGCGCCGGACTGGGAACCAATATGGCGAACCAGCGTTTTAATACCCTTCTTGCCGTTGGGCATGCCGCCGGGTTGGTCCAAAAGGTCGGCACGCATGGCTTCGCAAACGGATTCAGCCAGCTCGTTGCCGTGATTTTTATTGCAGATAATCAAGCCCGTGGGCGGGGTATCTGACCACTTGGAACCCACGCTATTGAGGTGCAGAAAGACGGCGCAGCAAGCTTTTTGGTCGATGGCGTAATCGGCGCTAATCATGCCGGCGCCAATATGCTGCGGGTGGTGGGTAGAGGGGTAACGCTTAGCGTTTTTATCCGGCTTATTGAGGTGGATAACGCCGGATTCTTTGTTATAAGTAGCAAGGGGCTCTTTGGTAGGCGCCTCGCTACGGTTAATGAGAATGCAGGGATAACCGGCTTCTTCCACCTCTTTGCGCACCACGGCAGCGTAACGAGCCCAAAAGGCGTATTCGTTAATCTTACCGTCCGGCGACTCAGCGCCGGATGCCGTGTATTGGTGACCAATGTCGATGACCACGGGGCGAACCGTTTCATCTGCCCATGAGGGCACGCATAACACCGCTGCGCA
This sequence comes from uncultured Akkermansia sp., assembly GCA_904501975.1. Lineage (GTDB taxonomy): Bacteria > Verrucomicrobiota > Verrucomicrobiia > Verrucomicrobiales > Akkermansiaceae > Akkermansia. The sequence continues at coordinate 1,234 of CAJGCZ010000024.1, forward strand.
AAGAAGGAGGAAGAGCCGTTTCATCCTTAAATTTACTCAGTTGCAGGAGCTGTTACACCCTTGAGCAGGAGGTAAAGCTCGTTGGCAGCCTTCTTGTCACCACCAATGCAATCGATGGGGGTCTTGCCGGCCTCGGTCTTGGCATTAGTGTCGGCACCGTTGGCAATAAGCCACTGCACCAATTCCACATCACCTGTGGCGCAAGCATAGTGCAAAGCCGTGTTACCCTTGGTCTCGGTGGTGGTTACGTTAACATCGCCACCCTCGGCAATCATGGGAAGCAGGGTCTGCAAGCGCTTCTGGTACAGCTGACCGGTAGCGGTGGTGGGGGCGGAGCTGTTTACGCGCTCCAAGTAACCGTTAACGGTGGCAGCGCGCTGAGCAGCAGCCTCAGCGGCGGCGGCGGCAGCTTCGGCAGCGGCGGCTTCGGCGGCAGCCTGGGCAGCAGCGGCTTCTTCAGCAGCCTGGTCCACAACTTCCTCTACAACCTCCTCCACGGCGGGAGCGGGCTCTACGGGAGCTACCTCCTCAACGGCGGGAGCGGGTTCTACAGGAGCTACCTCCTCCACAGCGGGAGCGGGTTCTACGGGAGCTACCTCCTCCACAGCGGGAGCGGGCTCTACGGGAGCTACCTCCTCCACAGCGGGTGCGGGCTCTACAGGAGCTATCTCCTCCACAGCGGGAGCGGGCTCTACAGGAGCTACCTCCTCCACAGCGGGAGCGGGTTCTACGGGAGCAACCTCCTCCACAGCGGGAGCGGGCTCTACAGGAGCTACCTCCTCCACAGCGGGAGCGGGCTCAACGGGAGCAACCTCCTCCACAGCGGGAGCGGGCTCAACGGGAGCTACCTCCTCAACGGCGGGAGCGGGCTCTACGGGAGCTACCTCCTCAACAGCGGGAGCGGGCTCCTCTACAACGGGGGCCAACTGGTCAACAGCCGGAGCGGGTTCCTCCACAACAGGAGCAACCTCCTCAACGGCAGGAGCGGGCTCTACAGGGGCAACCTCCTCTACAGCAGGGGTGGTCTCTTCAACAGCGGGAGTAGTCTCCTCTACGGCAGGAGCCGTTGTGTCTACAGCAACGGTCTGATCAGCAGCCTGCTCGGGAGCAGGAGCGGAGGATTCCTCTTTGCAGCTGACAACGCTGACACCAACGCCTACAGCCAAAAGGAGTGTGGCAACACCGCTAAGGGTGTTCTTCTTCATTTCTTCAGGAGTACTCATGATGCGTATAATGAATTGAGTTCGTGCATGCTCGGCAAGGCCTGCCATGCCCGGTTCGCGGCGAAATTTAGCACGGAGGGTCGAAATAGTCAAGTTTTATTTATAATTTACCCCCAAAAAAGGCATAAAAAAAGAAGAACAAAGTAAACTAAGCCTTTGAAAAGACTAGCTTACTTTGTTCTTCGGAAGCTTAAAAGGCAAGTGAGGGATTAGCCCTTCATGCCGCTGATGTTGCCATCGGCATCCACGCGAATATCGCAAGCGGAGGGAACCTTCGGCAGGCCGGGCATGCGCATAATGTCGCCGCAAAGGGCCACGAGGAAGCCGGCACCGTTGGCGATTTCAAAGTCGCGCACCGTGATGGTGAAGCCGGAGGGGCGACCGAGCAGAGCAGCGTTGTCGGACAGGGAGTTCTGCGTCTTGGCCATGCAAACAGGCAGATTCGTGAGGCCGTTTGCCTCCATGAGGGCAAGCTTCTTCTTAGCAGCAGCGGTAAGCACCACGCCGTTGGCACCGTAGATGCTGCGGGCGATGGTAGCCATGCGCTCCACCACGGGGATATCCAAGTTGTACAGGCACTCGAAGGGAGGATTATCAGCCTTCTCGATGCTCTCGGCCACAAGTGTAGCCAGCTCCTGAGAGCCGGGGCCACCCTTACCGAACACATTTGCCACAGCGCAGCCTACGCCCATAGAGGCGCAAAGCTCCTTAACAGCAGCGATTTCTTCCTCTGTATCAAAGGCCTCGAAGAGGTTGATAGCCACGGTGACGGGGCGCTTGTAGAGCTTAGCGCTCTCAATATGAGCCTGCAAGTTGGCAAGGCCACGCTTAACAGCCTCGACATTGGGCGGGTCGAGCTCCTTCTTGTCTACACCGCCGTGCATCTTGAGGGCACGGATGGTAGCCACGATAACGATGGCATCCGGGGCAAGACCGCTCTGGCGGCACTTGATGTCCAAGAACTTCTCGGCACCCAAATCAAAGGCGAAACCGGCCTCCGTTACAGCGTAATCGGCACAGGCCAAAGCCATCTTGGTGGCAATGACGGAGTTGCAACCGTGAGCAATGTTGGCGAAGGGGCCGCCGTGCACAAAGGCGGGCACACCCTCCAAGGACTGAACCAAGTTGGGGTTGATAGCCTCGCCCAAGATAGCCAGAAGGGAATCTGTTACACCAAACTCCTTAGCATAAACAGCCTCGTTCTCGGCGGTGAAACCTACCACGATGTTGTCGATGCGTCGGCGCAGGTCGTCGCGGTCCTCAGCAAGGCAGAAGCAGGCCATAATCTCGGAAGCGGGGGTGATATTGAAGCCGTCTTCGCGAGCAACGCCATTGCGGTTAAGGCCGATGACGATGTTGCGCAAGGAGCGGTCGTTCATATCCATCACGCGCTTCCAGGTTACCTTGTTCTGGTCGAGGCGTGTTGTTTTGTAGAAGAGGGCATTATCAATCACGGCAGCCAGCAGGTTGTTGGCAGCGGTAATGGCGGGGAAGTCGCCCGTGAAGCCAAGGTTGATGCTCTCGCCCGGGGTAATGCTGGAGGCACCACCACCCGTTGCACCGCCCTTGCGGCCGAATACGGGGCCCATGCTGGGCTCACGGAGGGCCAAACATACGCTCTTGCCGTTGGCCTTGAGTCCCTGTGCCAAACCGATGGAGACGGTGGTCTTGCCTTCGCCGGCAGGGGTGGGGGTCAGCGCACTGACCAAAATCAATTTACCCTTGAGGGGACGCTCGCGCAGCACTTTGAGGCTGACTTTGGCTTTGTCGCGGCCATAGGGGATGATCATCTGCTCATCCAGCCCGAGGACAGCAGCCATCTGCTCTGTAAAGCTCTGAGTGGTCTTCATGTGCGCTCATGCTACCACATTAGAACTAAAAATGCAACCCCAAATGAGGTACGAGGAGCGAATTCCGAATTTCGGATTTGAAGCTAGGCGAGCGCAAGCGAGCGGAACTCCCCATTCGTCATTCGTAACTCGTACTTTCCCTTACGGTTCTCTCAAATCGGCCATCCATTCATCGACGGAACGGTAGCGAGCATCGAGAGTGGGAGAGAGGGCACGATCAATGCCGGCCAACAAATCCGTATGATAAACAGAGGTTAAGGCAGCGCGAGAGGCAAGCGGCTCAAAGTTATCGTACAACAGGCGCTGGCCGCTCGGCGAAGGCGGATACCCGGTGAGCAGGTAGCACAAGGTAGCGCCCAAGGCATAGATATCCGACCACGGGCCGAGGCGCTCGCCGCCTTCCAGACTTTGCTCCGGCGGGCTGAAGCCTACGGTTTCCACCACCCCGGCTCCGGTATCGCCGAAATTCTCGTGAGCGGCGCCGAAATCAATCATGACCGGGCGCCCGTTGGAGGTAAGCAGGATGTTGTCCGGCTTAATATCCAAATGCAAAATGCTGCGGGAATGGAGGTAGTGCAGCGCATCCAACAAACGCACCATGAGGCCGTAAAGCTCGTCTTGCGTAATACGGGTACCGGCTTGGCGGTGGTACTGGGTTAAATCGCCCAAGCTGCGGCCATCGATATACTCGGTCACATAGTAGAGGGTTTGGTGGGCGGTAAAGGAGGAAAAAATCTTAACAATGTTGTGGTGGTCGAGCGTGGCCATGAGGCGCATCTCGCGCAGGAAATTGCGGCGAGACCACTCCAAATCCTCCTTTTTAGCGGGGTCGGTGAGCTCTACATTCAAGGCACCGCAACGGCGCTCGCACAGCAACTTGGGAAAATGCTCTTTGATAACGACGCGGCGCCCCAACAAATCATCTGCGGCCAAATAGGTAACACCAAAGCCCCCTGCCCCCACGCAACGCTCGATACGGTAGCCGTTGAGCATGTGGTTGCACGGCAACTCGCGCGGAGCGGGACACAGGTCATCCACCTCGATAGAGGCAACCCCGTCGGCAGCCGGGCTTATGCGGTTCAGGATGTCGTCTGCAAAAGCACCCGCATGGGGAGCTTGAGAAATGGGGCTGATGGGTGATGAATCCTGCATAAGGCGATGAGAGATAGGAACGAGGCTGATTATCGCTTAGTTAACTGCTCGATAATCCAACGGCGGCACACATCGTACGCAACAGTGCCATCTTGATGAACCGGAATGGATTTGACAGGGAGAATGTGGCGGGGGGTCCACTGCAGGGGCAACTGCTTGTTGCGCAGGTCGCGCATCACATCCGAGCGGTCGCGCTCTGTTACCGTTTTGTACACCGTGGTCAACAGCACCAAGCAATGCCCACCAGCGGAGGGGTCCTCTATGCCGATGAGGGCAAGGCGGCGCTCGGGGTCATCTGCATTCACATGCATGAAATTGCGGTAGAACGCCTCGGCTTCGTCGTGGGAGACAATGAAGCCGTTGACCATGCTGAAACGGTCCAGCGAGCCCAAGGCTTGCAGGGTACCGGCCTCGGCCATGCGGCCAAAGTAGCCTAGGGAGTAGCATTCATCCGCCGCATCCGCCCCGGATAACAGGCTTGGCAGCACGGAGGGAGCAGAAACACGCACCACACCCGGCGAGGTTAAGGGGTTCTGCACACTCTTTTTACCGAGATTCATGATGTTGATGGTAAACCCGGGCAGCAGGCGCCCGCCATCTGCCGTGTAGCGTGCAGCCACGGGTTGCGCGGCATCTGCATTCGGCATGGTGCTGTGGGTATGAATAACCAAGGGTGCTAAGAAGGCGGGGACACGCTCGGTGGATTCCAGCGGCAGATTGAAGAGGGAGAGGGAGTCTCGCACCAACTGCGGGGACGGCTGCCCGGCCACCAAATGGAAGTGGCGAACCGTGTTGTATTGGTGCTCTGCCCCGTACGAGAAGAGCTTGCCGGCATCATCCGGGGTAAGCACAACATGAGCCACGGAGTAGGAACTGATGAGCGTATTAATGCGCTTACCTTTGCCCACAGACGGATACGTTACCACATCCATACCGCTAAGCATGGGGATGAGGAACACGGGCACCACGGCCTCTGCATGGTACAGCGGCAGCGCATACAACGAGGCCTCCGTTTGCTGCATGGCAAAATGGCTTTGCAGCTGCACCACAGCCGCCAACAGGGCTTTATCGGAGCACGGCACGAGCTGCAGCTCGTTATCCCCCGTACGCACGGTAGTGTACAGGGCAATACCGTCCGGCCTGGCGGCAGAGGACAAATAATGCGCAGCCACTCGCTTAGCGCTGAATATTCTTGTATAAATCTCGCAGTGTCTGATGGCAAGGGAGCCGAAAGAAAGCAAGATGCTTTCAATGTTAATGATATCGCGAGAGCGCGGCCAGGGGAAGTTGCTTTGCTTGCTGATGAACTGCGAGGTGGTGATAAAACGATCGATGCCGGCAGATTCGCGCAAGCGCGTAAACTCTTCCTCTTCCAATTCGTAATCCACATTCAGCGGGGTGATACCGGCAAACAGGCACGCGATGTTGGCTATGAGAGAGAATTTGCCCGGGGGCAGGATAATGCCGATGCGGCTCAGGTTGGCCATGTGCTGCAATTTACCGGCCAGCAAGAGCGAATAAGTCAGAATGCGGCGGTAGGGCATGTGCGAATCGTCCACGCCGTCAATAATTTGCGAGTACGGGTGCGCCATGAGCGACTCCAGCAGCAGGCGGGAAACGCTTTTCCCCTCGACTATAGGATGCTGCGCAATGAACTGCGCATCTGCCCCGGCCCAGGCCCCATACACACGGGCCGCCAAATGGGTGCCGGCTTTTTCCTCCGGCAAAAAATGCAGGGCTAAGCGAGCATAGGGGGCGGCGCACACGCGGGCATTTTGCACCGCATTGTTATACATGCACACCGCCACAGGTACGGCAGAGAGGGTGGTTTCGTCGAGCATGCGCAGAAAGCCCAAAGGCATGTCCGTAACCGCGGTGCTTCCCTCTTGCGTGGGACCCATTAAAACAACATGGTAGCCGGCGTCTAAGCATTGGCGCAGGTATTTAATCACCGGTTCCTTAGCCACGGTTTGCATATCAAATGATACACCTTTGGCTTTTTGGTCTTGCAGGTAATTTAAAACGCTTGCTGCGGGAGAAAAGCTTTTTTCGTACAGCCAAACAATTCTCTCCATGCCGCCCAAAGCACGGCTCAACTCTGCTACAACGGATGTATCTACACGAGACGGAATGACCAGAGACGCATGCTCCGGGAGGCGGCCGAACAGTTCCGTGGAGAGAGAATTCATCATAGCGGGGCGGAGTATAGCACAGTGGCAGGGCTGATTCAACTCTTGAATCCGGATTTCAGGCTTGCATGACTCACATCTCGCGCAGGATGCGGAGGTATTCCTCGCGTGCTTGCTCCGGGGTGAGAGCCGGCAAGGCCGGCTTGGGCTGCTCTTTTTCTACCGGTTTTTCCTGCGGTTGTTGCTCTTTGGGTTCTGCAGGCTCCGGCTTTTGGGGAGCAGGCGGGGCCGGCTTGGCGGGCTTGGCCGGTTTGGGTTTCGGCTTCACCACATTATCAAGCGCCGAGGAGGGCAAGGAGACCGTAAAATCTGCAAACTTGGGGCGCAAGTAGACGGCACGACCGGTTTCAATCTTGCGTTTCCACACGGTTTGGATATTGTCCTTTGTGCCTACAATGAACACGCTACCGCGCTTCTTGCCGCTGCCGCGTGCTATGTAGTGCGTGCCATCCGTCTTAACGGCTCGCAGCACCTCTTCGCCCTCATCGCCCTTGGCTCGCCAGCGTGCCTCGGATTCATCGCGCAGGGTGGGAAAGAGCATGTAGATAACCTCCTCCGGCTTAACCCAAAAGCCCGATGTGTACTTGCCACCCTTAGCCTCCACATACTGCACCTTCGGTGCCCGCAAATCTAGCGTTAGCTCCACCTCCACGCCATCCAGCACCATTTGGAACTGGCAGGCCAACCCGGCTATGGTGCCCAGCTCGATGCGCGAGTCCTCATACGCACTGAGCAGGTTTTGAAGGGCTTGGCAACGCGTCTCGTTCAAAAAGTTTTCACTCTCGCACGCACGCAGGGAATCGTAATACAGGAGCGCGGTGCGCCCATCCACCGATACTAACTCTTTGGGAGTGTAGGGAATGGCAAATGCTTGCGCCACGCGCTCCTTCACGCGGTTCAACGCCTCACGTCTCTTGTTCTTGTTTTTGATTTCGGGCGTGCGAATAAAAATGAACTTCACCTCGCCTTCCTCGTTGGCCAGTACAATAACATCGCTGTTATCATAGCGGAACAACAGGCAGGTTTCATCGTGCAGCTCACTGCCGGACAAGGCCTTGTGCAGCATGCCGATGTTGATGTAGTTCAACTCCTCTTGCTCTACACTCCCACTCTGCGCAGCGTGCGAGCCAGGCGACACGGCCCCCTGCACCGCCGGAGCCAATGCCAGGGCGCTACCGCATAAGAGACTGAAGAACAGATGTTTCACAAGGCGTTACTTTTGCATGTAGGATTTAACCAGCCTGTTGATGTACTTCTCCATGCTGGGCAAGGCCTTGTAGATGCTGCGGGCCAAGGCAAACTGATTGCGGGCGCGAATGAGGTTATGGCCGGGCTTTTCAACACGGAAGTATTTGTCGCCATCCAGATAGTCTGTAAGGAATCGGATGCCGATTTCCGTGGTAATCAACCAGCCGGAGAATGCGAGCTGAGATATCTCATTCTCTGTAAGGAAGTTGTGCGCAGCATCCAAATACCCCTCTGCCAGAGACTCAAAGAAAGGCATTTGCATGACTACCTTGCTCAGGTCTTCTTCGTCCTCACTGGCCGTGCAAGTTGCCGTGCGCACCATATCGCCGAAATCGTATAGCGACAAGCCGGGCATCACGGTATCCAAGTCAATCACGCATACAGCGCTGTCGGTGTCTTCATCCAGCATCACGTTGTTGATTTTGGTATCGTTGTGCGTGATGCGGGTGGGCAGCGCACCGGATTTCTGCATATCCACCAAGCGGCTCAGCATGGGAGCCCATTCAGCAATTAGCTCCAGCTCGGCACGGCACTCGGCCACGCGGCCCATAGCATCTGCCTGCACACTGGCCATCAGTGCTTCGTAGCGCTTGGGCGTGTTGTGGAAGTCGGGGATAGACTCGCGCAGGTCCTCCGGGTTCATGTCGGAGATGAGCTCTTGGAACGAGCCGAAGGCATAGCCTGCCTGGTATGCTTGGCGCGTATTCTCCACAACATCATAGGTATGCGTACCCTCAATGTTGTTGTAGCAGCGCCACATACCGCCCTCCTCCGGCAGGAGGATGTAGTTGCGGCCACCACGCGCCGGGTAGAGCATCAGCGTCTGCCCGGCTGCGTTTTTGCGACGGCGCAATATCTTCCAACTGATATGGCGCGTCACCTTCTCTACGTTTTTCATGACCATAACGGGGTCTTTGAACACGTAGTCGTTGATTCGCTGGAGGATATAGCGCTCCTCTGCGCCATCCTCCGTACGATAGCAAGCGCGGTACGTAGTATTGATGTGGCCGTTGCAGAGCTCCTCGCCATAAAGGAACTCGCCATTGATGGCAAACTGGTCGCCAATGCGGGCAATGCGCTCTGCCAACGGGCCTACGTATAATCTACCGGACGGCATATCTGAGTTGCAAGATAATGGTTAGTGTGCCAAAAATTACTCTGCCAGCTGAACGCTCAGCATTTTAACGCCGTCGCGAGCGGGATCATCCACCAAGATGGAGATTTGAGACTGGCGCTCAGATACAACGAACTTGGAGCGGCGCAGCGAGATATCGCTCTTCACCTTCATCTTCACGGGCTTGCCTTTGGCATCCGTTACGGTACGGCCCTTGGCATCCTTCTTGCGCTCCTCCTTAACGCCTTCGTAGGAAATCTGGAAGGCCAAGGTATCGCCATGAGAGGCGCCCTTGAGGCTCCACTTGTTGGAATCGCTCACGCCCTTGAGGTTGCCACCCTTCAGCATGGTGATTTTGGAATCGGAGAAGTCGCCCTTCTCAGAGATAGCAATCTTCACGTTGCGGCTGGAAAGGTTGATGAGGTGCACGCCCTGCTTGGGGAAGTCGCTCTCGCTAAGCATGATGGTATCCACCTTGGTCTCGGTCTCGGGCATCACAATGCAGAATGCCTTGGAAGCAGCCTTGGAGGTATCGACAGAGAAAACCACCTTGGGTTCCACCCACTTCTCTTCCTTAGCGGATTTGTCGCTGCCGGATTTCTTGTCGGCGGTGGGAGGAATGGGGTTGGACTCGTAGAAGTCCACCTTGCCGTTCATGGGCTTAATGCGGGGGGTGGCAGTACGGGCAGAGATGGTGACCGTTTTGGCTTCTTCCTCGCTCACTTTGTACCACAGCGGGCTCTTTACCTTGGCGTTTTTGGCAGAGCAGATAACAAAGCGAACACCGGATTTAGGCTCCGCGGGTGTCTGAGCGGTATTAGCACGACCGCTACGAGAAGAGGATTGCGCCTGCACTGTGGTGGAGAGCACCAATGCAGCCATCAGAACTGAAAATGCAGTAAATTTCATAACGTTACAATTCTACCTCCCTACTATACCAAGTAGCAGCCCCCATGGCAAGCAAAAGAATGTACAATTGTCAATGTTTGATTTTGAATTTCGGATTTTGGATTTGAAAATCAAACTTCCAAAATCAAAAATCCAACTTGTCAATCCCTCATCGCTTTCTGAATATGCGCAATCACTTGCGTAGCATGAATGGCGGGCGGGTAGCCGGCCCCCGCCTGCGCATAAGCAGCAGCAAGGCCGCACACATAGGCCCCCAAGGCAGCGGCCTCCAAGGCAGGCACCCCCTGAGCCGCGAGGGCGCCGATAACCCCGGCCAACACATCGCCCTGCCCGCCGTTGGCCATATAGGGGCCACCGGTGCTGTTGTACACCGTACGCGTGCCATCCGATATAATGCTACGCGCCCCCTTCAGCAGCAGTGTACAGGGATTCTCGCTGACATAACGCTGCACGGTTTCTGCGCGAGTGAGCTGCGACGCTTGCGGATAAAGGCGGCGCATCTCCCCGGGGTGAGGGGTGAGTATACAGTGCGGGGCAATATTCCACGCGGTGGCAGCGGCCAGATTAAGTGCATCGGCATCCATCACCACCGGCACTGAAACGCGATGCGGTAAATGGCGCAGCACGGCTATCTCCTTGGCCGGAGGGCGCCCCAAGCCGGGGCCCATCACAAGGGCGCTCATGCCCTCCGTGGGGACCTCCCGATACGAATCGACCGGGTACACCATCACCTCCGGCGCCACGCGGGCTGCTAAAATCGGGTACACATCTCGGTAGCAATAAAGAGCCACCAATCCTGCACCGGCAGCCACGGCAGCTTCGGCACACATTTGCGCAGCGCCCACATAACCAAGGCTTCCGGCAATAATATTGACACGTCCGGCAAGATTTTTGTAGCAACCGTAGGAGCGGCGAGGCAGGTAGCGCAACAGCTGCGCGTCCGCCACCTCGGCAGTAGGCTCCTGCGGTAGTTGCACTTGCGGCAACGGTATACACAGCAGGCGCCCCACAAAGTTTTCCGCCACCAGCATGCCGGGTTTCACGCAACCTATCACTGCGGTAACATCGGCCTGCACCACGCTGCCCAACAGCTCGCCGGTGTCTGCCTGCAAGCCTGTAGGAATATCGATAGCCAGCAGGAGACTATGCGGCGTGGCGGCACGCAGGGCGTTCATCTCTTGCACTAATTGCTCATACTCTGGGCGCAACTTGCCGCTTACACCACTACCCAACAAACCATCAATAATCAGGGTGCACCCGTGGGGCTCCCCTTCTCCGACATGCTGCTGCCGTTGCATGAGGGCTGCATATTGCAGCTGCGTTTCGGCAGAAAACTCCTCCGGCGCACAAACAGCGCGCAGCTGCACGGGGCAATCGAAGTGAGCGGCAAGCCCAATGGCATCTCCGGCGTTGTTGCCTTTTCCGGCATACACCACCACGCGTGCAAAGCGGCGGCAGCAAAACTCAGGCTCGTTATGCAAGGCGTGCCATATCTCATCTATCACATATTGCATGAGCGCGGCAGACGTAGTGATACCGGCCTCGAAACAGGCCTGCTCGGCACGGCGTATTACGGAACAGGGGAAAACTTTCATCCTTTGTCTCCTATCTTTTAGGAATGCTCAGGCAGCTATGGCCGCCACACGGTAAACGACTCTGCCATTATGCCCCACACGCCGCGCCTTGTCAAGCGTGTGGCTGCGCTTGCCGAGGCAAGGGGATAGCAAATTGAGGCACACCAAGCCCCTTCCCTACGCTTTTGCGTGTCATGCCACACAAATAACTTGACGCCGCTGCCAACCTGTGGCAAGATTTCCTCGCCTTCGGGAGCTCTTGGAGGCATGGCCGGAAAACCCCGTCAGGACCGAGAGGTAGCAGCGGTATTCGGACCATGCTTGTCGAGATGTCTCTCGAAGGCATTTTGGTTTTACAAGTTTAAGTTTTCCGTTGTCAGCCCCATCAATAGCAATTTGTCTATATCGTAGGGTGGGACTTCAGTCCCACCTTTTTGGCGGTATGGTTTGATAATAAATGTTGGACTAAAGTCCAACACTCCGATAGCATTTCCCCCACAACTACCAATTCCCAACTCGTACTTTCTCTCAACAAAAGCAGCCATCCTCCGCACATGGGGAGAATGGCTGCTTGTTAGAATCTTACGTTGCTTTACAGAGCCTGGGCTTTTTCCACAATGTTGGGAACATTCATACCCAGCTCGCTCAGTACAACCTCACCGGGAGCGGAGAAGCCGTAGTGGTCGATACCGATGATGGTACCCTCGGTACCAACGTAGCGGTACCACAGGTCGCTCTTGCCGGCTTCTACAGCCAGACGACGTGTGCAGGAGGGCGGCAACACGAGGTCGCGGTAGGCCTTCTCCTGACGGTTGAAGCGCCACATGGAGGGCATGGAAACCACGCGAACATCCGGGCCGAGCTGCTTGGCAGCCTCCAAGGCAAGGTATACCTCGGAACCGGAAGCAATGATGATGCGGCCGGGTTGCTCTGTTTGCTCGTGCAGAGCAATATAGGCACCCTTGAGCGTACCCTGGCGACGAGCCTCGGCGCTGATGGGCGTGGAAGCAGAAAGGCTGGGCACGTTCTGGCGGGTAAGGATAAGGGCGGTGGGGCCATCCTTACGCTCGAAGGCGCACATCCAAGCACCGGCAGCTTCTTCCTCGTCGGCGGGGCGTACTACATCCAAATTGGGGATGACACGCAGACCGGTTACGGTTTCTACAGGCTGGTGCGTGGGGCCGTCTTCACCCACGGCTACGGAGTCGTGAGTCAACACATAGGTAACGGGAAGCTCGGAAAGAGCAGCCACACGAATAGAAGCACGCATGTAATCCACGAATACACAGAAGGTACCGGCAGATACACGGAAGAGGCCATCGTATGCAATACCGTTGCAGATAGCACCCATAGCGTGCTCACGAATACCGAACCAGAAGTTGCGGCCTGCATAGTTCGTTGCAGAGAAGTCGCCACCCTTGGCAAGATAATTCTTATTGGAAGAGAAGAGGTCTGCACTGGTGGAGAGGAAGCCCGGGCAAGCATTTGCCAAAGCATTTTCAGCCTCAGCACCGGAGGCACGTGTGGCCAACTTGGCACCCTCAGCAAAGGCGGGAATGAGTGCGGAGCTCTTCTCTGCAGAAAGACCATTGGCAGCCAGGTCAATACCTTCTGCCAGCTCAGCCACCTTATCGGGGTTGGCTGTGCACCAGGCCTCGTACACCTCGCGCCACTGCTGGTAAGCAGCCTCGCGCTCAGCCTTCACACCCTGCATGTACTCGCGCACCTCGGCAGAAACGTAGTAGCGCTCATCGGTAGGCAGACCCCAGTTGGCGTGAGCCTCTGCCCAAAGCTTAGCACCGCCCTCGCCGTGGCCCTTGGTAGAGCCCTCAAAGCCGGGCACGCCCTTGGCAATGATGGTTTTAGCAATGATGAGTTTGGGGCGACCATTCTTCTCCAAGCGTGCGGCACGGATAGCGTTGCGCACCTCGGTAAGGTCGTTACCGTCGATGGTAACAGCATCCCACCCCTGAGCCGTGAAGGCAGCGGCAATGTCGTCCACCTGTGTTACTTCAATGGGGGCATCGAGGGTGATACCGTTGGCATCGTAAATAAGAATAAGGTTATCCAGCTTCAGGCAACCGGCAATAGCCGCGGCCTCGCGGGAGATACCCTCCTGAATGCAACCGTCGCCGGCAAGGCAGTATACGGTCTGGTTGAAAATCTCATGCTCAGGCGTGTTGTAGCGAGCTGCGGCATGCTTGGCAGAAATAGCAAAACCAACGGCATTGGCAATACCCTGACCCAGCGGGCCTGTGGTGCACTCAACACCGGGGCAGCAACGGTACTCGGGGTGGCCGGGTGTGTTGGAGCCCTTGGAGCGGAAAGCCTTAACGTCATCCATGGTAACACCGAAACCGCTCAGGTGCAGCCAGGAGTACAGGAACATGGAACCATGGCCACCTGAAAGAATGAAGCGGTCTCTGTTGAGCCAACGCGGCTCTGAGGGGTTGATGTTGAGCAGTTCGCCATAAAGCACAGCACCGATTTCCGCACAGCCGAGCGGCAAACCCATGTGACCGGATGCCTTATCAAAAATAGCATCGATGGCAAGACCTCGGGCCTCATTGGCAGCCTTTTGTAAAATTTCCGTGTTCATGTTGCGGATATTATAGCAGTTTTTCTGTCTATGTAAAGACAAAACGGCTACGCCACGGGGCAAATGCTTTTGAAAACAGCTACAAATACACACAATCGGCGCGTTTTCTGCCACAGCCGCCGCATTCAGGGCAAATTGGCAAGGGCAGGCAAGTACCCGGTGAGGCTCCCGAACCGCAGCATAACAGGATTTCCTCTTGACATCCGCGGGTGGGTGGTGCTATTCTGCGTGCCGTTATTTGTGGAACCCACTCATGCCACACATGAAAGCACCCCTCATCCTTACCGCCATTCTCTGCCTTGCATCATTTTCGTTTGCCGCACAACCGAAAACGGAGGAACTTACCCCCAACGCAAAACTGGCGCTGGAGGTGTATGCCGAGCTGGGTCTTTACATGGATGCCATGCACAGTGTCCTGAGCAGCATGCAGGATAAGAACTCTGCCGAAGAACACGCTCTGTACCTGATTATCGCCTGCGGAAAACTGAAAGCACACCTTGATATTATTAACGATCCGTACCAAATGCTCAACAAATGCGCTAACAAAACGGATCGCTACCACATGCTTATTCTTCGTGGCCAGTTGTTAGACAAAGGCGCGGCCGTGCAAGCCGAGTTAATGCGTTTGGCTGAGGTGGGATTTTACGGCTCTGCCAAACTGATTCACACCCTACAAGAGCTGGAAATGCTGGATGACGACGCCTCGGACCTGATTCAACCCTAATCCCCCCCTTCCCTTTGAGCGCATGAATATTTACCCCTCCTTGCTCTGCCTTGCTGCCGCCGCTGTAATTGCACCGGCCCAGGCCGAAACCACCCCTGCCGGCCAGGAAATTTTGAACGATATTACGGCCTTCAGCAACAACATACGCGCCATTAACGAAATTCTGGAAAATGTGAAGGACCGCGAATCTGCCGATGCTGCAGCCAAGCCCATGCGCCAGCAAACGCGCGAGATGTACATCAACCTGCGCAAGATTCAGGAAACCAATATTAACAACACCCCCAGCAGAGAAGACCAAATACAGCTTACTCGCCAAGTGCTTGAGCTGCAACTTCTGCAAGCCACCTTTGAGCAACACTGCCTTCGCTTGGCTGAAAACAGATTTTACGACTCCATTCAACTCGCTCGCCTCTTCCATGCCATTGCCAATATCTACCAGCGCCAGCAGTTGATGGAGCAGCAAAAAAAGTAAGAGGGTAAAGGGGTAAGCATGGTGTTTTTTGCATGAAAACGTGCCATGCCCCCAAATTCCCACCTATCCGCTATGTAAATACGCTTGACATAGCAGGCGGCGCGTGCTAATGTTGGGAGCATGCCCCACCAGCGGGCTATGTGCTTAACCTACAATCCAAGACAAGAGATGAAAAAACTGTTCAGCCTCCTCGTAGCCGCCTCCTGCATGGCCGGCCTTACCACCCCTGTGCAAGCCGAACAAACGCCCGACGGCCTGATTGCCGTAAGCCACTTTGAAAAGCTTGAAGGGTGCCTTATTGCCATGACAGATGTTCTTGCCTCCGTCAAAAACAAAGAGAGCGCCGATGCCACGGCACCCAAGCTCATTGAAGCTGCCAACAAACTGAAGAAGCAGCTGAACGCCATGGTTGCTCTGCATCACACCCTCAAGCAGGAACCGAACGAAGATGACAACAAGGCCTTTGAGGAATGGAACACCCGCCTGCACGTAGCCGGCATTGCCCTGCAGCAAGAGCTGGCCCGCTTGGCTATGGTCGAGTTCTACGGCTCGGAGGAGTTCATTGCCGCGCTGATGTCTCTGCAAAGCATCTTCCAGTAATAGCCCACACGGCAGAGCCTCCCTGCTCTGCCCCCCTCCACCTTAAGCAATAAAAATCCCCGCTCCGACCGCACCCATGCGGCGAAGCGGGGCAAATTTTGCACCGAAATCGAATCGGTTACAGCCTTATTGCTGCTCCAACTTGGGGGCAAGAATAAGCTTCATCACATCCTCACCCGGTTGCTCGGGCTTGGGCTGCTTATCCAGCTTCTTCACCTCCCAGGGCTTAAAGTCGGCCTCAGGCTTAATATCACCACCCGTGGCAAGGGAATAATAGCCCAGCTCCGGGTTCAGTCGGCAATTAATCTCCATATTCGGGTTGCCGTCCTTCGTGAAACGGAACTCATTGGCAGCCACCCATTCCTTGCCTACCCAGCGCCATGCAGGGCCAAAGGTGGCACGGCGCTCGTGCTTCTTGGACTCCACATTGCGGCAGAAGTCCTCCACAAAGCCACAACCGCCACCCAAGCCACGGCTCAGAGCCTGAATGCGCCAGCAGCTCAGCAGCTCCCACTGCTGCGTCTCCGGATCCCAAATGTAACCGGCAATCTGGCGGAAATCCTCGCCATCCGGGCGCTCAATGACCAGCGTGCGAATCACATCGCCCTCTTTCCAATCAAATACGCGCATGGAGTTACCGCCCGTGCCCTCGCCACCAAAGCGGCGGGTTGTTACCAAGCGGCCCTTCTGAACCAGCTTAGCACGCTCCTCCTCAGGGGCGGCATGGGGATTATCGCCACTATCCTTGGCATCCCAAATAGAGAAAATGGCCTTGCGCACATAGCGAGTACCATCCTCGGTCTTCTCGCACATCTCCTGCACGCCAATATAACCACAGCCAAAGTTATTGGCCGCAAAATACGTACCGGGAGCACTCTTCTCAATCACCATCTCTTGGTAAGCAGCGGTGTGCTCCGACACCGTGGGCAGATATCCCAGGTGCACAGAGGTGCACTGGCGCTTTGCCATGTTCTCCGGGGCCCAGTAGTCAGAATTGCGGTCGGCCTGTGCCTGCGGTGCCACCGCAGCCACCATTGCCACCACTCCGGCCAGTATGCTTGTTATGGATTTCATACGTGCGTATTATAACAAAACCATACAATTTTTCAAGATTTTTTATTATTTGCGCGAATTCAAAAAATCATCCACCGTTTTTTCATATTGCAGCATGGACGGCAATGCTTTGAACTTGGCGGCATCTGCTGCCGGCAGCATGAAACCGCCGGAGAGCGGATGATAACGGAGGCGGTATTTCTCCGCTTCCTCGCATACCCCAAACTGATGGCGCAGAGCATAGTCATCAATCACCTTCCCCTGTGCATCCAAGAACTCTAAATACGGGTAGCAGTAAAATGAAATCATGGTAGGGGGCTGTTTGCGCTCGCGTTCCTGCTTTTCCCACGCCTCGCGGCAAAGTGCCGGCTTATCCTGCATTCTCGGCATAATGTCCCGAATAACGGACAATTCATCCTCACTCAAGGGTATAATGGTATCCGGCGTATCATTGGCATCCCATGATATACGGATTTGGGCGCGGGCCGCAGTTGCAGCCGCTTGTTTTAATTCCGTCAGGGGGGCGCTTTCTTTTTCTCTCTGTGTTATGTACTCGGCATACGCCGCGTCCATCTCCCAAGCCTCCTGCCACTGCTGCACATACGCACAAGAACTGAGCACCAACACCCCACTCATTATACCTGCCTGAAAAATATTCATGCGCCCCATCATATAGATTAAAAGCCTATTGTCAAGGAAATAAGCACTGTGCTTGACGTTGCATTCAGTATATCTGCACTAGCCCCACAAATCTGTCCACAACAGAAAAGCTCCTAACAACCGCGCGATTTATTCCGAAATTTATTCCGAAATTTATTCCGAAATTTTGTTTCGGAATAAATTCACACATCCGGCATCAGCAGCTTCCATTTACCGTTTTTGCGGGCTCCATCTCGCTGCAAAATACCCCTTTTCTTCATTTCGGTCAGGTGCATTTCAATAAGTCTCGGCGAAACACCTGCACGTTCTGCAATTGCTTTGGCTGAAATCGAAGCATTTAGCTGTATACAATTAATAATAAATTGCTCCTTTTCCGAAAGCTCTAATGATGCAACCACCGACTGTCGCAACGCTTGCAATATCTCACCCAACATAAAATCAATGAACGGTGAGCAATTTGACAGCGCACTACTCTGCTCAATGGCCTTATAATAGCCATCTTGAGATGTGTACACCATATTCTCCACCGGCAAATGAGGGAACGCCGGATGCAATTTTCCCAAAATGAGCGACTGCCACAACCTCCCTATGCGGCCATTACCATCCGCAAAAGGATGAATAAACTCAAACTCATAGTGAAACACGCAACTGCGTATCAACAAATGATCCTCGGCATGCTGTAACCAGTCGAACAATTGATGCATTAACGTGGGCACCATCCCCGCAGGCGGTGCCATGTGAATCAGCTTTTCACCGGCAAAAACACCTACGCCCCCCTTGCGAAAAGTACCTGCATGGGGACACAGCCCCTCCATCATACAACCATGCGCCCTAAGCATATCCTCCAGCGAATACGCATCCCACTTTTCACTCTCCTCGTAGGTGCGTATGGCATTGCGCACCTCTTGCAGCTGCTGCAGCGGTGCTACCACACTCTTGCCCTCAAGCACAGTGCGCACTTCATCCTCACTCAGCTCATTACCTTCTATTGCCAATGAGCTGTGAATTGTCTTAATGCGGTTGGCCTTGCGCAGTAGCAAGCCGTCTGTCTGCTCCAATCGTATGGCATACCGCTCCACCAGAGCACTTATCTCCGCCACCAAACCGATAGCCTTGGCGCTCACGCTGAATGGTGGTGCATACGTTCCCATAATGATGCGCCTATTATAGCATGTAGAATAAAAATTTCAAGCACGCACACATGCAATCACTTTTGCATGATATCTTTTAGCGATTTACCTTCTTTCGTCTGCCATTTTTCCCAACCATTAATACTACCGCCGCCTACAAAAGCTGCGGCACCAGAAGGGGTACGGAAAAGAATATCCTCTTGTAGCAGCTCATTTTCTATTTTATCTTCATACAATTTTCGTGCACGCTTTGCAGCCTCAGGACAGGATTCAGGAACAGACGAACGCAATCTACTACCCTTAAATACAATAAAACCATTTTCCGTATATCGTCCGTGGCCATCACAATCCGGATGTTTCAAATGAAGAACAGGAGAGCTGTTAGGCTCAGCCTCATTCTTGATAGGGGTGAACACATTTATCCCCAAAGAGGTCATAAGAACCTTTGCATGCAAAATGTACTCATCTAAATCCGCACGAGACTCTTCAGACACTGTCCCCTTAGGTGGCGTAGTCAAATTAAGAACCACACACCGCTTAGCCTCCACCGCCATTCTATAAAACTCATTCTCCAAATAAGCTAACTCTGTAGCCTCCAATTCATCATTCTTAGTTGTCAGAGCTACAGCATATTCCCAATCATCTATGCGGTATGATTTCTTGGTAGGTACATCATGCACTTCTTGTATACGTTGAGTCATCCCTTTACCGCTGGCTCGTACAGAGGCCTTACCTACATAGATAGTCTGACGTCCATCTTCTCCTTCACCTATCAAGAAGTAAATTCCTCCTCCCATTAAACCTTCCACGTTTTGACATTTAGATACAACTATGTGCGGAATCTTATAAGCAACGGCAGTCCACACCTTACGTGTACACTTGATGCACCCACTCTGCTCCCCTCCCAATAAGTAATGAGTAATCGCTTTTGGCATAGCTTTCTTCAATAATTGATTTTACAATCTTTTGCGTTATTAACCACTTTATTATATATTACTACGCTGATTGTAGCAATTTTCAAAAAAATAGCCAGCGAAAACACTCAACTGAAACGGCAGTTATCTGAATTTTAAGATAACTTATCACCCCAATTTCTGATCCCTGTGTTATCGAGAATATTTACCATCTTACATAAGTCAAGCAAGTCCCACCAGCTGTGGGACTCAAACCCACTGAGCCCTTGGTACCCCTCCGGCACAAAAAAACGCATCCCCAGGCAGCGGGAGCTGCGGGGGATGCGGAAGGTTGAGTCAGCCTGAGCGGCTACGTATGGATTACTTCTCGGAGAGGGCGGCCTGTGCGGCAGCCAGGCGTGCGGTGGGCACGCGGTAGGGAGAGCAAGATACGTAGGTGAGGCCCAACTTGTGGCAGAAGCGTACGGAGGCGGGGTCGCCACCGTGCTCACCGCAGATACCCAGCTTGATGCCGGGGCGAGAGGCACGGCCGTATTCTACAGCCATCTTCATGAGGCGGCCAACGCCGGTCTGGTCGATGGAGGCGAATACGTTTGCCTGCACGATTTCCAGATCGCGGTAGTTGTTGAGGAAGGAGCCGGAGTCGTCGCGGCTCATGCCGAGGCCGGTCTGGGTGAGGTCGTTGGTACCGAAGGAGAAGAACTCAGCGGTCTGAGCAATCTCATCAGCGGTGACGCAGGCGCGGGGAATCTCAATCATGGTACCCACCTTGTAGGAAACGCGCTTACCCTTCTCGGCAAATACCTGCTCTGCAACGCGGTCGATAACTTCCTTCTGGAGGTCGAGCTCGCGCTTGAAGGATACGAGGGGAACCATAATCTCGGGCTTCACCTCGAAACCTTCTTCCTCCTGCACCTCGATGGCAGCCTCGATGATGGCGCGGGCCTGCATCTCGGTGATTTCGGGGTAGGAGATACCGAGGCGGCAGCCACGGTGGCCGAGCATGGGGTTGAACTCATGCAGCTCTTGCACGCGGCGCATGATGAGCTCTACGGGCATGTTGAACTTCTGGGCGATGGCGAGCTGCTGCTCCTTGGTGTGGGGAAGGAACTCGTGCAGGGGGGGATCCAGCAGGCGGATGGTGGCGGGACGACCGGCAAGAGCCTTGAAGATGCCCTTGAAGTCACCCTTCTGGAAGGGCAGCAGGCGCTCTACGGCCTCCTTGCGCTCGTGGAGACGCTCGGAGAGAATCATGCGGCGCATGTAGTCAATACGGTTGCCACCGAAGAACATGTGCTCTGTACGGCACAGACCGATGCCGCTGGCACCGAAGGCGATAGCAGCCTCTGCCTGTTCGGGGGAGTCGGCATTGGTGCGCACCTGCAGGCGGGTGGCCTTTTGGCACCACTCCATCACGCAGGCAAAGTCGCGGTAGGACTGGCTCTGCTCCGGGGTCATAGTCTTCTTGATGAGCACCTGGATAATCTCGGAGGGGGCAGTGTCAATCTTACCGGCATAGACGAGACCGGCCGTGCCGTCCAAGGAGAGGTAGTCACCCTCCTGGTAGGTAACACCGGCGATGGTCACGGTGCGCTTCTGGTAGTCAATCTCCAGCTCGCTGACGCCGCAAACGCATACCTTACCCATCTGGCGGGCTACAAGGGCAGCGTGGCTGGAAAGACCACCGCGGGCGGTAAGGATACCCTCTGCGGCAATCATACCGCGCAGGTCTTCGGGGGAAGTCTCAAGACGCACCAACAGCACGTGCTCACCCTTCTTGGTGGCCTCGATGCAGCGGTTGGCATTCAGGTAAATACGGCCGGAGGCAGCGCCGGGGCCGGCGTTGAGGCCCTTGGCGATGGGGCGTACCTTCTTGATGGCGGCGGCATCAAACACGGGGGCAAGCACCTGGTCCACCTGGTCGGCGGGGATACGCTTAACGGCTGTCTGCCAGTCGATGAGGCCTTCACGCTCCATATCGCAGGCAATGCGGAAAGCGGCGATACCGGTGCGCTTACCGTTGCGGGTTTGCAGCATGTATACCTTGCGGTCCTGAATGGTGAACTCGAAGTCCTGCATGTCGCGGAAGTGCTGCTCGAGGGTCTTGCGGATTTCGCAAAGCTCCTGGTAGGCGCTGGGCATTACCTCGGCCAACTTGGCAACGGGATCGGGGGTACGTACACCGGCTACTACGTCCTCACCCTGTGCATTCATGAGGAACTCGCCGTAGAACTCGTTAACACCGATGGCGGGGTTACGGGTGAAGGCTACACCGGAGCCGGACTCGTCGGAGGTGTTACCGAACACCATGCTCTGTACGTTTACAGCAGTACCCCACTCGCTGGGAATGCCGTACTTCTGGCGGTAGGTGATGGCGCGCTCGTTGTTCCAGCTGCCGAATACGGCGCCGATGGCACCCTTGAGCTGCTCCCAGGGGTCGGAGGGGAAGTTCTGGCCACTGCGGGCAAGAACGAGGGTCTTGAAGCGCTTAACGAGCTCGCGGCTGTCGTCGGCGGTCAGCTCAGAGTCGTTGATGTCCTTACCGTAACGCTCGTGCTTGAGGGCATGAATGACGCTCTCAAAGGGTTCGAGGTCTTCGCCTTCATCCTTCTGCACGCCCATCACCACATCACCGTACATCTGTACGAAGCGGCGGTAGCAGTCCCATGCAAAGCGGGGATTGCCGGTAGCGGCAGCCATGGCCTCTACGGTGTCGTCGTTCAGGCCGAGGTTGAGGATGGTATCCATCATGCCGGGCATAGACTCACGAGCGCCGGAGCGAACGGATACAAGAAGCGGCATGGCGGCAGAATCACCGAACTTGCAGCCAACGTGACCCTCCATCTTAGCGATACCCTCGCGTACAAGGCCGTCGAGCTCGGCGGGGTAGGTCAGGTTGTTCTCGTAGTAATAAGTGCAAACTTCTGTCGTAATGGTGAATCCCGGAGGCACAGGCAGACCAATGCGTGCCATCTCTGCAAGGTTTGCGCCCTTGCCACCCAGCAGCGCCTTCATGCTGCCCTCGCCGTCGGCGGTACCACCACCGAAATGATAAACTATTTTGTCCATGATATCTAAATAAACTGTAAAAACGTAATGTTTGAGGGTTAGAGTAACACATTAGCCCCCCCTGTCGTCAAGCTCAATCTCAGACTTAACAAGCCTTATGTCACGACTTTATGACATTGAGCCTAAACTATCACTTTTATGTTGACAACTATTCGCGCAATTTATATACAAAAGTTCCAAATAAAATAAACTTCCTCTGTTCCATCCTTGCTATAGAACGAACAGAGGAAGCACTTGTTAAAAGCTCGCTACAATTATTAGACCGATAGATAATTAGCCTTTCGTTGTCTAATTACAACGATAATGAGAAACAATGCCGTCAAAGCCATAATGGTATAGTACCACTCTCGATAGGGCATACGGAACTGCATCTTCAGAGATATTGGTTTATCCGACTGCGGTAAATGAATAAACATACCACCTCGCTCAGTGGGGGCAATTGTTAACTCCTTATCGCCCATAAAGGCTTTCCATCCTTTATGGTAACTCTCCAATACTGTCAGCGTTTTGCTATGTGAAGGAATCGTCAAATATATACGATTGCATGTTCGATGAGTGGGCGTGATTACAGTTTGTTCATCAACTAGATATCGCCCCTTGTAAGCAGGATTAGCAAACAAATCGAAATCTTTCCCACTCATGACTAGCTGCCAACCGGGATATTGCATTTTTTTCCATTTAGTATCACTCATGATATGAGAAATACCAGCTTGGGCAAAATCCTCCGGATTAAATTGCCCCTGTTCCAATGGTTTAATATGCTTCGGCTGAAAGGTTTCGTAACCATACGCCAATCTGACTCCATAACTGGATAGCTGGTTATTACACAGGAAATCTCCATCACCACCAGGAACACTGGAATAAACGGTACCATCCTTTACCTTAGCCTTAACTTCAGACATCCAAACCGGTGAATTAAACAAATGAGGTCCCTCCGGTTGTTCTGCGTATGACATATAGGAATAGGAGAACACAAGCATCTCCATATAGGTAATAGCAGCTACGCAACTAGCAAGCAAAGCATTATACCTATTACCAATCTTTATTTTGCAACAACAGAAAATCCCAGCCAAAAGCCCGATTACCAAAAGAAGATTCTGCCAGTTCCACAACAATACCTGTGATAACAGCTTTTCCACTCTCACTTCCATCCATGCAGCTCGAGCATAATGATGGACATGTGTCATGTTAGCATACAGCATCTCTGTCAATTTGTTCAATAACTCAGCATGACAACAGATAATAACAACGGACGCAACTAGCCAAAGGGCACAGACTCCCAATAGAGCATAGCCCAGACGTTTCCAATAACGAGCACTGAATTGCACCTTAGACAAATCACAAAGTTGCCATGCTGCTAACCACGCCATTCCCAACGCCATCACAACAGTTGAACGACTGTAAATATAGGTGGCCAATGGCGTGCACACAGCCAACAAACTGACAACGAAAATAACCTTAGCTTCTCGAGGGGCATTTCTATTAAAACACCCCATGAGAGCGAGAATCAGCACAACACTTCCACCAAATTTGATTTCGAATAAGTTAGAACCTATATACTTACCTACATCTATAGTTTCAGGGATTCCCACCACATTCGGGAAAAGGGAAGCAATAAACATAGGTATATTTTGGTAGCCACCATAAAATGGCATTCGTTTGCAACCTTCCATTCGCGGCAATGTATCAACAAAAACATCTAAAGAAAGCAAAGCTGCAATACTACCTATGAAAAGACAAGATAATGTAATTCTCGAAAACTCTTTAACCGTAGGCCAATGTCCATTTTTCTTCCATACAGCAGCGCCCCACAAGCAAGCCACTAACATAAACCCAAATGTACAAGCTTGGAGATGCCCCGTACGCCAAATTAAAGCCATGAAAATAATAGCTGGCACGTTGATTAGATTCCTCTTATATTTCAACATTGCCCATACTAAGAACGGAGACCATATCATCGCCTCCATCCATCGATGGTATATCCACAAAATAAATTGAGAATAAAACGCAAAACTAATAGCCGCAAGCAATGCCCCCCAAATAGGCATTTTATAATATCGGGTCAAAACTATCATGCCGCAACCAGCAATAAAAAATTGAAGCACGATAGACCAATCCCAAGCCGTCCAGAACGGTAACACGGCATACAACCAATTAAATAAATCTCCGGGACTGGTCATTGTGTTTTCCGGACAGGCCGTGCCATTAAAGGAATAGGGGTTCCACCCCATATAGCCATCTTGAGCAAACGATTGTTTCACTGCCCACTTATACGGCAGATATTGAGAGACGCCATCCACAGCAAATTGATTATGGACCTCTTCTATCGGCTTCTCCGCAAAAGGTCTAAATACACACTCCATACAATCGATTGGAGCAATCACCTTATCGTTAAAGACAGAGGGAGCAAAAAAGCCCATCACCAACCCCAACCATATGGTTAAAGTAAGAAATAAAGTTTTATGCAAGCGAAAAAATTGAATGAACGAGTCTTTCATGTGAATACTTTTATTTATCTACGATAGAAACCATATCAGTCTATTCATTGTAACCAAAGTCAAAACAGCATGATTACATTGACCTGATACCTGTTGTGAGCAACTTATACCATAATACCCAGTTGCTCGTCAAACCATTTTTAAGCCACACATTAGAGCTTGACAATAACGGTAGAGTTAGTACAATGATATTGGTCGTTGTTATGGTCTGCTACATGTAGCGCGGTACATGACACCATGCCATCAGTTTCACATCAACCAATACAAGCGCGGATTCTTCAACTAATTTTTCCATGAACAATAAATCCCCTCACGTCGCAGTTCTCATTCCGTGTTTTAATGAGGAAGTAGCCATTGCTAAAGTGGTATCAGATTTCAAAAGAGAATTACCCGAAGCGGATATCTACGTGTACGATAATAACTCTACAGACAAAACGGCAACCGTAGCAGCAGAAGCCGGAGCGATTGTGCGGCATGAGTTCAGACAAGGCAAAGGCAATGTTATTCGCTCCATGTTTCGAGACATTGAGGCGGATTGTTATATCATGGTAGATGGTGATGACACGTACCCGGCAGAATCTGCTGAGGTTCTGAGAGATTTGGTACTAAAACAAGGTGCAGACATGGCCATTGGCGATCGTCTTTCTTCTTCATATTTTGTAGAAAATAAGCGTCCATTCCACAACACTGGCAACCGTTTGGTCAGATTCCTCATTAACTGGCTTTTCAAAAGTAAGATTTGCGATATTATGACCGGTTATCGAGCGTTTTCCAGACACTTTGTTAAAAATTTCCCGGTACTCTCAAAGCAATTTGAACTCGAGACAGAAATGACCATTTTCGCTCTATCTCGCAATTTAGCTATTAAAGAGGTTCCCGTCAATTATAGAGATAGGCCTGCAGGAGGAGTGTCAAAACTTAATACTTTCAGAGATGGCATTAAAGTCCTCATGACTATTTTCCGCTTATTCCGTGATAATAAGCCCATGCTATTCTTCTCAATTCTGAGTTTGATTTTGCTAACTATAGCAGTTGTCTTATTTACTCCAATTTTCACGGAATATATTCATACTGCTCTCGTACCAAGATTTCCCACATTAATTGTATGCGCTACTCTGGTCATATGCAGTATACTTAGCTTCACCTGCGGCATTATCTTAGAATGTCAAGAGAAAAAACATGCGCAACTTCTGGAGATTCTCATGAATCTTAACAAGAAATAACAATCATCCATCTTACCTTAAAAACCGCGACGTGGATAATACCTCCGTCGCGGCTTTTCTTTTTTGATTATACCAAATCGCTCATTCCGCAATTTCTTTCAGCGGCACAATGATGAACCCGATGCCGTGCATATCGCTGGACTCGCTGACATGGGTGGACTCGTAGATGATGCCCACATGGTCGTCATCTACCATAGCAATGCAGGAGTAGCCCCAACATTCGCGCGTATCGTAGACGTAGCCCTTGTTCCAGGTTTTACCTTCGTCGCGGGAGGCGCGGAGGGTCATGGTATTGCGGAAACGCACAGGAGAATTGGGGTGCGAGTAGAGCAACAGGCGGCCATACTTGGGAGAATCCACCGCCACAAGGGAGGCTTGGCAGGTGCAATCCTGCAAAGCTTTGAGATGGGTAGAATGCTCCTTCCATGTTTTACCAAAGTCCTTTGTGGTGAAAATTGCACGCTTACCGGAGCGCTGCTCGTTGCGGCAGGTGAGCATGAGCGAACCGTCGTTGAGCTCTACCACTTGGCACTCAGAGGAGCGGAAGGGCACACCCTCGCCATAATGCCATGTTTTGCCGTTATCCTCTGAATAGCAAATGGTGCTTTGGCTGGGCTCTTTTTTCTTGGTGTCCCAAATCTGGGCGGGAAAAACGAGTACCCCTTTGCGGGTGCAAATACCGCAGCCGGGGCCGGCAAGAATGAGGGTCCACTCATCCTTTTTGATTTGCTTGGTCACGTTCACAATGTCGCTCCAAGTCTTACCGTCGTCATCACTGTATACCATCTCCCATTGGCCGGTCTTGGCGGGGTCGGTTCCTGTAGAAGAGCATCGAATGCTGGCCCCTCGATTAAAGTGGCAGGCCAGCGCCTGCATCCAAATGCGACCGGTGGTGGTATCTTGCAGAATGCAGGGGTCGCCGCAACCGTTATCAGCCCCGGGGCCGGCATCCATGTTCACAGTGGGTAGGCTCCAGGTTTGGCCGCCGTCCTCAGAGCGCACCATGGCTACATCAATATCCTCACACAGGTCATTTTTGTTGCGATAGCGGGCATCAAAACAGCCGATAAGCGTACCCTCTTGCGTGCGAATCAGGCCGGGAATACGGAAGCTCACACAAGCGCGGGTCTCGCCTCCGCGCACAGGGTTCACCACCTGCTCACCCGGCATGGCAAGAAAGTAGCCAATGCGCTGCTTCACGCGCGGTGTTTTCTCGGCTCTGCGCTTGCCATCAATGCTGATACCCAGATTGGCAAAGGTAACCTCGGTGCCAACCTTAGAGGCGGCAGAAGGAGTGGCATCCACCCACAAAATATTTTCGCCGGTCTGCAGCGCGCCTTCGCATTCAAAACGCACGGTTCCCTCAGCATCCGGTTTGCCCTTCCCTAATACCACACTGTTGCGGAAGGAGGTACCATCTGCATTACCGGTACGCAGTGTCACCTCCTCAATGGCATCTGCCGGGCTCACGCGTAAATGCACTTTCTGCACCTGCACGGGGTCTGCGGCACCCACGGTGGTGATTTTGTAGCGCATCACCGGGTTGATAGGAGCCCGCTTAAGCATGGGGTAGGCACCGGGATTCTCCAGCTGCACCTCTTTCACCACCATGGTCTCCGAATCCAGCAGCATATCATCCACCAGCACACCGCCCTTCTCTGCCGTGGTGCTCAGCAGGCGGATTCCGGTGGTACCAGCCGGCAACGCTACCTGCACATGCTTGGTGTACCCCTTCACAGCCATATTTTTAAGGTGCAGCAGCTGCACCTCGCCATTCGGAGTATCAGCCAACAGTTTAAAATCAAAAGGGTTAGCCTTCGTCCAGCGCTCCATCCAAAAGCTCAGCACGCTTGCCTTCTGTAAGGGTTGCGCAAAACTTAATTGCACCTCGCGGTCTTTACCACCCATGATGTGGAGAGTCTTTTTACCGGTACGGGCTAATTTACCCAGCACCTCGGCATGCCCGGCCGCTGCGGTTAGTGCGCCGTACTCGGTTTTCAACTCGCTCACTGCCCCGGTGGGGCATTTCTCAAAGCTTTCCTTTGCGCAGGCAAGCCCGCACATCAACAGAGTTATCAAGGCTCGATATATCATACCATCATGTTACCATATTTGCCACAGCCACGGCAAGTAAAAACAGAAGTTTTGGGCATGCGATGAAAGAATGTGCAATTTTTTATTGCTTTACCATAAAAGGCCAAACTGCTATAATGCGAATGTTATGAATCTGCGTATACTCCCCTTACTGATGCTTTGTGCCCCCCTTACGGCTGAAGAGCCGGGGGTAATGGCGGCGGTAGCCGCACAGAATCCGGCCGGTGAATATGCAGCCCTCTTGCAGCAGATAACCACACTACTCAACGGGGTGCACGACCAAGCAGGTGCCGATGCTACGGCAAAACATTACATATCGCTGTATACCAAGCTCGATAGCATGGAGGATAACTGCCCTGAGGATATTTCCGACCTCTATGCAGCCTATGAGGCAAGCAAGGAGCGAGTGGAACAAAACTACTTTTATGGTTCTCAGGCATTAGCCAATGCCATGGTGGGCAATCCATCAAGAGGCATCTCCCCTTCTCCGGTTACGCCGCAAATCGAATCAGAGCTCGCAGAGCGCCTTCAACTCGCCTACTCCTTATTGCCGGACGTGGTAAAAAAGGGAGTGAGCGGAGGCCCAGGCCTCAGCAGAGAGACAGCGTGGTTAATCACAACCGAAAAGCCCCACGCTCAGCGAGCAGAATATATCTTCACCCACCTTTTCCAACCGTACAGGCTCATTGGCTTAGAAGATGCCACATCATCCACCTTACTGCGAAGCCGAGTTGAGCATACAGAGACCCACATTTACCGTATCTACAGCCTCGAGCTGCCGCACCGCGGGAAACTCCACCATGTGGAAATGTGGGAGGATGTTACCGGTTGTTACAAGCGCGTTTCTGCTGAGGAAGCACGGCAAGCTATTGCCGAGTTCTCTGCCCTGATGGAAGATTGGATTACCATGCTGGAAGGGGTCTGCACCCCGGAAAGCGCCCAAGCTGCCACCGCCATACTGCAACAGCATAGGCAGAGATACTTTGAGCTCAAGCAAATTCTGGTAAGCAGGCCACCAGCAGAAACAGAGCCGGCCGAACTTGCGGAGGCGCGCATGCATGACCTCCTTTACGATAAATTGGATACACAACCGCTTGATTACGTTTACGAGACCGATAAAGAATTAACGAAACCGGACCGGGAGCGAGCCTTACAAGCCATTCATCAGGAAATACTGAGACGGCTAAACAATGCGCAGGATAAAGCCTCTGCCGATGTTGCAGCTGATTTTTTGAATGACATGCACGGCATTGCCCACATTTTTTTGCACCGCTCCATAGACTATGACCTCGAGCGAAACGAGGACATGAATCCGCTCATCCTGCAAGAACAAGAACGACTCAAAGCCACCCGTTATTATGGCTCTGCGCCGCTGGCAAAAATACTGGCACATGAGTACGACGCCTATGAACCACAGGAGCTTACCCCGGAAGCGGCGCGGGAAATTGAGCGCCTCATTCGCGAGGCCCTGGCACTCTCCCCCCGCGAAGAGCACCGCAGTTTTACCGGAGGCCCCGGCTTCACTAAAGAAACGGCTTGGAACATACCGGCAAAAACGCTCATAGCGTTAAATAATGACCTGCAGGAGATTCAACTCCCCCTGATTATTCTCTTCCCGGATTACCGATTCGAGATGAACGGCAGCTATACCACGGAAGAAGGCTTTTTCCAAGGCCGTTTGTACGAACGCACCCCCATACGCGTGCTGCTCAACGGCAAACTGTACCATTATGCTATGTGGATTGATTTTACCGATGGCCGCTATGTGCCAACGGAAGAGGAATACCACACCGAGCGTGCAAAATTCGAAACAAGCTATCAAGAAAGATTACGCATCTTAGAGTCTGTGCACGATACAGCCTCAGCCAATGCAGCCGCCGGGCTTTTGCGTGAATGGAGAGCAGCCCCTGCCCCGCTCTGGCATCCTTTAGGGAACCATCTCAGCTATTTAGAACAAGCTCTCAACTTATTCCTGCAAATTCAAGCAGCAGAGGAGAAACTGTGCAAGGTAAATTGTTACGAATCCACGGCGCTTAAAATTCTGCTCTACTCCGTCAAGGGAAAAGGAACAACCGCCAATTTGGAGCTAAGCCCGGCGGAAAAAGAAGCTTGGCGCCGGTGGCGCACGCAGCAGTCTCAGCAAAAAACGTACCGCTACGTGCAGGTGTTGCAGAAAGAGCTGCCGCAGGTTCGCGACACGGCGTCTGCTTTGGCATTAGCCAAAACCCTGCATGATTTGGATGGTGAAAGCATCTACTCACACATCAATCTGCTGAAATACTACGATGCCGATGCGTCCACAAACACCCTTCCTATCCGCCGCCACCTCCAGCGCATTAAAAATGCACTGTATTATGGCGCTATCGACCTCGCTAACATCCTCGAAGAGCGTTCCGGTCCCAGCGGCCCCGGATTCGTGGAGCAGGAACACGATGATGTAACACCGGCAGAGTAATAACATTGACACCGTGTCATCATCTGACTATCAAGCCTATAAAAAACACTCGGAATAATCCGCAATATTACTGCGTAAAATACGCAGCACCATTGCGGATTATTCCGTTCGCTTTATAACACATTCTAGCTACGAGCATTACAAGCGGAACATTTTTTTCAACCGGCTGATTCAAAGCATGGATATGGGAAAGGCAGTGCCTCCATGCTCTAAACCGTACATGCGCTCGGCTGTGCAGAACACAATACCGGGCCGCAACTCAAACATACCGGTAGGGATTTTAGCAGCGTGCTTCAAATCTGCCGCCGAAGGGGAGCTGCTACGCTTCACCTCCATGGGATAAATGCCGCCGTTCTGCATGAGCAGAAAATCCACCTCTGCCGTTCCCCTGGCATCGCGGAAGAAATAGAGCTGCGGACGCAGCCCGTTATGGCAAAAACTGCGCATCAGCTGCCCGTACACATAGGTCTCCAGAATAGCGCCGGCAAAGGGACTGTTCATGAGGGAGACGGGGTCATTCCACCCCGCCAACCACGAGCAAAGCCCTGTGTCCATGAAATAGAGTTTCGGGGTCTTGGTAAGCCGCTTGATGGAATTCGTGGAGTACGGATACAGTAAGGAGACAATTCCTGTGGTTTCCATGATGGAAATCCACGCCTTCGCTGTATTAGGCGACACCTCTGCATCGCGAGCTAAGTCGCTATACACCAGCTGCTGCCCGGTACGGGCTGCAGCAGAGCGCATCAGCTTAATGAATGAAGCGCGGTTCTCTACCTGCGTCAGTTGATTAACGTCTCGCTCCAAATAAGTGCGCACGTATGATTCAAACAAAACACGCGGCTCCAGCTCTGTATCTTTGCTCAAAACCGGGTAGCCCCCGCGCCATATCCGGCGGTAAAGCTCATGCATGTCGCAGGCAGAAACACCGGCAGCGTAGTCTGATAACGTATCCGGTGAAAACAAGGGGGCCGCAGCCTCGCCCAGCCCTAGACACTCACGCTGAGACATGCTGTAAAGGTCTATAATACCTACGCGCCCGGCCAGGCTCTCGCTCACGCCCTCCATCAATTGAAAATGCTGAGACCCCGTCATCCAGTACATGCCGTTGCGCTTAGCTGCATCCACCCGCATCTTTATAGCCCGAAACAGCTCCGGGGCATATTGTACCTCGTCTATAAACAAAGGCGCCTCATGCGCACTCAAAAAGCCTATCGGGTCTCGCCGCGCTTCCTCTGCAAGCGTATAGTCATCCAGCGTCACATAATTCATACCTGCCGGCAATACCTCCTCCAGCAAGGTGGATTTACCCACTTGCCTGGCCCCTGTCAGCAAAACACAGGGAAAGTGTGCAGACATGTATTTTACCCAGCCTGCTGCCGTGCGTGTATAATATGTAGTTTCTGCCATAACTCACCCCTATTCTGGCGTTTATGCGTTGCTTTGTCAAGCACAATCACACAATTTGCAACACTAATGCGTATTTTCCGCAGTTGTATTGCGGATTATTCCGACACAAACATAAGTTATTTTATATAAACACCCTACAATTGGAGCAAAATTTTCCGCAACGCCACTGCGCAAAATACGCAGCAGCATTGCGGATTATTCCGAGCGCTTTACAACACGTTGTTGCCGTGCAAGTTACAAACGGAACATTTTTTCAGTTGTTTCAGAAATAAGCTTTCGGGCGCGCACGATATCGTCTGCATGGGAGTTCCCCTTGCTGCGGGCAACGGTAAAGAGGGCAGAAAGCCCACGATTGAAGGCATCTATAGCCGCCTGAGCCTCAGGAGTATCGAGTTCTGCGGCACGCTCACGCAAGATACGGATTTTCTCCGCCGCCTCAATACCATCGCGCAGGCGCTCAAAGCGAATGGAGCTCAAGCATCCGCGCTCTGCACCACCGGGGTACACCAAGAAACAATCACCAGAAGGCCATTTGCCGAAGTCCGTACATTGGGTGGGAGATTCATTCCACGAGTTATATGCCCAGCGCAGGAAGCCATCCAAATGATTAGCCGCCACAAAGAATCCAATCCACTCCGCCTCTGCAGGGGGAGAGAACGTGAAGGTATTGGGTTTTTGCGGGTGCAAGCACACGTAAATGGTGGTCTTTTTCCCCTGCTCCTTGCGCTCGGCCAGCAGGTCGCCCATCACCGTACCGGCATGCGTAATGATGGGGGAAAGGTTATACACCTCGCGCGTAAAGGCAGAAGGTTTATCCACGGCAGAAACGATACGCAGCTCCGGGGCATATTTGTCCACCATGCTTTTGGCGGCGCGGGCCATGTGGTCCGGGCGCTCATCTAAGGCAATGCAGGTTTTCTCCAGCCATCCTTTTTGCTGCAAATGGGCCCGGAAGGCGGTAAGGAACGGCCCCCAAGTCTCTTCCCACACAGGTTTATTCACCTCCAGCTTAATATGCTTGTATTGGCAGGTGGCTTCATCCCAATAGCGCACCTTCATGTGCCAAGGCACCATAGTGTAGCATGAGATTTGCTCCGTAATACCAATATCATTCATCATGAAATCCACCCAAGCATCAAAAGCAGAGAAATCATAGCGCCATGTGCCATCTGCCCCCTTAATCCACTCAATGTTGGAGGGGAAATCATCGTGCGTCTGCCCGTTCCAGGCTTCATCCAACAGGGTGCAGGTAATCACTTTTTGCCCCGCATCCGCCAGCATCTGCATATACGTGCGCATAGCGGCAAAATGCTCCTTACTCCACGGCTTAACCCCATGCACGCGGGCAATGCTCTGCGGGTGCTGCCATAAATCTAGGTGAAAATGCCACTCGCCGGGCTTAGGCAACACGCCATTCTCCACCACCAGCTCTACCGGAATCCGCCCAGCCTCTGCCCCGGTCGTTGTCACCACCAGTTCCCCACGGTACAGCCCGGGAAGCGCCGTCTCCGGAATATCCACCTGCAATAAGTAAAGCTGCGGTTGAGCACTCATGGCAAACTCCGGCGTATACACCACATCTGCCACCTTTTTATTGTGAGCACGCACATAAGAAACCGCCTTGGGGGCAGCCGCAATCCTCCCACCACCACTTGCAGCGCTCAGCTCACA
Source organism: uncultured Akkermansia sp. (assembly GCA_904501975.1). Taxonomy (GTDB): domain Bacteria; phylum Verrucomicrobiota; class Verrucomicrobiia; order Verrucomicrobiales; family Akkermansiaceae; genus Akkermansia. Next base: position 35,062 of record CAJGCZ010000024.1, read on the forward strand.
TGTGGCCTCCACAGTCACCCCCCATTGGTGGGAGGCGGAACCCTGAATCAGCCCCACAAACTGAGCCGTCACGCGCTCTCCTCGCCAGCCGCGCATTTGCAGCACCTGGCATTCATTTTCGGGCGCAACCTGTTCCCCCTCAACCAAACGCACATGCGCATTAAGCCCGGTCAGTTGAATACTCATGGAGTCCGCAGCCTGCCCTACCAAGGGCAATGCAGCCAGCAAAGAAAAGAGCTGTTTTTTCATATTCAGAGTTCAGAAAATCAAAATAAAAGGGAGCAGTCTCACCTCTACGGCAGGCTGCTCCCATGAGATAAAAATGAGAGTATTTGCTTAGAATACGTTGTCGAAGAGTTCCTCCGGCTTGAAGAAGCGCTTCACCTCAGCCTCTGCACTTTCAGGAGAATCGGAGGCATGGCAAATGTTGAGCATGCTATTGGTGCCGAAATCACCACGGATGGTGCCCTTATCAGCCTTCATGGAGTTGGTGGGCCCAAGGATGGTGCGCACGCGGGTGACAACACCGGGGCCGGACAGCACGAGAGCCACAACGGGGCTGGTCTGCATGAATGCGGAAAGCTTCGGGAACAGGGGCTCGCCATCAATCACAAGGTCAATGATGTGGCCGTAGTGCTCACGCAGGATTGCGTCGTCCAGCTGCATCATCTTCATGCCGCGCAGGTGGAATCCCTCTGCCAACAGACGCTGCAAAATCACACCGGACAGGTTCTTGCGCACGCAATCCGGCTTAAAAAGAATCAATGTTTTTTCGTCGCACATAATAAACTATCAGTTTGTGTAGGTATAAATTACACCGCCATGCCAACATTTGTCAAGCGGAAAGCCCCTTCCCCCGCGATATTTAGGCGTATGCCCCCACAAAATCCCGCGGATAAGGTTAAGAACTCACCGATGACGGTGTGGGGTACATTGTCACATCGTGCAAAGTGCTTGCGGAAGGTAGAGAATGTTGGACAAAGCCGCTTTTATGCCTACACTATTGGGTTACTCAAGCGTCATTAACCGCTTGTGGATTCAATAATGATAAAAATAAATAACAACACAACCAACGGTGCCCTCGATTCCGAGGGCGTGTCTCCTACCTCCGATTTCACCTTCACCCAGAGCGCTAGCCCCATTGGCTTCACCCGCACCACCTTCACCGCCCCGCC
>CAJGCZ010000025.1 GCA_904501975.1 uncultured Akkermansia sp.
AACAGTATTGGAGCCCCGGTGAGGGGCGGCAGAGAACGAGTGAACGGTATTGTCTTTTGCCACCGAATAAGAGTATACATAAAACTTTGTTTTTCAATGAAGCTCATACACCCAACAACAGCTTTCTGCCGCCCCTCGCCGGGGCTCCAATCGTTCACCATCAGGATACCCGGTGCTGACGCACCGGGCTACTACGCTACCGCCCCCATGCGGGGGCTCAGAATTCGCCTCGCTGCGCTCGCGGGGTGGAGCCGAACACTTCGCATACGTTCTTGGTGAGGTCGAGGCCGTAGGTGTACCAGGTGCCGTCCTTTTGGATGGCCAGCGGGCGCGTGGCTACGGGCTGCGTGGGGGCCCATGTGGTCGTAGCTGCAATGAATCGTCGTGAAGTTACCCTCTGCATCCTTGCTCTCTCTATAAAAAGTTGCTACTCAAACATATATTTATCAATTACTTACATTCGCAAAATATCCTCAAAACCACCTTGTTTTGTTTACTTTCAAAAATCAATCATTGTCCCTTATCTGTCAATGAGATTTGCGTTTTATTTGACTCTTTCCGTTGCAGTGCGTTACGAAGTGCGCCGACTGTCTTATTTCCTCAAAGCCCTCCGGAAAAAAAGGCAATGATGACGACCGCTCTTCCGACTAAAATCGAGCCGTCTACCCACATCCGCTAACTCCTCCCCCGTCGGCATCTCCATATACCGACGGGGGACAAAAAACGTCCTCTCTATGCTACATATCGCGCAAAAAAATGAATGGATGTCAGAGGGTACAGAATGATATAAGGAAAACATGCACTCACGAGAGGGTGCTTAAAAAGGACTTTTTGCTCTTTTCAGAGAAAGGGAACCTGCTTAATACATGTACATTAAGCCTTTAATTAATCTGTAAGTAATATGGTTCCTATATACACTTTTTTTCATGCTTCTTACAACTATTTTTCTCCTCCGGTAAATGAAAGATAAAAGTTTTTTCTCATTGGTACGAAAACACTCTGATTCCCTAATTCTTAATTTATCATCAGAGTAAATAAAGATAGATTCGCCGAATACGCAGGATTCCTTTACCTTAGTAAGAAGAGCAGACAACGCTGTTCTCAAAAGGGGATAGTCTGCTACCCGCCAATGAAAAAACTGTTCCACTCTATGTTGCGGCAAATCACTACAGTGCCATAAAGGAGCAACAAAAGGCCAAGCATTTCCATCGAAGGCTCTTTCAACCAAAAAGATGCAGTCTTCCTTGCTTAAATGACCTTTCTTTATAATGAGCTGAAAGATTAATTGATCCACGGTGCTAGAGCCTGTGTGCCAATAGTGAGAAAGTAGTTCTCCGATTGCTTTTACAATGTTTTCTTCTCTGATATGGAATTGCATGAATAGCCGGAGCATATTCCAATTTTCATAATCAATGGCTACGTCCAGAGGTGTTGCTTCTTCAAAATTCATCGCATTGAGCTCCTCTATAAGACTGTCTCCTGTAAACAACTTAAGACGAGACCGACGTTTTGATTTGCTGGCCATTTCATGAAAAATATTCTCATCCAATTCTGAAAGCATAGATTTTTTGGGAGGGTAGGCTTCAGCGCACACTACATGTGCGCTGAAGCAATATAATTTACTTCTTGATTCTATTTCTCAATGCAAACAATTTCATTTCTCTATGAAATTTATCTGCATCCGCAAATATATTTGAACTGGCGATTGTGCCAAAACTTGATAGTTGAGTCATAAAGTTAAAAAACACTTGAAATCACTCATGGAGTGCAGGCTCTGCGGGGGCTGCGGGTGTTTTTATTTTTTCTATCATACCCAGCACTTTCTCTTTGGCTAAATACCAAGAGTTGTACGGGGCGTATTGCACCAGAACCTCACGCAGGGGGAACTCCGGCTCCAAATCGTACGTTATGGTGACCGGGAAGCCAACCTCCACGATATCGAACAAGCGCTTGGCAATATAATCCGGCATGCGAATACAGCCGTGCGACAAGGTTTGGCCAATCTGCACTTCTCCGGTGTGCATGCCCATGCCGTAATCCGTTAGGCGCATCCAATTGGGCATGGGCGAGCCCTCCCAAATCATGCCCTCGGGCGTGGTATGCAGGCGCGAATCCGCCTCGGACACCACGGTGTTGCCTTGCTTATCTTTAATGCGGCCAAAGCGGTTAGAGGCGTACTGCTTCTTTTTCTCCAGCACGGAGTAATCGCCCGGGGTTGTGGCGCGCCCTTCCACCCCGGTAGAGACGGGCCAATCTGCCGCTACGGCACCATCTACATAGAGGCGCCCGCGCTGCTGATCCAGACAAATGACGATGCGCGCATTTTCTGCAGAGGCGGCAGCCATCAGCTCATCGCGGTGGAAAATCGACATACGCAGCGGGTAGCCCTTGTGTGATATGTAATGCTCGTATGTGTTGAGCACCATATCCTGCGGAGCTTCGGGCGCGGCTTCTTCTAACAAAGCCAGCCGGTTTTCCAAATATTCCAGGGTATATTCTTGTGACTCCGAGAGTTCCCACGAGGTTTGCTGACACCCGGGCAACACCAAGAGCATGCTTGCTATCAAGAGTGGAAGATATGTGCGCTGCATAGAATGAGGTACACTACAGTGTAGCACACCTATGCCGGATGTCAATATCTATCCGCGCCCCATTGAGCAGCAAAAAAGCAGAGAAGCGCTAACAGCCGCCATTAACGCGGGAGGGGCATGGAGGTAAAGGGAACGCTCTCGCGGGCGCGGCCGGGCATGACGCTTTGCACGGAGCGAATCTTCATGACCGATTGGGGTTGCGGTTTGGGGGCCACGATCTCTACCTTTTTAGGTTCTTCTTGCTTAGGCTCTTTCTTTTTGGGCTTCTTGGCGGGCACCTTTTTACCCTTGGCGCGCAGCTGGGCAGCAATTTCTTCTTCCGCCTGCTCTTGCAGCTTGGCTAATTTGGCCTCAGCAGCCTTGAAACGGCGCACGGCCTCTTGGTAGCCCACGCCGTTAAGCAGGGCATTTCTGGCGGGGTAGCAATCCTCCAGCTCATCCACAATGTGCACCTTGGTGCGGAAGGTGGTGATGCCGAACAGCTCTTTAGCCATTTCTTTGGGGGTGCGAATGCACCCATGAGAAAGGCGCTTACCGGCCTTTACCTTACCCACGTGCATACCCAAACCGGCCCAGGTGAGGCGGTGCCAATAAGGCATGGGAGAACCTACAAATGAGCCCCCCTCGGGGATGGGATCCACCTCTGCCGTGGCATTGCGTTTTACGACCTTACCGTTGGCATCTTTAATATTGCCATAGAGGTTGGAGGCGTAGTCCTCTTTCTTCTCAATAACGCGGTAGGTGCCGGTTTTGGTGGGGAATTCATCGATACCGGTGGAGACGGGCCAGTCTGCGGCCACGCGGTCATTTACATAAAGGCGGCCACGCTGCTGCTCTAAGCAAATGTAGATGGGGCTTCTGCCGCCGGCTTGAGCCAAGAGCTGCTCATCCCTGAAAATCTCCATGGTGGTGGGGTAATCATGGTGAGTTACAAAGTACTCGTAGGTGCCGGGCAGGTGGGGCGGTTCCTCGTATACACGGGTTTTCTCCACTTCTTCTTCGGCAGCATCAATCTTGGCCGCCAGCTCAGGAGAAATTTGAGGCCCTAAGCAGGAGGTGGTACTGAGCACCACTGCGCAGAGCGATAAAACTGTTAGTGTGAGAGAAAATGACTTCATTGCGAGGAGAACGGCAGCGGCACACTCTATGCCGTTGCGGCTCTTGTAAACAGATTTTAAGTTTTTGTCAATTCTTTTCCGATAATTTTTCTAAAAAAATCGGGCATACAAAGCGGGGGTGTTAATCAACCCTAACGGCGGTAATCCACTGCACGCCTTGCAACTCAAATCCGCGGTCCAGCAGGCGGCGGTGCATATCGCGCAAGTGCATAGCGCCGTAAAAAATACAGAGGCGGCGTGCCTCCGGGTGCTCGGCTAAAACGCGGTCCAGCACTTGGAAACATTTTTCATTGCGAGAGATGATAATAGCGCGCGATTCGGAGCGAGAACCCTCTGCCGAATCAGCCAACTGGCGGCAAACCATACGGCGCATTTCCTTGGCATCGAAACCGGAGAGGATGCTCGAGTTGCTGTGGGAGGAGCCGTTTTCTTTCAGCGTATCAAACACGAGGGTATACCAAGACTCACCACGCTCTGCCATGGCGGCAGCAAATTCGTCGGAGGTCATATCGGCATGCACCCAGTTTTCCAAACCGTAATCCACCACCTCCGATTGGAGGGACAAGTGCATTACTTTTGCCATATAGGCATAGTAGCCGCCCAGCATTTTGCCGGGGGTAGAAGAGGTTCTGCTATTCTGGTAATTGTTAAAGCGTTGGATTTCCTCCGGGGTGGCGGTTCCTTTTTCCATTTTGCGAGAGATGCGAATCATCTCGGGCATATCTTCGCCGTCCAGCATTTCGTACAGCATTTTATCATACTTGGCAAAGGAACGGTTGAGGGCTTTGTAGTAACGGGCATCGGCCAAGTGAATGGCTCCCACCAGGTCAACGGTGCGCCCCTCGGCATTTTTGTAGCGTGCCACGGGGGTGCGCAGGCTTTCCTTGCCTTCCGGAGAAACATGCAGCTGCACCACTTTCTCCGGGTACCCGGATTCTTGCGGACTCAGGACAGAACGGGTGGATGCGGCGGGTGCATCGGCCCCTGCGGCTACGGGCAACAGGCTACAGAGTGCTAAGAGGAGGTAGTGTGTGTATTTCATAAAACGTATCGCGGTTCGTTAGTTGTGCGGAGGGGGCTAAATGATTTCTAACAACAAGGCGCTGCCGGCCGGCACATTGAGGGGTAAGCCGGGTTGAGCAAGCTCCTCTACCGAGCATTCGATAAGCGGGGCTTGCGGATTCAACATATTGCGGAAGCTGCATGATTTGGCTTTGATGCCGGCCCACTCCAAGGCGTTGTGGGGAATATGCACGTGGGTGGCGGCATCCGTGGTGCAATCGAGGTTGCATACCCCGAGCACGGTGGAGCGAGCTTGCTTGTTATGGCGCAAGAAGGCGTACATGCGGTGGCCGGATGCTGTTTCTCCGGCGCGTCTACCGAAACCGGGGGTTTGCCCGTTAGCCCAGTTGAGCCCATAGAACGAGCCCCCACTGAGGGCGGGGTGCTGCAACTGCGGCAATAATTGCTGCATGAAATGGCGCAGCTCAGTTTCCTGCGGGGTAAGGCGGGCGCCATCGTATGCGCCGCCGTTGCTCCAGCGCTGGAAGCGCGGCAGGTTGGTGTAATCAAAAATGGAGGTGCGACCATTATCGCCCCCAAAGCCACCGGGGCCTTCAGCTCGCTCCAGCACCTCTTGACCGTTATACACCAGCACCGGCCCGGCGGATGAAGCATAGTGCGCCACCATGAGCGCACGGGCGGCGGCTTCCCCCTGCCCTGCCCAATATTGGGGGGCAGCTAAGCGGGGTTCATCATGATTCTCCAAGTAGCGCACACCGTGGTAAAAGAGGGGCGACTCCGGGCGGTTGTGGGTGTCCATATCATTAGCCCAAACAGAGCCTTCAAAAATAGAGCGAGCGGCATTGTAAGCCTCACCATCGTACACGCCGCTGAATCCGCAGTGCAGCAAGCTCTCTCCGGCATCTCCCTCGCAGAGTTTCATGTGGTCGTTATACGCCTCGGCCATAAAGAAGACGCAGCTATCCCTCAAGCGGGCATTGCAGATAACCCAGCGCCAAAAGGGCATGGGTACCATGTGCGCCATATCGCAGCGAAAACCACCCACGCCCAGCTCTTGCCAATAGGCGATGATGTCGTCCATCAATCGCCAGGTGCGGGGCACGGCATGCTCCGGGGCCAAAATTCCCGGCAAGTGCTCCGCCACATGGCAGCCGTGGCGATAGTCGCTGCCGTAGTTGAGTTTGATGGTTTCATACCAATCGTATACCGAGGGCTCCCAAGTGGCGGCATTATTACCGGTAACACGGCCACAGCCACGCTCGGCTTCCCATTCTCCGCCGGGCAGCACCATGCGGTGGTTGCTCTGCTGCGGCTCCAGATAGTAGAAGGAATTATCGCGCTCAAAAAAACAGCTCTTGTTATCTGTGGCGCCGAATCCCCCGTCTGCCCGGTGGGTGGAGTGGTAGCAGCGTGAGACATGATTGGGGATAAAATCTATCATCGGCACCATTCCCCAACTGCGGCAGCGGTTCAGCAAGGCACGGAATTCCTCCATGCGACGCTCAGGCTCGGTGGCCAAGTCTGGGTCCACATCGTAATAATCTGTCACGGCGTAAGGGCTGCCGGCTATTCCTTTAACCACGGCGGGCGGAGAGGCGGGCATGCCGGGGTACTCCGTTTGCGTGGCATGGCGCAGCACGCCGGTGAACCACACATGGGTAACCCCCATGCGGGCGAGGGACTCTAACGCGGCATCTGTAATACCGGCAAAGGTGCCGCACCCATTTCTTTCTTTACTTCCCCACGGCTCTCCGCCCTCCGTAAAATTGGAAAAGTGGCGCACAAAAAGCTGGTAAACGACCGGTCTCATCTTGGCTCACATCTTAGCATAGTGCCGCGCCAAGAGAAAGAATAAAGTAAACGACATGCCGGATTTTGAAAGCAGGCTATTCAAAAATCTGCAATATTTCTTCTTTATCATGCGTTAATTTATGCTATACTAACGTGCATGAACAAGCTCTGCCTCCTTGCTATTCTTTCCTCGGTGCTGTGCTCCTCTTGCGCCTACATGCAAACCAACAAAAATATACGCGAGGCGCAATCCCGCTACGAAGGTTGCCGGCTGAATAAAGATGAGTTATCCCTGGTAAGCAAGGGCTCGCGGTGGTATTTGGCTGCCCCGCTGAAGGAGTTTTCCATCTCATACCCGGCGGTGCACGATTCCATTCTTCTGACGGACGGCAACGAGCCCACTTACACTGTTACACAAGATAAAAACAGCTTGTGCTACCTGCCTATCTCTGCCGGTACAGCTGCTACCCTGCGCTTAGAGAATGGCTATGCTCATGTTCATGATTTGGCTAATGAGGTACAACAGTATTCCGGTGACTCCACTTTAATCACTACCCTGCCCGGGGCTCGCCAACACCGCATTATTGCCCATATTGACTCTCAAGGCTCTTCCCCTACTCTTGCCCGTTTAACGCAGGAATCCGAGCCTTTGTTCTTGCGCCAATCGCTCGCTGCTGCCGATTTTGTGGTGGTGGATATTCCCGGTACGGCTTTGTATAACCTGGCTATCCCGGTGATGGCTCCGGTGGTATTCTTTAAGGAATTTTTGAATCTTGAAGATTAACAGCCAGTAAAATATAAACTTATTCACAATATTTGTTAATAAGTATGTGAATAAGTTTGTTAATAATGTTGTGAATAATTATTTATTGGTTCTTCTCTCTATTTATACGCATACTTGTTAACAGGTGGGTAACTTTCTAAAAGTTTGATATATAACAAGCAATAACACTTATTGGAGTTATTCACAGGGTATATGATGATGAATTTTTATATATAAATTCTTAGATATTCAATCATGGAGGGAAAAGAAGTAACCATGCAAGCGGGGGTATCCGTAGCTTGACAGAGAAAAACTCAATGATACAATATAACAAATGAACGACACGCACCATCTCAATCAGGATCAGCTCTGGATGTCACGCGCATTGGAGATAGCCCACCACGGATTAGGCACCACCAGCCCTAATCCGCCTGTAGGCGCAGTTATCGTTAAGAACGGGAAGTTGCTGGGCGAGGGATGGCATGAGGTAGCGGGCGAGGCGCATGCAGAGCGCAGAGCTATTCTGAACGCAAAATTGCGCGGTAATGAAGAAGAGCTTAAAGGAGCCACAATATATGTAACGCTGGAGCCCTGCTCTTCTCATGGCAAAACCCCGCCCTGCACAGAGGCTATTATTGAGGCCGGTATTAAAAGAGTGGTATATGGTGCTGTAGACCCGGATGAGCGCCATAGAGGGCGTGCAGATGCTATTTTGGAGGCGCATGGAATCAGGGTGCGCAGTGAGTGCTCTGCGCGTGCGTGTGAGCTCATGCTGCGCTCTTGGGCCTTTGCTGTGCAGCACAAGCGCCCGTGGGTAACGGCAAAGGTGGCTTGCACGATGGATGGCCGCATGACCCGCGCCGGGCTCAAGTGGCTTAGCTGCGATGAATCCGTGCGTTTTGCCCACCAAATGCGCTTGGAGAGCGATGCTATTTTGGTGGGCGGCCAAACACTGCGCATGGATAACCCGGCGCTCACCATACGCCACCCCTACCGCGAGGTGCCTGCCGTTAAAAAACAACCTTGGCGTGTGGTGATGACCCGCGATGCTTCTACCCTGCCCGACGGTGCGAAGGTGTTTACGGATAAAGATGCAGAGCGTACCCTCATTCGTGAGAATGTGGGCGATTTGAAGGCTATGCTCCATTCCCTCTACGAACAGCAGGGAGTGGTGAATCTGATGCTGGAATGCGGCGGCAATTTGCTGCGCACCTTCCTGCAAGAGGGACTCATTAATGAATGGGTGCAAATTATTACACCAAGGTTAACAGGTGGACCCGATTTGATGGTGCCCGGCTACTTCATGCCCAAGGAAAGAAAGTTTGTGCACGAAGAGCTGATACCGATGGGACGTGATTTTATTATGCGTGGTTTAATTGATTGATTATTAATAGATAATAATTAATTAGCGCGCTGTAATTCTCGACATCTTTGTAAGTAGAACAAAAAGTGTTCTATGTGGAACAATGTTATTATGTAACAAGTAGCTTTTTTTCTTGCGTTTTGAGCGCCGAATGTGCTATATACATTTCCGGCTGCTGTGTTCGTGACGCGTGGACAAATAGGCCCGAACCGTTGTTATATAATAAGGGGCATTAAAGCTTAAAAGAAGGTAATGTTCCGTCCTATATGGATACCTCAGACACCTTCGGCTTCGCACCCACCTAAAGTTGAGGGATCGTGGCTCTCATCACCACTGACGGCACAGCGGCTTTTCTTTTTTTATGAAGCGAGACAAACTACCGCCGCTCCCCCCTGCCCCGCCGCAACACAAGGGTAGAGTATGGCAACAAGCCACGGTTATATTGATAGCTGTCGTCTTGCTACTGGTGGCATGTTTTCCTGCCTTTGTAGCCACATGGGTAAAGGAGCTCTCCCCCGGTTGTTGGTTCAGAGAATGGACAGGGATAGCCTGCCCCGGATGCGGTGGAACACGCGCTGTGTGTTGCTTATTGGAGGGGGATGCGGTGGCCGCTTGCAGGTACCAACCATTGCTGCCGGCAGTGGCTCTTATTTTACTTGTAGAGTACCTGCGGTGGGGGTATAAGGCCTTTTGCGGTGGCCGGGATTGGCAGGGCTGCAGATGGCACCGCCGGCTGCTCTGCGGCTTTGTCGTGGTAACCTTGCTGTGGTTTGTGTTGAGAAATATATGGGGTATTTGATTATCATTGACAAAACGGCCTTTAGGGTGTATAAAGAAGCCGCACATGACGATACCACAACAACTTTCAGAACAATTATTGAGCGCGTTGAAAAACGTGCTGGGTGATGCTCTTCCTGAGGGATTCTGCCCCGCTGTAACACCCTCTCAGGATTTGCGCTTCGGCGACTACCAGAGCAATGCTGCCATGGTGTTGGCTAAGCAGGTGAAGACTAACCCGCGTGCCTTGGCTACTCAGTTGGTTGAAGCCATGAGTGATTGCGAGTCGGCTACGCTTGAGATTGCCGGCCCCGGCTTCATCAACTTCCGTATTAAGCCGGAATTTTTTGCAGCCAAGGCTGCAGCCATGCTTACCGATGAGCGCTTGGGAGTTGCCCTTACAGAGCAGCCCAAGAGCCTGGTGATTGACTTCTCTGCCCCGAACGTAGCTAAGCCCATGCACGTGGGCCATATTCGTTCCACTATCATTGGTGATACACTGGCCCGCTTGGCTCGCTTTATGGGCCACAAGGTGGTTACGGATAATCACATTGGCGACTGGGGTACGCAGTTCGGTATGATTCTTTGGGGATGGAAGAACATCCTCAAGCAGGAGGACCTGGAGAAGGATCCTATCGAGGCCTTGCTCGACGTCTATAAGCAGGTGAACTCCATGTGCAAGGAGGACGAAAACCTGCTGCCTGTTTGTAAGGTGGAGCTTGTTAAATTGCAGAGCGGCGACGAGGAAAACCTCTCCATTTGGAAACGCTGCATCGAGGTAACGAAGACCGGTCTGGAGAAGATTTACTCCCAGCTCGATATCAGCTTCGATTACTGGCTGGGTGAGTCCGCATACAACGATGCCCTTGCCCCGTTGGTGGAAGACTTGTTGGCCAAGGGGATTGCCAGCGAAAGTGACGGCGCTGTCTGCGTCTTCTCCGATGGCTTCCATAAGCCCCAGAACGACCCCTTCCTCGTGCAGAAGAACGGCGAGTGGGTTCCTGTGCCGGCCATCATTCGTAAGGCCGACGGCGGCTTCCTGTACGCCACGACGGATCTTGCCACGCTTGACTACCGCACCGAGCACTTCAATGCCGACTCCATTTGGTACGTGGTGGGCGCCCCGCAGGAAAAGCACTTCAAGCAGATTTTTGATATCGAGCGTATGCGCGGTGTAACGGGCGATTTCCGCCACGTTGCCTTCGGTTCTATCCTGGGTAAAGACCGCCGTCCGTTCAAGACCCGCAGCGGTGATACCGTGAGCTTGCAGGACGTGATTGACGAGGCTGTAACGCGCGCTGCTCGCGTGGTGGAAGAGAAGAGCCCCGACATGCCGGAGGATGAGAAAGCACGCGTGGCCCGCATCGTGGGTGTGGGTGCCATCAAGTTTGCAGAGCTTTCTCAGAACCGCATGAGCGACTATATTTTCGACTGGGATAAGATGCTTTCCCTCTCCGGTGATACGGCCCCGTACCTCCAGAACTCCTACGTTCGCGTGCGCTCTATCTTCCGTAAGATTGATGCGGATTATGTTCCTACTCAAGAGCTTGCGATTAGTGAGGATGCCGAGATTAACCTCGCTCGTATGCTGGTTCGCTATGCAGAGGTGGTGCCCTCCACACTGGATGACTGCCGCCCGAATCTGCTGGCTGCGTACCTCTACGACCTCGCTCGCGCCTTCCATAGTTTCTACGAAGCTTGCCCCGTTCTTAAGAGCGAAGGCTCCGTTCGTGAGACCCGCTTGGCCCTCTGCGAGTTGACCGCCCGAGTGCTTAAACAGGGTATGGGATTGTTCGGTATCGAGATGCCGGAACGCATGTAAAACAAGCCTATGTTCCACGTGGAACACATCATTATTCAGGCAACGGCTGCTGTGGTTTTCTCCGCAGCAGCCGTTGCTGCACATGAAAATAATGCAGCAAACCAGGGCACAACTCCCCTGCCCTGCCCTGCTGTTTCGCTCCCTTTATCTGCCAAAAATCCGGAGGTCAAGCAGCTGATTGAAGCCGGTTTTACAGACCTGATATTGGGATGGGAGGAGTCTGCCTGCGTGCATTTTGCCAAGGCTATTGAGCTGGGAGAAGCCACGGATAATCGTCATCTGATGGCATATTGCGGAATGATGTTGGCCGCGCCTGAGCGCGGCACCAAGGATGCAAACCGCATGATTTTAATGGAACATTTGGGTAAAGTTCCCTGCACCCCGGTTGAGCTTTTTTACCTTAATACCTTTCTTAAATTGATGGGCGGCGATGTGGAAGGCGCTGCGCAGGACTTTGATGCCCGCGCCTCCAAATACCGCAGAGATACCTTTTCAGCACTCTGGGCAATCATGCTGCACCACTGCTGTGAGGTGGGCTATGATGTCTTAAACCGCGCCAATAAACACCAGGCACGCGCCCTGGAAATGGCCGAAAAATTGGTGCAGGAGCAGCCGGAAAATGCGCTTGCTCACTACGTGCGCGCCTATATAGAAGAAGCGGCTCCTGAGCTCTCAGAAGGGGCCTTAAAGGCCGCTCAAAAGGCTGCCGGAGACATACCGCAGCACCCCATGCCGCAGCTCGTCTACGGCCATTTATTGTACCGTAAAGGGCTGGTTAAAGAGGCAGTACCGTATCTTCAATTAGCTGTCAAAAATGCCTCAAAATCAGAGATTAAGGAGGAGCAGAACAAGCAGAAAATGATAGCTCGCCTATACGAGTCAACGGCCTTGTGGAGTGCCCGCCGAGAGGAGGAAGCATTGGCCACTCGGCGTGCTATGAATGCGGTTCCGGTGAATCAATCAGCACTCTCTGCCGGTGCCGTTGTGCTGCATCGGTGGGAGGCAAATACCCTGCCTTTGCGTGTGCTGATTCTCCGCGCAACGCCGCCAACTCTTGGTGAAATTAAAGCAGCTTTCAATGCGGCAACGCCCAATCCGCCACTGCCGAATGATGAGGCTGTGCTGCTGGTTCGCGACTGTTTACAAGCTGCCTTGTATGCGCGCGCGCGTGTAGCGCAGAATAATATTAAATATGCACAGAAATCTCTGGAATTAGCCAATCAAGCGTTTGAAAAGTTTGAAGATACACGGGATAAAGTATTGGCACAAGGACCGGAATTTGTCACTCCCTGGCATCGCGCTCGCGAGGCCTGCCGCATGGCCACATTGGCAGCTGGTGCAGCAATATATCCCGATGATGATAACTTCTGGAAGAAAGTAGCAGAAGCAGAAGCACTCCCAACAACCATGCTACTGCCTCCGCCGGTGCCTATGCAGTATGGGCCCGAACCTGAGAAGGTATCTCCACCCAAATCGACACCCAAAAAAGCGGCTAAAAAGTCTAAAAATCGCCGTAAGTAGTATATATGAAAAATCCGCACCTCAATCGAAAATTCCGATATAAGGTACGGATTGAAATGAAATTTTGAAGTGAAAAATTGTTCCACGTGGAACAATTAATTATTCCGTCCAGATGACAGAATAGCCCTCATCGTACTCTCGAACACTGTGGGGATATCTTTTTGCATGCTCCAGCATACGCGGTAAGAGTTCTCCGGTGGCAAAATGAACAAGGCGTTCTTTTCGTTCGTCGGTGAGTGAAGGACAACCTTGGTAAAGACCAATGACGAGTCGTCCGGATTTTCTCATGAGACGCAGCGGCCAAATTCTACATTCAAACGGACGCATCTCTCGCGGGAGAATGCAGCCGGACTTTGTATCGAGCATCGGACAGTTTGCAACCTCGTCTTCTGAGTCCGTGCAAAAATGGAGATAGAATGATGTGCTTCCGTCTGCGCGTTTTTCTAACGGCACACCGTCTTCCTGCAACAAATAAATAAGCTCTGCATCTAGTGCGGGAGTTTCCCATGCAGAGCTGCGGTGAAAATTGCAGCACAGTTTACAACTGGCACAATGAGTAGGTGTGAGAATTTCAGTTAACATAAATTTCTGCTTTCATTTTCTTTAATATTAAATCCGGGTGGTAGGAGAGCTTGGCTTGCCTCAATCCCTCCATGTTGAGGTCTTCCTCACGATTAATAAAATCGACATCAAGGTAACGAGCCAGCTCTCTATTAATATAGGGGTACGCATCGCGCATGGCGGGAATACATTTTTCGTAATGAATATCTGCAACCCTAGGATTAATGAGAGAAGCGATAGCCATGCTTACCGGCTGCTGTTCCACGTATACAATGCCACCGCACAGTTGCAGAATTTCCATTTGGTTGATGGCATGATTGATGGCGCGGAACTCATGCTCCAATCCGGCATTATCTTCTTGCGCATGCAACCATTGTTCTGCCACCCATAAAGCATCCTTTGCGTTTTCCTGAGTTAATGCCTCAAAGCGCGCAGTAGGGCAGGTGCGCAAAAAACGGCTAATATGATTGCGTTTTTTGTGGTAAAGTGTGCCCGGCAAATCTGCCAGGTTTTCTCTCTTGTATAAGTAGTCCGCATCACCGTTGTCGCTGGTGAATTGTGCGCGTTTCCCGTAGTATTCGTAGAGGTAGTTCGCTTGTTTTTCGGTCAATAAACAATACTTTAAGGGAGCTCCTCTTTCAACAGCATCTGCTTCAATCGCGCGCAAACAGGCGTCAATGGTTTCGCTCTTACCACCAACCGGAAAGGTATATCCTTGTAGTCTTCCGCTACCTGTGAAACGGCGTATTAAATGTTCCATGTGGAACAAAATTTCCGTTCCGTACTTCTCTTTTAAGAGGTATAAATTGCTGAAAGATAAGTCACTGCAATATGTTGCCGCGGTGCAGGAGCGTACCAATTCTGCATCATTCAGCTCAGGTTTTCTGAAGGGTAAAAGGGTCACAATGGCTTAAAAATGTCAGTGTTTCAAGTGATTAAGGTCTTCTTCAATTTGAGCTTTTAGGGCTTCAATTGAGCTAAATTTTTGCTCTTTTCTGATGAAGGAATGAAGAAAAACCTCGATAGATTCGCCATAAAAATCGCCGTTATTCCAGTCCGTAAAGTGGGCTTCTAAGCGGGTAATTTTGATGTTTTCCTGAATTGTGGGGCGCAATCCCACATTGGCAATACCGTGGCAGAGCTGCCCTTTAATGGTAGCCGAAACGCTGTAAACGCCGGGGCAGGGAAGGGCGGCTGAGGCAGGCAAGGCAATGTTGGCAGTAGGGAAACCGAGCTTGCGAGCAAGCTTTTGGCCATGCTCTACAGTGCCGAAAATAGAGAAGGGACGCCCCAACATTTGGGTTGTTTTATCCATGTTTCCTTCCCCCAAGAGGGCGCGAATTCTGGTAGAGCAAACAGTGTCTTTCTCCATCATCAGCATGTCTGAAATGCAGGCACGGAAGCCGCGTTTGGCGGCTTCTTTTTTAATAAAATCGGCATTACCGACACCGCCTTTACCGAAGTGCCAGTTGTCTCCTACAGAGATACCGGCTACCGTGCAAGCGTTGCACAGTTGCTCAATAAATACCTCCGGCGACAAGGCTGCCAGCTCTTTGGTAAAGGGCAATTCTAAGAGCACCTCCACCCCTAAATCGGCCAGCAAGCGGTGCTTTAATTCCGCTTGAGGAGTCAGCAGCAGCGGGGCGGAATTCGGCCTTAAAAGGGCCATTGGGTGCGGCACAAATGTGAGTACACCGCGCATGGCTCCGGGGGTGTTTGCCGACTGAATAACGCGGCGATGACCCTCATGAACACCATCAAAAAAGCCGATAGCCCAGTGCACCGGGGCTGACAGTTTTTTTAATTGTGTAAATGAGTGGTATATATTCATTATGAAAGTATTACGAATCTAAATTACGGTCTTTCAACACCTTTTCCAAGGGCAGTAAACGCTGCAAAAGTTCATCACGTCCGGCAGCTTTCAAGGTGGGGACATCCACAGCTTCTGTAATATCAAAATGCCCGGAGCGAATGCGGCGCAGAGCTGTCAGGTGAGCACCGCAGCCGATGCGTTGACCGAGGTCGTGAGCATAGGTGCGCACATAAAAACCCTTACTGCAATGAACAGTAAAATCAACCTCAGCCGCATCCAAATCGATGCGGGTAATTTCGTAATCGAGCACCTGAACATGGCGTGCTTTGCGCTCCACCTCCTTACCCTTACGAGCGAGCTTGTAGCAGGGTACACCATTAATTTTTACAGCCGAGAACATGGGGGGCACTTGATCAAACGCACCATGAAAATGCTCAAAAGCCTCGCGGATTTTTTCTTCGGTCACCCCTTCTGTCGACTTCACCGCCACCACCTCACCATCGGCATCTTGGCTATTGGTTTCGATGCCCAGCTTCATGGTAGCCGTGTACACCTTATCCTCGCACATGAGGAGGTCTTGCACCTTAGTGGCTTTACCAATCACCACAATAAGCATGCCTGTAGCCATAGGGTCCAGCGTGCCGCAGTGGCCCACCTTTTTGGTACCAAGAATGCGCCGGCACAGAGCCACGGCATTGTGCGAGGTAAAACCGGGATCTTTATCTACCAGCAGAACACCGCAGGGGGCATCTGTGGGGCAGGGCAGGGGAGTATTCATGATAATTTATTCAGTTCGCGGCGGAGGGAATTGAGCACCTTCTCGCGGCATTCTTCTAAGGAGCCTGCCATGCGAATACCGGAGGCCATAGCGTGCCCGCCACCGCCGTGCTCGCCGGCAATGGCACCTACATTAATAGCGGGCTCCTTGGAGCGCAGGGAAACGCGAATACGGCCATCTTCCAAATCTTCAAAAATAGCGCTAACCTTCACGCCCTTCCAGCAGCGGATGTAATCCACCAAATCCTTGCTATCTTCCATACCCACCCCCAGCTCGGCTTTTTTACCGGCGGGCAGAGAGTAGTGAGAGAGAGCGCCCTCGGCCTCAATCACCATGTTGTTGAGCACCTCCTTCTGCATGGCGTAAACCGTGAGGGGGCTCTCCATCCAAATGCGTTTGTTGATATCGCCTACATCCAGCCCGGTTTCCATCAAATCCGCAACAAGGCGCATTACCTCCGGCGTGGTGCTGCTAAACTGGAAGGAGCCTGTATCGGTGCTGATAGCGGCATACAGCGCCGCCGCCATGGGCTGAGTTAAGGTAACACCCAACTCGGCAATAATACCGGCAATCATGCAGCCGCAGGCCGCAGCGTTGCCCTCCACCACATTCAGGTGAGCATAGCGCAGATTGGAGGCATGGTGATCAATATTGACGGAGAAGGGCGCTTCTTGCAGGCGTTTCATGGCCTCGTCGCCTATGCGCTTGCTGTCCGCCGTATCCACGCAAATAAAGCAATCCGTTCCCTCCGGCAGGGCAGGGGGCACGGGGAGGATATCCTGAGAACCTTCCAAAAAGCTGAATCGGCTCGGCGCCGGGTCTTCATTCCACATTTGTACATTCTTGCCCAATGCTCGCAGTGCAAGCCCTAAGGCCAGTGTGGAGCCAATGGCATCGCCATCCGGGCGGAAGTGTGAGATGACCACAAAATTGTGGTGCCGGTGAATCGCTTGGCAAAGTTCCGTATATTTCATGATGTAATACCTTCGTTATATTCTTCTTCGTAATCGTCCTCCGCAGCAGGCTTTTGCTCCGCTGCCGGTTGCAGGGAATCCCGCCGAGTCAGCACAGATTTTGCCATAATGGCCGACAACACCAGCGCAAAGCCGCACCATTGCCCGGCTTTGATTACCTCTGCATAAAACAAAAATCCCATCAGAGCCGCCTCAATCGGGTCTAGGCATGATACAATACCGAACTCCAGCGAACTGAGCTTGCGCATGGCATACGCCACTAATCCCAGCACAGCCACCCCCTGGCAAAGACCAATACCCAGCAACCACGGCCAGCCTGAGTCTAAATGCAGCCACGGATTGCTACTGAAAAACAAGGGCACCAGCAGCACTAAGGCCCCGGCGGCAGATTGCCAGAAGGTGCGCTGCAGCAGCGAGATATCCGCCTGCATAAAACGGTTGAGCACCACATACACCGAGTAAAATAACCCGCTGCACAAACCGTACAAAATACCCAGGGCATCATTTTGCCCGCCGGTGGCCGGGCCTGCAAGCATAGAGACCAGCACAATACCCAATCCGGCCGTCAGAATCAGCAGGGCATCGCGCTTGGGTGGCAAATGGTGTTCCAGCAGGGCCTCCCATACGGCGGCAAACAAAGGACCCGTGGCCGCCAACAGTGCCGCAATACCCGCAGATGTCTCCTTAATGGCTAGAAAGTAAAAGAGAATACAAAGGCTGATACCAATGCCGGATACAAACGCTCTCCCGGAAAAGCAAATACTCCCCGTTTTGCGGAAAATAGCCCACAAGGCATATAGCCCAATGCACAGCAGACCAATAGAGAAACGAGAGAACGAGCACAACTGAGCCGAGCACCCCGATTCGCGCACAAAAATGCACAACGTACCCATTAGCATTGATGCTAATGTAGCAGCCAAAAATGCACTGAGATATCCCTTATTCATGCGCTTATACGCCTGCGAGTGCGCGCATTATACCACCTGTTAATCTTTGTGGCAATCTTTTTAAGAATCTTTTGCCGCTATGCTCTAT
Source organism: uncultured Akkermansia sp. (assembly GCA_904501975.1). GTDB lineage: Bacteria > Verrucomicrobiota > Verrucomicrobiia > Verrucomicrobiales > Akkermansiaceae > Akkermansia. Next base: position 17,931 of record CAJGCZ010000025.1, read on the forward strand.
AAAATTACCTTGGCGTATACTCCACTTTCAATATTCAACATCCAATATCGTCGTTCTCAGCCGCCCTCGCCGGAGCTCCAAATTCCATTCACTGAGCTCACATCAATGCGCCCCACAAATGTTACTCATAAACGGGGCGCGGTCAGATAATCTAACCGCGCCCCGTTCAGTAATTCTACAAGAGAAATAATGCTTAATTATCAAAAGCGTTTCTTAACTGCTCGCTGTTGTAGAAATCGTTCTCCAGCAGTCGATTAAACTCCTCTTTCAGTTTATTGAGAGAGATATTGCGCTCTTCCAGCTTTTCAATCACGTCCATTTGAGAGATTTGCGGAAATATAGGCTCTATGCTCTTCGCGTTATCAACCAACTGCTTCACCATCGGGGCTGCAGAATCTGCACTAGCGGTGTCCTTTACACTGCAAAGAATCATGTGCATCGTTTCGCTGAAGTCTACATAAATCTCCACAGCCTCCTTCTTTTGCTCGGGGGTGTATTCCACCCACTCCTCAATCTGCGGCTGGTCAGCAGGTTGTACAATCTCCTCAATTTCGTCCTCATCCAGCACAGTGGCAGGTGCTTCATCTTCCTCTTCTACCACCACTTCCTCCGTATCTTCTTCCTCAATCGGCTCTTCTTCAGTATTCTGAGCATTATAGATTTCAGTTACATCAAACCACATTTGCAGTTCGTACGCCTTGCCCTCATACGGTGCCATAAACACAAATCGGGCGTAGATGGGGCCCTCCTCGGTGTACACCATCTTTTCATCCAGCTTTTGAGCTCTGGGAATAGACTCCATGATGGTGGAAATATAGCTCAGGTTGACGGCATCATTGCCCATCTTCCAAGCTGTCTCCTCCGTTAATCCGGGACCCCCGGTTATGCCGTAAATTTTGCCCTCCACATCAGCCATCAATTGTTGGCCTATTTTGGCAATAATCTCCGGGGTGGTTTCTGCCTTCTCCATTACATCTAAGGGAGTGCCGCCACAAGCTGCGGCTAAGGCTAATGAGCCATAAAAGCGTTTCTCTCTCAAGGCTGTCATGGCCTTGGCAAAACGCTCCTCCGATACGGAATGCGCGGCCAGAGCCTTATCAATTTTATCGGCAGGGATATAATCCAAAGCAAATATATATTCCCCAATCATTTGGCGGCGAGTATGAACCTTATCGGCCACGGCATCGGCAGAGGCGCGGTCTGTTACACTCTCCATAAGCACGCAAGAGGAGGCGACCGCACGGGCAAAATCATTCAAGGTAGCTTCCATCATCTTTGCTTCGGCTGCATCAGCGGCAGCGTCTGCTGAGGGAGCAGCTACGGTTTCAGCATTCGCCAAAGTTTCTGTTTCTGCAAGGCAACTTCCTGCCAACAACACGGGTAATAGGTGCTTCAGTTTCATCGCCTTCTACAGTAGCACATAACATTTCTCCTGGCAAGTGTATAAAAGCAACATACAGATTTTTGTGGGATGGCAATGAAAAATATTGATTTTCCCATGCCCTCTGAGGTAGAATACAGAACAGAAAAAAAACTTTATCCTTCCCACCATGAACGGCACATTCACCTACTCTAACCCGACGAAGCTGCATTTCGGTCCGAATTCGTTGGATAATTTAGCCACGGAACTGCAGAACTATGGTTCCTCTGTACTGCTGACCTACGGCAAGCAATCCATCAAAAAGAGTGGGCTTTACGATAAAATAATCTCCATTCTTCAGGCAGCGGGTAAAACCATCACGGAGGATCCCGGCGTGATGCCCAACCCCACAGTAGAGAAGCTGGCAGAGGGTGTAGCCCGCGCTCGGGCCTGTAAGGCAGATCTTATCTTGGCCGTGGGCGGCGGCTCGGTGTGCGACTACGCCAAAGGCGTGGCCGTGGCCGCACACTGCCCGGAAGATGCTTGGGAAAAGTACTACGTGCGCATGGAGCCACTGAGTAATCCGGTTATCCCCGTAGGCTGCGTGCTCACCATGGCGGGCACCGGCAGTGAAATGAATGGCGGCTCCGTTATCACTAATCATGCCACAAAGCGCAAAATAGGCCGTGTGTTTGATGACCGTGTTTACCCGCGATTCTCCATTCTGAACCCGGAGCTCACCCTCACGCTTCCACGCTATCAGATGGTGGCCGGCTGTTTCGACATCATGTCGCACATTCTTGAGCAGTATCTCTCCGGCACCGATGATAATACGAGCGACTACATCGCCGAGGGGCTTATGCGCTCCCTCATCACCGCTTCCCGCGTTGCTGCCGCCAATCCGCAGGATTACGAGGCTCGCAGCAATATCATGTGGACCGCTACCTGGGCGCTGAATACACTCATCTCTAAAGGTAAAACAACGGACTGGATGGTGCACATGATGGGCCAATCCGTTGGCGCCTACACCGATGCCACTCATGGCATGACCCTGGCCGCCGTCACACTGCCTTACTTCCGCCATATTCTCCCCTGCGGTTTACCTAAATTCAAGCGTTTTGCCGTTCATGTATGGGGTGTGTCTGCGGAAGGAAAGACGGACGAAGAGACAGCCTTGGCCGGGTTGGATGCCATGAAAGCGTGGATGCAGGAGATTGGCCTTGTGCTCTCCCTGCGCGAGCTGGGCACTACAGAAGAAATGCTGGATGGCATTGCCGAGGGCTCATTCCTTTTGCGCGGTGGCTACAAGCCTGAGCTCACCACCGCTGAAGTACGCGAAATTCTTGCAGAAAGCATGTAACCAATATATTTTATGAAAAACATACTCATTATATCCGGCCACACGGACATGGACGACTCCGTGGCCAACAAGACAATCATGAGCATTCTGGAAGAAAAACTTCCGGAGTGTCGCACGGTGTATCTGGACCGCCTGTATACGCATAAGCCCATTGATGTGGAGGCCGAGCAGCAGAACCTGATGTGGGCAGACGTCATCGTGTTGCAGTTCCCCGTGTTCTGGTTCTCTATGCCCTCTCTCATGCACCGTTGGATGGAGGAGGTATTCCTGCATGGCTTCTCACACGGCTCCACCGGTGATAAGCTGAAAGGCAAAACCTTGGTGCTTTCCTACACCACCGGGGCCCCGGCAGACTGCATGAATTGGGATGATTTCTTCCATTTCCTGCGCGGTGCTTGCCAATTCACCGGTATGAACTACGGCGGCACTGTGCACACAGGCTCTGTTTCCTACAACCTGCGGCAGGATTCTCAGCAGCTCGAGGCTATCTTGCAGAGTGCCACGGCTCATGCTGATAAACTCATCGCCCTGTTGCAAGCTTAAAACAGCACGTTATCTTACCACAAAACAGGCGGCCTGCCATGCAGCGGGTCGCCTGTTTTGTACTCCTGCGCTCGCGGGTAATAACCGAAAAATTGAGCAAAATTTCTTATTTCGCTCTGTTTAAGTTTTTAGTTGATAAATGGGAGTTTGTAGAAGTACGAGTTACGAATTCCGAAGGACGAGTTTACCGCGAGCGCAGCGAGCCGAATTCGGAGCCCCGGTTGAGGGGCGATATAAAATAGACCGGGGTGGAGCCGCGTTAGCGGCGGAACCCCGGGTTAGACACCCATCAATTGGAACCCCGGAGGGGTGGCATAAAGGGTGGCATTATATTGCATATCTTTCATTATCAGTATTTTATCAATAAATAGCATAAATATTGAAGCCACGCATTATGCCACCCCTAACGGGGTTCCAAGATATATTTTCCTCTTTCCCGGGGTTACGCTGCTGCGCAGCTCCACCCCGGGCTACCATATTCCGCCCCTCGCCGGGGCTCTTAAATTCCGTTCGCTACGCTCACATTAATGCGCCCCACAAATTGCTATTTGTGGGACTATCAACTAAAAACTTTAACAAAACTTCTTATTTTAACACAAGGTATATAAAAAAGTCAAAAAATCTATAGATGCTATTGACAGAGAATGTATACTGATGGGTTTTGAAAAGTAAGCGTAATTATGCTGAATTGTGGCGGTGTAGCAAATGTAAGTGATTGATTTAGCGTGGTTTGACTAGCAACATTTTTATGTAGGCTTAGCAGGGGTGTAAATGATTAAAATGGGAGAATATGGACTTTTTTTCTTGTTTTATGATACGGCGCTAGTTACAATGCCATGCATGATAAAACATTGGTTCATGGCAGCAGTAGCAGCGGTAGCCGCATGGGCACCTGCAGAAGCAGCAGAGTGGATGACGGATTTTGAAGCTGCAAAGGCCAAAGCCGCTCAGGAAAACAAGGCTGTTTTGGTGGATTTTACGGGGTCCGACTGGTGTCATTTTTGCAATGTGCTGCGCCGGCGTGTGCTGGACACCCCGGCCTTTGAAGAATACGGGGCAGATAAGTTTGTTTACCTTGAGGTGGATTTACCGCGTACCATCCGGCTGCCGGAAAAGCTGTTGGCACAAAACAATGCCATGGTAAAACAATATGAGGTAGGCGGGTTTCCCACTGTGCTGTTGCTGGATGAGAAGGGGCATGCCTTGGGCGGATTCACCGGCGGGCTCACCCGCCTGCCGGATGTGGTAAAATCCTTGGAGCCGGCATGGCAGGTGCACTGCCTTCTTAAAGCGGCAGAGATCGAGCCCGCCCGCCGAGCCGAGCACCTGGCTGCGGCTTATGCGCTGTACCCGGATTCGCACCGCAAGCACAATGGGTGGTTGCAGCAGTTGTTGGAGGAGGCCGACCCGCAGAACGAAAGCGGCTGGCACGCCACCCGCGCCGCCGAAAAACAAATGCAGCAGTTGCAGGTAGAATTGCAGGATTATGTGATGTCTCGCCACGCCGTTGTGGCGTGCTACGACCGCTATTTAGAGCAGGCTTTGCCCGGCAACAGGCCGCGTATATTAGCGCTCAAGAGCCGTTATCTCAATGGCGTGTCTGCCATCATGCTGCGCCGTGCCCGGACGGTGGAAGATGTGCTCGCCTCTCGTGCCTTGCAATTGCAGGCTGCCGAATGTGTGGAGAACCCGACGGAGAGAGAAGAGTTAATACGCCGTATTCACGAGGCGTATGCTCACCCGGAATCTTTATTACCTAAAAAAGGCGATTATGTTCCCCGATAATGCTGCTGACGAGGGGGCCGAACCCGCTTCCGCAAAGATGAAGAGCTATCCCTTGCTGATTCACATGCCTGCACAGTTGATGCAGGATGTGGATGAACTTTGCGAACAGAACAACATGAACCGCTCGGAGTTCATTAAAATTGCTCTCAACTTGTATTTGGAGAAGTTTGAGGGGCAATATCTTGCCAATCTTTCAGCTTCTGCCGCTTCGGACGATGAGGAGCCGGGACTCCTTGCCGCTGCTGAAGACGAGTGGATTTTGTAGGTAACAGAACATCCTATAAATAACTTTTTTGTAAAAAAGTCTTGCATTTTGGGTGGATATATGGCATATATCTGCAAGTTTACACTGTACCATGCCTAAAGACACGTCTATCAAGAAGATATTGGTCATCGGTTCGGGCCCCATCATCATCGGGCAGGGGTGTGAGTTTGACTACTCCGGCACCCAGGCTTGTAAAACTTTGAAGGAAGAGGGCTACGAGGTAGTGCTTGTCAATTCCAACCCCGCCACTATCATGACGGACCCGGAGACAGCACCCCGCACATACATTGAACCGCTGACTCCTGAGTACATTGAGAAAATCATTGCTCGTGAAAAACCGGACGCTCTTTTGCCCACGCTGGGCGGCCAGACGGCATTGAATGCAGCCATGGAATTGCACCGCCAAGGTATTCTTGAGAAGTACGGCGTGCGCATGATTGGTGCCGATGCAGATGCTATTGATAAGGGTGAGGACCGCCAGCGCTTCAAGGATGCCATGCTCAAGATCGGGTTAGACGTACCGGCCTCCGGCGTGGCTCACAACATGACCGAGGCTTGGGATATTGCCAAGAATGTCATTGGCAATTACCCGATGATTATTCGCCCCGCTTTCACCTTGGGTGGCACCGGTGGCGGTATTGCTTACAACCGAGGCGAGTTTGAGGAAATTGTTTCCCGTGGTTTGGATCTTTCCCCCGTGCACGAGGTACTCATCGAAGAGTCCTTGCTGGGTTGGAAGGAAATTGAAATGGAGGTAATGCGCGATAGCAAGGATAACTGCATCACCATCTGCTCCATCGAAAACCTGGACCCCATGGGCGTGCACACCGGTGACTCCATCACCGTAGCTCCGGCCATGACCCTCAATGCCCGCGAGTACGCCATCCTTAAGGAAGCCTCCTTCGCCATCATTCGCGAAATCGGCGTCAAGAGCGGCGGTAGTAACATTCAGTTTGCTATCTGCCCCCGCACCGGCCGCCAGGTTATCATTGAGATGAACCCGCGCGTCAGCCGTTCTTCTGCATTGGCCTCCAAAGCAACCGGCTTCCCCATTGCTAAGTTCTCTGCCAAGTTGGCCGTGGGTTATACGCTGGATGAGCTGCTCAACGACATCACCCACACCACACCGGCCTCCTTTGAGCCGACCATTGACTACGTGGTATGTAAGGTGCCCCGCTTCACCTTCGAGAAGTTCAAGAAGGCTGATGAGCGCCTGACCACCGCCATGAAGAGCGTGGGCGAGGTAATGAGCATTGGCACCACCTTTAAGGAATCCTTGCAAAAGGCCCTTCGCTCTCTGGAGACAGGCCGCTGGGGCTTCGGGTTTGATGCCAAAGACCCCAAGAACCCCACCCGCCAAGAGATTGCCGCCAAGCTCTCCGTGCCCAATGCTGACCGTATCTTCTGGATTCAGACTGCCTTTGTCAACGGCTTCACGGCTGAGGAGATTCATGACCTTACGCAGATTGACCCCTGGTTTATTGACCAGCTGCAGGAGCTTGCCGAGGCCGGCATGAAGCTGGCAGAGCTCGACCTGCTGCAGGCCAAGAAGCTCGGTTTCTCTGACCGCCAGATTGCTCTTGCCCGTGGTTGCACGGAGGACGAGGTGCGCGCCGAGCGCAAGGCCCAGGGCATCGTGCCCACCTACCACTTGGTAGATACCTGCGGTGGTGAGTTTGTGGCTCGCAACCCCTACTACTACTCCACCTACGGCTTGCAGAACGAGGCTCGCATCAGCGACCGCAAGAAGATTATGATTCTTGGTGGTGGCCCCAACCGCATTGGCCAGGGTATTGAGTTCGACTACTGCTGCGTACACGCTTCCTTTGCCCTCAAGGAGTTGGGTTACGAAACCATCATGGTGAACTCTAACCCCGAGACGGTTTCCACTGACTACGATACCTCTGATAAGCTCTACTTTGAGCCGCTCACCTTGGAGGATGTGCTCAATATTTGCGATGTAGAGCAGCCCTGCGGTGTTATCGTGCAGTTCGGCGGCCAAACCCCGCTTAACCTTGCAGCCGCCCTTGCAGAGCGCGGTGTGCCCATCATTGGCACCAGCCCCCGCAGCATTGAGCTGGCAGAGGACCGCAAGTACTTCTCCGCCCTGTTGGACGAAATCGGCCTGCGCCAGGCAGAAGCCGGCACCGCCACCAATGAGGAAGAGGCTGTGGCCGTGGCTCAGCGCATCGGTTTCCCGGTGCTTGTTCGCCCCTCCTTCGTGCTGGGTGGCCGCGCCATGATGATTGTGTACGATGAGCAAGAGCTGCGCACCTACATGCGAGAGGCTGTGGATGCCTCTCCTGAGCGCCCTGTGCTTGTCGACCGCTTCCTGCAGAATGCTTTGGAGATTGACGTCGATGTGATTGCCGACGGCGAGACCAGCGTGGTAGGTGCTATTATGCAGCACGTAGAGCCCGCCGGTATTCACTCCGGTGACTCCGCCTGCATGATTCCGCCCAACCGCGTGAGCGACTCCATGCACGCCGAAATGATGCGCGCTGCCAAGGAGCTTGCTGCCAAGCTTAACGTGAAGGGCCTCATGAATTGCCAGTTCGCCATCAAGGATGAGCAGCTCTACGTCATTGAGGTAAACCCGCGCGCTTCCCGCACAGTTCCCTTCGTTTCCAAGTCCATCGGCGTGCCGCTGGCTAAGTTGGCAGCCAAGGTGATGAGCGGCATGAAGCTCAGCGAGCTCGGCTTCACCAAGGAGGTTGTGCCGCCCTACTACACCATCAAGGAGGCCGTGTTCCCTTGGAACCGCTTCCCCGGCATTGACGTAGTGCTCGGCCCGGAAATGCACTCCACCGGTGAGGTCATGGGTATCGATATCGACCCTGAATTGGCCTACATGAAGAGCCAGATTTCCGCCTTCAATCCGCTCCCGGATAAGGGCTTGGTATTCATCTCCGTCAACGATCGCGATAAGGAGCACGTTCTCCCCATCGCTCAGGAGATTGCCGCTGCCGGCTTCGATATTTGCGCCACTAAGGGCACCATGATTTACCTGCTGCAAAACGGTATTGAGTGTGAACGCGCTTACAAGGTGCTGGAGGGTCGCCGCCCCAACATTGTGGACCGCATCAAGAACGGTGATATTGTCTTCGTGGTCAATACTCCCGGCTCTCACGATGCTCGTGAAGACGAAGTGGCCATCCGTGCCGCTACCGTCAACAACAAGGTCTCCTATGCCACGGACCTCTCCTCTGCCAAGGCTTGCTCCGCCGCTATTCTTCACAACAAGAATAAGGTTTCCGGCGTGCGCACCCTGCAAGAGTACCACGCTCAAAACTAAAGAAAATCAAAGCGTATTTTTTCTCTGCGGCGCAGGTGCAACACCTGCGCCGCATTGCCTTGGCTCTTTAATATACACGGATTAATTTTCTTGTTCTTAATTAAATGGTGTGATAGAGTTTGAGTATAATCAGCTATGAAAGACACCTATTCAAATATATACATCCATATCATTTTTCATATCAAAAATACGAATGAGTTAATCGAAGAAGCAGATTTACCGGAAGTGTTTCGCTACATAGGCGGAGTTGTACGTGCACAATCCGGTGTTGCTTATGTTGTGGGTGGTAGACCCGACCATATTCACATTTTAACGTCTTTACCTCATACTATAAGTTTATCTGATTTTGTTCGCGCGATAAAAGCCAATAGTAGTCGATGGATTAAAGGAATCAACCCACGATATTCTAAATTTTCATGGCAAGCCGGTTATGGTGCCTTTTCTGTTAGTGAATCACGCAAAGAATCGGTTATCAACTACATTTTGGGGCAAAAGGAGCATCATAAAAAACAGTCAATGCAGGATGAATTCTTGCTTTTCCTTGAGAAAAATGGGTTTTTGAGTTCTAATTCAATACCACAAGAAGAATTGAGGTAGTTGTGGAGCATAGCTTATCACGGCGTAGGTGTAGCCGAAAGCCCCGGAGGGGCGCTATAAAATAGCCCGGGGTGCAGCCGTGAAACGGCGGAACCCCGGGGAAAGGTGAAAAAAATGGGGAACCCCGGAGGGGTGACATAATGCAAGGCTTTAATATTTAAAGATGTTTTATTATTAGACAACACATAAAAATTACGAATGAGAATATAACGCAACCCTTTATGCCACCCTCCGGGGTTCTGATAATATAGACGAATGACCCGGGGTTATGCCCCTGCGGGGCTCCACCCCGGGCTATTATATATCGCCCCTCCGGGGCTTTGAATTTCGCTCGCTAATGCTCGCCGTTTTCTTTCCGTGGTAAGCGGAGGTGGGGTTATTTTCGCCAATAGGCAGAAATATCCACCCATTGCTCGACGCTGTAGGGCTTGCCTTGGTAAAGGATGGTGTTGTTGGTGTAAAGATAGATGCGACCATCGATTTCGAGGCGGTCTTGGTCGAGCGCAATCACGGGGAAGCGCTCTTCATCGCCATAAATAAAATACATCAGGCGCACCACTGCCGCCGGGGCTTGAGAAAGCTCGGCGCCATCCACCACCCACGCCGTGTCTCGCGAAAAGCCCGGGCCACCATGCACGTAGAGCCTATCCATGGCCGGTAAACGCCTGTAAACGCTCATGGCATGCTCTTGCAGGGCCTGTATAAGCTCGGCATCTTCCAGCGCGTTTTGAGGGGTATTTTGAGCCACGGCGGGGGCTTCTGCACTCGGTGTGGCAGAATCAGCAAAGGCACAGCACGCAGCAAAACCGGCAAAGAGACAGGAAAGTTTCATCATACACCTCATTTTATACAAAACATGGTGGCAAAAGCAAGCGGATTTTGGTATTTTTGATGTGAGAAGTTAATATGCATTTTGAGCCTCAGGCGAGCCTAGCTTAACCTATCTCGACGAAGGCGCAACCTAATTCAAAAGCCCCGGAGGGGCGATATATGGTAGCCCGGGGTGGAGCCCCGTTCAGGGGCGAAACCCCGGGACAGATGAAAAATAAATTGGAACCCCGGAGGGGTGGCATAATGCGTAGCTTAAAATGCCACATTGTTTCATAATGACACAACCACAATACAACGCGCATCCACCTTGGCTCGGAGCTCCGCTTCGCTACGGTCCTCGCCTTTATATGTCGGCCTACGCTGCGTCGCTAACGCTCCGTCGCTCCGGGCTCAATTTCCAGTTTACGCTACCCGGGGTTCCGCGGCGCAGCCGCTCCACCCCGGGCTACCATATATCGCCCCTAGACGGGGCTCTAGAATTTCGCTCACATACGTTCGCAAAAAAAATGCAACAAAACTCGCGGAAAGGCGAGGTGAGTGCATTAACATAAATGAAAGCGAGAAAAATGCGCGCAGCGGTTGCGCAGGCACATTATTTGCTTGCGTCTCCCATAGTGCATGCTAGTATAGAACCATGATTCCCAAGAAAGTAATGCCCATGAAATCGAAAAAAAGATTGGCAGAGGCCTCGGCCTTGGTAGTGGCGGCGTTAAGCGCCGGCATTGGCACGGCTGCAGAGGTGAGACAAGGCCATAACTCCGTAATCATCAAGTTCACTGAGCCGGTGGTGTCTACCGGTGTGGTGGAGAATTGTTGGATGGAGCAATTACCGGCAGAAGACCGCGGGTTGAATTTGTTTGACATTACAGGAGACCCGGCGCACACACCTACAGCGCGTTGGCGCGACCAGGATTGTTTGGAGTTAACCTTTGTTACCGGCACTGCAACGGCTACCAAATACCGCTTATCTTTCCGCCCCGGGTCAGATAAATACCTGAGCGGCAAGAAGATGAAGACGAGCAGCTTTGAGTTTTCCGTTAAACCCAAGCCGTTGACGTCAGTCAGCATTATGTCCGGTATACCGGGCGGCGCCGTGGGTGTAAAATCTAAAACGGAAATCACAAAAGAGCAGCTGGCTTTCTCCGTTCATTCTGCGGTGCGCTATGAGTTCCGCCAGAGAATTAGCCACAGCTCGGGCAAATTCGGCAAAGTGGTGCCCGCCACGGTGACAGAGATGCGCGTGAAAAATTTGGAGGAGTACGAGCTGCACCGATATTTGAATCATCCGGAGAAGCTGGGCTTGAGCAAGGATATCAAGGGGCTGGAGGCTTTCTCCCCGGAGCTGGTGGTGCCCGGGCGCGTGATTGTTACCCCTGCCGAGCCTTTGGATAAAGGCAAGGATTGGGTATTGTACTGCATTGCCGAGGAAAACAGCGGCTTTGTGAGTGGTATTGTGGATGGCAGCTTTGTGCCGGACACGGACCTTGCAACGGGGGTATCTGTTTATGTGGAGCGGGATGCCAAGCAGGGCGACCTCATGCTGGCATCCATTGCCTTTGAATCGCCTGTTGCCGAGAAGGATGTGGAAGGTATCTTCCGCAGCATGGAAATTGCCCACAACGGTACGCTTGCCGTCGCCTCGGAAGACGGCCTGAGCAAGGTGCTTACAGTGGGAGACAGAACCATCACCTTCCGTCTGTTGCCCTTGCCGGAAAACGCGGTAAGCGCGGGCGCACCCCAGTATTTGCGCAAGGAAGGTAGCGATGATGCACCCACAAACGTAGCGTATGATTTGCCTTACACCGATTCTTTCGTCATGGCTATTGAGGGGGCGGAATCGTTGCCGCTAACGGTGGATATCACCATTAAGAAAGGCACGGCAGCCCTGCTGGGGCAGCCTGTAACCACCGACCACTGCCACCGCATGACACTGGCCGCCGCCGCCCCTGAGCTGAGCTACTTATCCACGCCGGATTCTCCCATGCTGCTGCCGCTGAAGGGAGAGCACAAGCTGCGTATGGAGAGCATCAACAACTGCTCTACAGAGCTTAGTGTAGCCCGCCTTTCGGTAGAGAATTTTGCCCAATACCGCAGCGCTCTCTATCGCATTAATGAGGAGAGCGTGCGCAGCTATGCCGAAATTAACTACCTGATGCAGCTGACCAAAAAGCGCTTGGCTGCGGGGTTGGAAACAGAGAAGTATGCGAAAGACCAAATCAAGTCGTACCAGCGCCGTTTGAGCCAACTGAAGAGCAGTCTCCCCAATTATAAAGCCCTGCGTGCAGAGATGGAGAATGTCTCCTTTACCGAGCCGCGCGTGTTAGATACCACCGGGCAGGGAATTGGTGCTGTTAAGGCGGCAGAGGTGTTGGTGGATTTGGATGAGCTGCAAGGCGGCACGGCAGGCCCCGGTTTGTACCTCATTTCCGTCAAAACAAAAGCCGATTCCAACGTGAGAGCCCTCTTGCGCGAGTTGGAGCTGGATGAAACACTCTACGATTTTGAAGTGTGGTATGCCGTGCAGCTGACCGACCTGAACTTTGTGGAGGTAGGCAATGCTATGATGGCCAACCGCCTTTCCGACGGCACCCCGTTGAGCGAGGGCCAATTGCTCAACGTAACCGGATCCGAGCCTAGAGTGATGGCCGAGCTGAAGGATGGTGTGGTGTTAACCCCTGCTTCCAAGAGCTTGTTGAGCGGTAAACAGCATGTCATTTTTGCCAGCGGTGATGATTACCGCACGGTAAGCCGCCATTATTCCTCACCGCGCATGAATACGGACCGCCGTATCATGATGGTGACGGACCGTTCCCTCTACCGCCCCGGAGAAACCGTGAACCTGCGTGGCGTGCTCCGCGAGGTATCTCCCTTGGGTGTGCCCTCGATGCCGCACGTAAAGAGTGTGGAGCTCATTGTGAGCCGTCCCAACCGTAAGGAGTTGATGCGAAAAACGCTGAAATTGAACGAGTACGGCGCTTACGATTTCAGCTTTAAGCTGCCGGAGGGCGATGAAGATGTGGTGGGTACCTACCGTGTGACGGTGCAGGCAGACGGCAATAAGTACCGCGACGAGGAGTTTGTGGAATGCCAGGAGTTCCGCCGCGATGCTTTCTCTGCCGAAGGTGTGCTGACCATGAAGAAAGTGCGCCCGGAGGAGTTTACCTACACCCTCACCGCCAAAGACCTGAATGGTGTACCACTGGCCGGGGCAACGGCAGAGCTAGAGTTTGACCTCTCCTGCTATGAAAACACCCACCACCACTACCTGAATTTACCCAAGGAGGGCGAGGGGGCTGCCCCCACTCCGCACCTGAAAGATAAGCAGTGGAAGGAGGTGCTGACGCTGGATGCCCAAGGCAAGGCTGTGTACACCGCTAAGTTTGATTATTTGCACCGCAACAATGCCATGATGGGCCAAGGCCACTTGCGCGTTTCCGGCAGTGTTAAGAACGACCGCGAGGAGTACATGAACATCAACTCCACATCCTCGGCGCTGTACCCGGCAGATTTCATGTTCCGCCTCAACGGGTTGAGCGATATTACGCTCTACTCCACCACCGAAGACGCTGAGTATGAGATTTTGAATCGCGACCAGAGCGTGAGCCTGCGTATGTTCTCGCAAAAGGACACCATTAATAAGCTGCCCAATGGCATTATGGTGATAACCCCGGAGCCCACCCTCGTGTGGCAGGGGGAGGTTAATGTGCCTGCCAACTGCTTCAATGGCGTGCCCACGGGTATGTACGAGGTGTGGAAGCAAAATGAGAAGAACTTCAAAGAAGGTGCCTACGTTAAGGTAGAGCTGAGTGGTAAGGATGCCTCCGGCTTGGAGCTGGTGGACTGGCTTACGGTGCACCCGTGGGAGATTGAGCGCCCGCAGCGCCGGCAGACGGAATCGCGCACGGCTAAGAGCTCGCTCTCCGGCCGCTGTATTAAGGTGGAGTCTCACTTTGAAAACGAAGGTAAGGCCACTGTGCTGGTAAACAGCGTGGCCGGTATTCGCCCCGCTACGGCTGTGGAGGTGAAGAAGGGCCAAAACACGTGGGAAATCCCCTTGCAGGACGACGAGTACGGCGAGGTGCACGTGGCTGTTATGCTGCCTGTGGCGGAAGATGGCCGATATGAGCGCTTGGAGTACACCACCGTGCCCACGGATGTAGAGCGCGTGGATACCAAGCTGGCCGTGCAGTTGAGCATGCCGCAGCAATCCCCCGCTCCCGGTGCAGAGATTACCCTCAGCGGCCACATTGTGGGCCCGGATGGCAAACCGATACCGGATGCCGAGGTTACTCTCTTTGCGGTGGATAAAGGCATGCTGAGCGTAAGCGGCGGCCACAGGATTGATAACCCCGGCACCTTCTTTACCAAGGTATGGGTGTCCGGTATGTACCCGCAGTTTAGCAGCATACCGGCTCCGGTTATTTACCATAAGCATGAGAAGCAAATTCTGAGCCTGATGGATGGCATTTGGCAGGGAGATATCGTGGGTGAGGGAGAAAAATGCTATACCTCCCACTCCTCCTCTCGCCACCGCCCGATGGTGATGGCAAGAGCCGGCTCCGGTGCTGTTAAGACTTTGGGTGCCGTCATGCCGCAAGCGGATTGTGTTGAAGAGGCAGTGTGCGTAGAAATGGAGTGCGATGATGAATTTGGCGATGGTTCCTTAGGAGACGGCTTAGGTGCTGCTCCCATGGCTGCAGAAAGCGCCTCGTGGGACATGGCTCGCCCCACCCTTGCCCGCAATGCTGTTTCCTATAAGAAGAGAGCCGCGAATACTACGGCAGAAGGTGAAATCCCGCCGTGGTTACTGGAAGAGGAGGAGGAAGGTGCCGATGTACCCACCCCGCGCCTGCGCACCAACTTTGTGCCTGTTGCAGTCTGGGCTCCGGCCTTGGCTACGAACGCAGAGGGCAACTTCTCCGTCAACGTAACTCTGCCGGATACCCTTACCACCTACCAAGTGTATGCCGTGGCCTTGGGTAAGGATGGCAAGCAGTTTGGCTATGCGGAGTCGGAGTTCACCGTTAACCAGCCTGTTATGATTACACCCGGCACCCCGCTCTTCATGAGCACGGGAGACCGCCTGCGCCTGCCGCTTACCATCACCAATAATACCGAGGCAGAAGGTACCTGGACGGTGCAATTGGAGGGGGCAGAGGCCCCGCAGCAGATTGTGCTGCAAGCCAAAACAACCTCGACTCTTTACTTTGACTACACGGCTGTAGAGGAAGGCGAGCGCAAGCTGCGCTGGGAGGCCCGCTCCACCGCCGGCAGCGATGCTGTGGAGGGTAGCTTTGAGGTGAAATTCCCCGCTCCTGTGCTGCGCGAGGCACACCGCCTTGTGCTCAACGAGGGGGCAGAAGCCGTGCAGGTGGGCAAGCTCCTTGCGCCCGAGCTGGCAAGCTCCACCCGTGGTAAGGTAGAGATTGAGCTTTCGGCCAATCCTCTGCTGCACCTCAATGAGTGCATGGAGCTTACGCTGAGCCGTGGCTATGGCAATACAGAGTGGTATGCTACCTCGCTGCTGCCGTGGATGCTCCACGAGCGCATGGCTCCCTTCAGCCCGGTGATGGCCTCTGTGCCCGCTGCCGAGGCCCGAGAAACCGTGCTGAAAGGCATTGATAGGCTGGTGAAGTGCCAAGTGTCGGATGGCGGCATGAGCTACTGGCCTTCCTCCTCCTTCTGCTCCAATCAAATGAGCAGCCCCTGGGCTTCTGCCTATGCGGGTTTGGTGCTTACCATTGCCCAGGATAACGGCTTTGCCGTGCCGGAGAACACCATGAGCCGCCTGCGCGAGTACTTGGCGGCGTACCTGAAGGAGATGCGCGAAAAGGAGAAAGAATGGAAGGCGATGTCGCCGCACATCCTCTACGCCATTGCCCGCACGCTGGAAGATGATTCCCTGATTACCGAGGCGCTTAACCGTGCTTTGGCACAGCAGACTGAGCGCGACGGCGGAGACGACATCCTGCTTGGTGTCTACCACCCGCGTTTCTGCTACTACTCTTGGTTCCGCAGCCACCGTTCTGCTGCCAGCCTGAACTTCTTGGCCGAGATGCACCAAGATAACGAGGCACGCCACGCTTCCTTCCTCAAGTGGATGCGCGTGGTAGGGCATGATTATCGCCATGCTACCACGTGGGATGGCGGGTGGATGCTGATTGCTCTGCACGAGTACCTGCGCCTCACCCCTGCCGGTAATCCGAACTCTACCGTAACGCTGGAGAACGGGCAGCAGCTCACCTTGGGCAATGGCCCCACGGCCTATACTCCGGCCACCACCCCCACCTTGGGTGAAATTGCCACCACCATCACTCCCACTTCCGGCACTACCTATGTGAACGTCAAGTTCAAGGCTCAGCCCGAGCAAACAGAATACCCCGGTGTGGTAGAGAAGGGCTTGCAGGTGACCCGCATATACGAGAAACGCGGCGACGATGGTGCCTGGCGCCCCTGCACGGAGTTTAACGTGGGCGATGTGGTGCGCGTAACCCTCACCTGCGCTAAGGCGGAGAAAGACTTGGAGTACTTTGTGCTTGAAGACTATCTGCCCTCAAACATGGAGGCTATCAACCCCGAGATTCCCTCGCAGTCCGCCGGCTTGGAGTGGACCCCCTGGAGCTCTTGGTTTGATAACCGCGAGTTCCAAGCCCACCGCGTGCGCGGTTTCTGCACCCGCTGGGCCGGTAGAGACCTGCTGAATATGAGCTACTACGCTCGCGTTAAACGCGCCGGCGAGGCCATGGCTCCCCCGGCCTCTGCCCAGCTTATGTACGAGCCGCAAACGTACGGCCTCTCGCCCAACACGAAGGTGATTAGTAAGTGATGCAAAAAAATCCTCGCGCCGGTAAACACCGGCGCGAGAATTTTTTGGATGTACGATTTACGATGTACAATGTACGATTTTTCAGTTAGGCGGCTGCGCCGCAGGAGGGGAGGCAGTGCTCAGCATAACTTACCGCCCGCTCCTTAAAGCGCGGAGCCAAAGCGGTGGCTTGAGCATCGCTATCTCCCCGCGACCGGAGGGGCCAAGCTTAAAAATTGTACCTTGTAAATCGTTAATCCAATTCGTACCTCGTACTTCCACAAATTACAATTTGTCGTCTCCACCCCGCGAGCGTAGCGAGCCAAATTCTGAGCCCCGTTCGGGGCGATATAAAATAGACCGGGGTGGAGCCGCGTTAGCGGCGGAACCCCGGGTTATCCACCCATCAATTGGAACCCCGGAGGGGTGGCATAAAGGGTTGCGTCATGTTGTAGTTCGTTTATTATCTATGGTATTGCAAGGAAAACATGAGT
>CAJGCZ010000026.1 GCA_904501975.1 uncultured Akkermansia sp.
GAACCCCCGGTAACGCATGAAAATGATATGGAGCCCTGTAGCGCCTGAGGCGCAGCCGAAGACGCGGAAGGCCGACAGATAACGGCGAGGGCGTAAGCCCGAAGCCATGAGCGGCGGCTCCGTATGTGTGCACATGGCATGTTAAGAGCCACGCTTTCTGTCGGCCCTCGTTGCTGTCGCGTTCGCTCCGGCGCCTCGGGGCTCCGATTTTCTTTTCCCCATACCGGGGGCTTACGCCCCCGGCTATGTGTCTGTCGTCCTCCGGACTCTTGAATTCCGTTCGCTGCGCTCACATCAATGACCCCCACAAATTGCTATTTGTAGCGTTCACACGAAAACATAAACAAGTCTTTCAGCTTATAAGCTCGCGGGTAAACAGTACAACACGTACCGATTATCGCGTCAAAATTTAATACTGACAGGCTAACAAGATTCAGCCATTTCAAACTCCAGTCTCTTCCTCCATCGGTTTGCCTCATCGTATTTATCACGCAATTCCAATACATCCGCCAACGCCTCCATTCCTTCCCAATCCCCCATTTCCGCAGCCTCACGATACCACTGCTCAGCTGTAGTCAAATCCACAGCCACACCAGGAGCACCATAACGATACAAATCCCCCTTAATCAAGAATTGAGAGACTTCATCATCCAGCTTTTTCACAAGCAGATTCAACTCGTGAAGTCCATGTCGTTGTTCAATTTCTTTCATAGCACACCTATACTAACACAAGTAAGGAGCAATATAAAGAGGATAATCTAAACACACACTTAAACTTATCAGCACAACTGCCGGACCGCCAGAGCACACAAAAAAAGCGTTGATTGCTCAACACTTTCAATATTCAACCTCCAACATTCAACTTTCCCCGCCGCACTGTGGAGTGCGGCGGGGAGAAGGAGAGGATTAGCACTGCTGCTCGGCGAGGGTATCGCAGGTGCAGCAGAAGTTGCGGTCGCCCCAGGCGTTTTCTACGCGGGAGCAGGACGGCCAGAACTTATGCAGGCGCTGGCAAGCGGCGGGGTATGCAGCTTGGGCGCGGGTGTAAGCGTGGTTCCACTCGTCGGCCGTAACGGCGAGAGCCGTGTGCGGGGCGTTCACCATCACGTTATCGTCTGCGGGAACGGAGCCGTTGGCCACGGCTTCCATCTCGCCGTGGATACCAATCATGGCATCGATGAAGCGATCGAGCTCGTACTTGCTTTCGGACTCGGTGGGTTCAACCATGAGGGTATCGTGCACGGGGAAGCTCATGGTGGGGGCGTGGAAACCGTAGTCCATGAGGCGCTTGGCCATATCGTCTACAGAGAGGTGACTCTTGCGGAGCATGATGGTGGTGTCCAGAATGCACTCGTGAGCCACAAGGCCGTTGGCGCCGGAGTAGAGAGTCGGGAAGTGGTTCTCAAGGCGCTTGGCGATGTAGTTGGCATTAAGGATGGCCATTTGAGAGGCACGCTTGAGGCCCTCGTGCCCCATCATAGCGAGGTACATCCACGTAATCGGGCAGATGGCGGCAGAGCCGTACTCGGCAGAGGAAACGGCGCTGTGCACCTGACCGTCCTCGCAAATGTGGCCAGGCAGATAGGGGGTGAGGTGCTCGGCACAGCAGATGGGGCCTACACCGGGGCCGCCACCGCCGTGGGGCATGGCAAATGTTTTGTGCAGGTTGAGGTGGCACACGTCTGCACCGATGGTGCCGGGATTGGTAAGACCGCACTGGGCATTCATGTTGGCGCCGTCCATGTATACCTGACCGCCGTTTTCGTGAACGATGCGGCAGAGGTCGGCCACGCCGCTCTCGTACACACCGTGGGTGGAGGGATAGGTGACCATGAGGGCAGCGAGGTTGTCGCGATGCTTCTCAGCCTGGGCCTTGAGGTCGGCAGCATCGATGTTACCCTTATCGTCGCACTTAACCGGAACGCAGGTAAAGCCGGCCATGGCGGCAGAGGCGGGGTTGGTGCCGTGGGCGGAATTGGGGATAAGGCACACATTGCGGTGGCCCTCGCCCTGTGCTACCTGGTAGCGGTGGATGGTAAGAAGACCGGCAAACTCACCGGCAGCACCGGAGTTGGGCTGCAAGGAAACGCCGTGGAAACCGGTAACAACGGCGAGCCATTGCTTGAGCTCCTCGAGCATGGCGCGCATGCCTTCGCACTGGTCTGCCGGGGCGAAGGGGTGCAGCTGGGTAACACCGGCCCAGGTGATGGGCATCATGATGGCGGCGCAGTTGGCCTTCATGGTGCAGGAGCCCAGCGGAATCATGGCTTCGTTGAGGGCGAGGTCCTTGCACTCCAGCGTGTGGATGTAGCGCATCATCTCCGTCTCGGAGTGGAAGGAGTTGAAGCAGGTTTCGGTGCAGAAGGCGGCGCTGCGGTTAAATTCTGCAGCCCATACGGGAGCAGCGGGAACGGCAGACACCTGCAGCTGCAAGGCGGCGCAAATGGCGGCGAGGTCGGAATCGGTGGTGGTTTCGTCGAAGGAGACGGAAACGGTATCGGCATCGACCTTGCGGATGTTGTAACCGGCAGTAAGAGCAGCGGCTACCAATTCATCTGCCTTACCGGGAGCGCAGAAGGCTACGGTATCAAAGAAGTTGGCGGCGGCAAGGCTGTAACCTGCAGCTGTTACAGAGGCAGCAAAGGAGGCGGCCAAGCGGTGGGCGGTGCAAGCCACGTTGCGCAGGCCCTCGGGGCCTTGGTACATGGCATAGAAGGTGCAAAGCAAGGCGGTGAGCACCTGAGCCGTGCAGATGTTGGAGGTTGCCTTCTCGCGGCGGATGTGCTGCTCGCGGGTCTGCAAAGCAAGACGATAAGCGGGCTTGCCGTCGCGATCGATGGACTTACCGATGTAACGACCGGGGAGCTTGCGCTTGAGGGCATCCGTGCAAGACATATAGGCAGCAGCGGGGCCACCGTAGCCCATGGGAATACCGAAGCGCTGGGTGGTGCCTACGCATACATCGGCACCGAAGGAACCGGGCTCCTTGAGCAGGGTGAGCGCCAGAAGGTCGGCAGCAACACAGCAAAGAACCTTAGCGGCGTGGCATTTCTCAAAGAAGGCGCTGTAATCCTCTACGGCACCCACGTTATCCGGGTACTGCACGAGCACACCGGCCAGAGTGGGCACGGAGGCGGGGTCAAAGCTCTTCCAATCGCCCACAATCAGGTTAACGCCCGTGGTCTCGCAACGAGTACGGATGACGTCGATTGTCTGCGGGAAGCAGGTGTCGGCCACAAAGAAGGTGTCGCTCTTGCGCTTCTCAGAGACGCACAGGTGCACGGCCTCGGCAGCGGCGGTGCCTTCATCAAGCATGGAAGCATTGGCAATGGGCAGGCCGGTGAGGGAGGAAATCATGGTCTGGAAGTTCATGAGCATCTCCAGACGCCCCTGGGCGATTTCCGGCTGGTAGGGGGTGTATGCCGTGTACCAGCTGGGGTTCTCGTACACATTGCGCTGAATAACAGCGGGCATGAAGGTGCCGTAGTAGCCCTGACCAATGAGGCTGCGCATGGGCTTGTTGGCAGCCAGCTTTTCCTGCAAGGCGGCAAGTGCCTCTTGCTCGGCCATGGGTGCCGGCAAGTCAAGAGGAGCGGTGAGGCGAATGTCTGCCGGAACGATGGCATCCGTCATGGCATCCAAGGAATCAAAACCAATGGCGGCCAGCATGGCGGCGGTGTCTGCCTCGTTGGGGCCGATGTGGCGCGGAATAAAAGATGTTTGAGCGGTAATCATTGAGATATACGAAGTACGTTTCCCTTGGCAGGGATGTTTTTTTGTAAAAGGGATGGGGTAAAACCGAATGAGTTAAACGGGGACCCCGAGCTTAAAAAGAAGCTAAGCCTTGCAGAGGGCGAGAAGTGAGCGAGGCTCCGTACTGCACCTTTGCAAGGCTTTACTTGGTATCAGGCGGCAGGTGGTTGCCCACCCTGCCCGATTCTTGTACATTGTACAGCGTACATTGTACGAAGGTAGAAAATAGAGATTAGTCGCAGATAGCGGCGTAGGCGTCGGCATCCATCAACTCATCGAGCTCGGCGGGGTCGCTAAGCTTGATTTTGCAGATCCAACCGGCACCGAAGGCATCGTTGTTAACGGTGTTGGGCTCAGCGTCGAGAGCCTCGTTCACCTCAACGATTTCACCGGAAACGGGGGTGTAAACGTCGGAAGCAGCCTTGGTGGACTCTACAGCACCGATGGAATCCTCCTTGGAGAAGGTATCGCCAACAGCGGGGAGGTCAACATAAACGATTTCACCCAGAGAGTTCTGAGCGTAATCGGTGATACCGAGGGTTACCACACCGTCAACGGCGGGGCTAATCCATTCATGCTCGGCGGAGTACTTGTATTCAGCAGGATTGCTCATAATATGTGTTTGGTTGGTAGGGGATTATTTTTTGAGGAAAGGTTTCTTGACGATAACGGCAGGTACGGACTTACCACGCACCACCACGTTCACCTCGGTGCCAATCTTGCTGTGAGCAGCGGGAACGTAGAGCATGGCAATACCCTTGCCGAGAGTGGGGGAAAGCACACCGCTGCAAATCTCACCCAAGGGGGTGCCATCCGGCAACTGTACTTCGTAACCATGGCGGGGAGGAGCGCCCTTGCCTGTGTACTCGATAGCAACCAAGGCAGTAGGACGACCGGCGGCTTTCTGCTCGCGCAGCACCTCTACACC
Source organism: uncultured Akkermansia sp. (assembly GCA_904501975.1). Lineage (GTDB taxonomy): Bacteria > Verrucomicrobiota > Verrucomicrobiia > Verrucomicrobiales > Akkermansiaceae > Akkermansia. The sequence continues at coordinate 4,682 of CAJGCZ010000026.1, forward strand.
GATGAAGTCTTTTGTAAGGTCGCAGCACCAGGAGAGGCCGGCCTCAAGCGGGGTCTTCTCCGGGGACAAGTCGGAGCCATTCAGAGAGTAGCACATTTCAAGGCGCAGGCTGTCGCGAGCACCGAGGCCGCAGGGCAGCGCACCACAGGCAATGCTCTTCTCGAACCACTTCACACCCTGAGCGGCAGGGCAGAAGAACTCGAAACCGTTTTCGCCGGTGTAACCGGTGCGGCATACCACGCAGGCATCGCCATCGGACTCGAACTGAAGAATGCCGTTGCGAACAGGCAGCTCTACGCCGGGGCACATCTTGGCGAATACCTCCTCGCACTCGGGGCCTTGGATGGCCAAGCCTACGTAGGCATCGCTCTTGTTCTCCAGGGTGATACCCTCGGGCTTGCGGGCAGACAGCCATGCGTAGTCTTCGTCAATCATGGAAGCATTGACAACAACAAAGAAATTGTCCTTACCAAGCTGGTAGATGATAAGGTCATCAATCACACCACCCTTTTCATTAAGCATCATGGAGTACTGCCCCATGCCGTCCACCAGTTTATTCAGATTATTGGTGAACATGCTGTTGAGCCACTCGGTGGCTCCTGCACCGTTGACCAGGAATTGGCCCATGTGAGAAATATCAAAAACACCACAGGCATTGCGCACAGCGTGGTGTTCTGCTAAAATTCCGGAGTACTGTACGGGCATATTCCAGCCTGCAAACGGTACCATCTTGGCTCCGAGAGCCACGTGCTTATCGCACAAAGGTGTGCTCTTGATTGTTTCGTCGGCGTTCATGAGGGTTATAATTATACTCTCCACCCCATTAATGTCAAGCTCAGGCACTCTGATTTCCGCGCTTCAGGCTTTCTTATGCCCATTTTTTATGTCATTTACGGAAATCCTGATAGCTTTCGAGCTCATACCCTACAGCACCGCGATAAATCCCCCCCCCGGCATGAGGCTAAGCCACACACAAGAAGGAAGCGATTTCCCCCCATAGCACAAGCCATGTAGCTTATACTGTGCTATTCTGTTGAAAGCCTCAACGCGAGGCAAACTCCTTAGCCAATTCAATATACCCGAGAGCGTGGTGATAATTCTGTTCTTCCACCTCGGCAGGCAATTCTTTCACCACTTTGGCGGGAGAGCCCAACACCAAACTGTGCGGCGGAATCATTGTTCCCTTTGTCACCAAGGCATGGGCACCAACAATAGAGCCGTGGCCGATAACTGCCCCATCCAACACAATAGCCCCCATGCCAATCAGGCATTTATCCTCAACGGTGCAAGCATGCAGCGTAACGCTGTGCCCCACGGTCACATACTCGCCCACATGGCACCCGAGCTCATAATCCACATGCAAGCAGCAATTATCCTGCACATTGCTTCCCTTACCAATAGAAATAGGCGAAACATCTCCTCGCACCGTGGCGTTATACCACACAGAGGCATCCTCTGCTACCGTTACACGCCCAATGAGGTCTGCACTATCCGCAATAAATGCGGGCTGATTCATCTGCGGAGCTTCACCGCGAAATTGCTCGATTGCCATGTGCGGATTCTAACATACCGGCTAAGTGAAAACAAGCAAAAAGAGCCGTCTCCGCAGGTGGCAAAACAGGGCTTCATGACATGCTTTTCCGCGTTATGTCTCGAAATATCATTCACAATTATCTATCTTTCGTGTAAAATACAAGAGAAACAATCAATCACTCTTCACAGAAATGTCTGATCCTAATCAACAACCGAACGGACGTCCCCCCGCAAACCCGCACACTCCCGGCAGACCGAACTGGGGGCTCTGGATTTTGATTGCGGTCATTACAGGTATTCTGGGGCTGGCCTTCATGTCTGATGACGGCTTTAGCGGCTCCGCGAAAAAGCTGACGATGGAAGAATTTGAGAACGACTGCAAGGACGGTCGCGTGATTCTGAACCATCAGAAAGAGTTTCCGGTTGTCATCACCACCAACGACAACAGCACCAAAGCTACACTGACGGCATATCGATTGAAGAACCCGCCCACCATAGAGTTGGGCACCTTCGTATTGCCGTACACAGAGAGTGAGGAGATGAAGAACCTGCTGAATGAAGCAGGCATTACGCGCATGTTCTTGCTCAACAGCCTGCACAAAACCTCCAACTCGGTGGAAGGTGTTACCACGCGCCCGGCCATGGCCCAGGTGAATGACACCACTAATGCTGAGCCGAGCGAGACCGGCAACAGTGCGGAAGCTGAGGTACCGGATTTCATCGAGGGCGACACCCCCGTAGCCGAGCAGGAAGCCAAGGGCAAGAATCGCCAGATACCGGTGCTGGTGCAGCACAAGTTCTCACTGCAGAACCGCCCGGACATGATTAATGTGAGCGACTTCGAGCAACTGCGCAAGGAGGGTCGCATTCTGTATGCCAGCGATAGCAACAAGTTTGACAACAACGGGCAGCCCGTTAAGTTTACCAATCCGTTCATCATGACGATACCGCTGGACTCCAGCCGCTACGTCATTGGTCAATACAAGAAGCGCCCTGCCCTCACCGGCATCACCGCCAAGGATTTGGAACCTGTTGTGGTGCCCTTCAGCAGCAACTTCCAAGGCGACAAGGTGAAGGAACTGTTGAACAACAACTTCACCCACAAAATTGAAAGCAACACGTGGGAGATTATCCTCATCAACTGCCTGCCGGTCATCATCATTATCTTCATCATTCTCTTCCTGTTCCGCTCGCATGGCGGCGGTGCCGGCAGCGCCATGAAGTTTGCCCGCAGCCGTGCCCGCTTGCTCGACCCTGCCAGCAACAACATCACATTCAAGGATGTTGCCGGTATTTCCGAAGCTAAGGAAGAATTGTGGGAGATTGTAGAGTTCCTTCGCAACCCGAAAAAGTTCCGCAACCTCGGTGGCACGATTCCTAAGGGTGTGCTCATGGTGGGTCCTCCCGGCACCGGTAAGACCCTGCTTGCCAAGGCCATTGCAGGCGAGGCCGATGTGCCCTTCTACACCATCTCCGGCTCTGACTTTGTGGAGATGTTCGTGGGTGTGGGTGCCAGCCGCGTGCGCGACATGTTTGCCGAAGCCAAGAAGAACTCCCCCTGCCTTATCTTCATCGATGAAATTGACGCCGTGGGTCGCCATCGCGGTCACGGTGTGGGCGGTGGCCACGACGAGCGCGAGCAAACCCTTAATGCCATGTTGGTGGAGATGGACGGTTTCACACCCAACGAAAACGTGATTGTGATTGCCGCCACCAACCGTGTAGACGTGCTCGACCCCGCCTTGCTGCGCCCCGGTCGCTTTGACCGCCAGGTGATGGTACACCTGCCGGACGCCGCAGGCCGCGAGCAGATTCTGCGTGTGCATGTGCGCAAGATTAAGTTGGACCCCAGCGTAGAGCTTTCCCCCATTGCCCGTGCTACCACCGGCTTCTCCGGTGCAGAGCTGGCCAACTTGGTGAACGAGGCCGCCCTTATTGCCGCCCGCAAGAACCAGCAAACCGTCATGCAGGCAGACTTAGAGGAAGCCCGCGAGAAGGTACGCTGGGGCCGCGAGCGCCGCTCCTTGGAAATCACCGACAAGGAAAAGTATAACACAGCCGTGCACGAGGCCGGCCACGCCCTCTGCCTGCTCAAGACCGACTTGGCTAAGACCTTGCCGTTGCACAAAGTGACCATTATTCCGCGCGGCCCGGCATTGGGGGTCACCATGATGCTGCCCGATGAGGATAAGCACAGCGAATACAAGAGCGAGCTGCTGGACTACATTGTGATGGCCATGGGTGGCCGTTGCGCCGAGCAAGTGGTATTCGGCGATGTTTCCGGCGGTGCACGCGGAGACATTCAGCAAGCTACAGCCATTGCCCGCAAGATGGTGTGCGTGTACGGCATGAGCGATAAGCTGGGCCCGATTGAATACGGCTCCAACCACAGCGAGGTGTTCTTGGCCCGCGATATTTCTCAAACCACCCGCAATTACTCCGAGCGCACCGCTCAGATTATCGACGAGGAGATTCAGCGCATTGTAACGGAAAACTATCAGCGCGCTATCAATATCCTTACCGAGAATAAGGACAAGCTTCTGCTTGTTGCCGACAAGCTCATTGAGTACGAAACCCTCAGCGGCGAGCACATCAGCGAGCTTGTGGAAACCGGCACCATGCTCAATCCGCCCACGCGTGAGCTGCCGCCGCCCATGCCCGAGGAGCTCGATGCTCCGACCGACCTGCAAACGCCGGACGACAATCCTCCCTCTCCTGAGGAAATTAAGGAAGAAGAAGAAAATAATCCCCGAATCTAATCCACTTTTACCCCATCCAACTTATGAACAGCAAGGAATTAGCATTTGCCTGCGCCGCTGCTGCGTATGAGACAAAAGCCACCAACATTGCCGTGTACGACCTGCGCGGCACCTCCTCCATCACAGACTTTGCCATCGTCTGCACCGCAACCTCCACCCCGCACCTGCGCGCCGTTCTCAACGGTGTAGATAAGGAAGTGTGGGAGAAATATGAAATCAGCCCCGTTTATGCCGAGCGCACCCCCAATGCGCTTTGGTCTGTGCTCGACTACATTGACGTGATGGTGCACATCATGGCTGATGAGGTGCGCGATTTCTACGGTCTGGAGAAGTTCTGGAAAGAAGAAAACCGCATCGATTGGCAGCCCGAGGCCGAATAAAGCAGGTTTTCCATCCCCCTTTTTCAAGCCCCGCGACCACTCTTTCGCGGGGCTTTTTTCTTGCTGAATAATGGGCTTAGATATATAATGACTCATGATGTCTCCCGTTATACGCATAGCCTATCTGTTCATACCCATTCTTTTCGTCGCTAACTGCCAACGCACCTACCAATTTTATGATATGCGTTCGGCATCGGAGTCGGAAGGATTCCTCCACCAATATTCGTATGTGCGCGGACTCCAAACAGAAATAACACCCACAGACGAAACAAAGGTACAGAGCATTCATTTAGCCGATACGCAAGGCAATGACCACACCTTGCGCTTAGAGTACACGTATAACATTAACCCTCAAACATGGAAATCTGAGTATTTGCTCGGGCACCTATCACTTTACCCTCACACCGGCATCACCAACAAGGTGCAAAAAAATCGCGCTATCAACGACAACGCCATCAAATCAGCCACGCTGAAACCATGCGGTTTGCAGGTTCGATATCCCGACGGCACTACTCAGGAATACCGGCTGCGAGGTCTACCTTGTCTTCCTTTCTGCGGCAGCCTTGATTTCGGGGAAAAGAAGATATTTCCGGAAAAGTGAGATTTTTTTGAAAGATTGACCTCTTAAGCGCCGTACATATATATGTAAAGAGGAACCAACCATGAAACCATCCGCCTTCCTAATTGCTCTTGCCGGGCTTATTCTTACGCTGCAACCGGCTGCCTGTATTGCTTTACCGGCAGAAACTGCTGAGATTGAAAAGTATTTACGCAGCTCTGCCACTGACTTGTGCACATTTACCGCGGCTTTTTACCGGGTTAAAACCACCATCGAGCCCATAGAAGGCCCGGATGCACGGCAAGGAAAACAGCAGAAGGCCAAAGTTACACGCACCTACTACGGCGTAGTCGATTGCGGGTCGTACGACCTCGATGCCGGCACCCCGCTGCAATATACCGAAGAAACGCAGGAGTGGATGTACGCTCCCAAGGCCTCCTGCACCACCTTGCCCTGCGAGGTGGAAACATGCCCCATCTTTCTTTTGAAACAGCAGTTTGTGTGCTTGAATGATACAGGCACCCTTGTATTAAATCAAGACATAGCCACCCGTATTCCTCAAGAGCAACAGCAGCTTTGGGGTGAAACCATGCGAAAAGAAGGATTCTTTACCAACGAAGCAGCAGCAACACGCCCTGCTCGGCACCCACATGGCGAAGGGCAACAGAAGGCCACTTTTTATGCTCAGTGCGAGAAAATAAAACAAGCCTTAGCGGAGCCGGACACGTGGCCGTCCTTAATCAAGGAAGCAGCCACGCGAGAATTGCTTCTCTTATTTGCCGCAGAGTCACACAACAAAGAAGCCATGGAGAAGCTGCTGCAATTGGGGGCTCCGGCAGAATGCGCGCCCTATTTCAACACCACACCGTTGAGCTATGTAAGCGGCAAAGTGAGAGGGGGAGAATGCGATTATCTGGAAATCTGCGAAGTCGACTCCTATGAGGGCCAAACCGAGCTCATCAATCTCTTGTTGCAGCACGGAGCGAACCCGAACACACCTTCCGGCGTGGCGCAACTCACACCGCTCATGCTGGCCGTGCGCAGTGGCAATACAGAGGCGGTTCAACTTCTCTTACAAGCCGGCGCATGTGTAAATGCACGCGACTGCAACGGCATGAACGCCCTGCACTGGGCCGTGGCAGAAAAGCGTCATCACATGCTTCCCCTGCTTGTTGAGGCAGAGCTGCAAGAGCATCCCTACCGCGTCACCCAATTAGACGCAGCACTCCTAACCTGCTACAGTATGGGCGAGAAGTATAACACATCCTTGCGCACGGGGATGACTCCGCTCCACACCGCTGCCGAATTAGCGGACGAAACCGGCATCCGATTCCTGCTGAGCATGGGTGCCAACCCGCATATTCCTGATCGTTTTGGACGCAAAGCCATAGACCTGTTGCCGGAAAAAGCAGCGCCGGCCCTGCGCCAGCTCTTGGAGCAAGCCATGGCTCAGCCCGTCGTCCCGCAAAGGGAGTTAGCCCACATACGCCAATGGGCAGAAGATGCTACGCTTATTTTTCGACTGCGCCCGCAGAAGGTAACCTTCACTCCGTTTGAGCCGCCCTACCACCCGGAAAGCGGCAAAGGCACGTGCAACCGCATTGCCGAGGCAGAATTGTATGATGCAGACGGCTCCATCCGTCGGCAGAGCTTTAACGCATGGGATTATACATGGGATACAGATGCAGAAAGCTTATGGCAACAGCATAAGGAAGACGACGAGCTGGTGATTGTCAACTATCCGGATACGGATGACGACGGCAACCTAACCGCACATCCGGAGCTGAGGGTGCATCTGCCCTACCATCCGTTGCGTTGGCAAGTGGCACTGGAGACCATGAAAAAGAGTTATAGGAACCGTAAACAAGAAGATACCGAAAACTAATTCATGCCATGAGCCGCTTCCTTTCCTTCCTTGCTCTCTGTACACTGCCGGGCTGTATTGCCGCGGTTGAGAGGACAGAAGTTTCATCCTGCGTTAACTTCTCTGCCGAATCTGACGAAGTAACACTAAAGTACGGGCCGAAGGAATGGACGAATATTCCCCCAAGCGGATATTATTCTGCAGAATGCAGTAATTGCTCGCATAATCTCTTTGTGATACCTGTTATCGTACACCGCCATGACGGCACACAACAGACAGCCTACACCATTCTGAAAATAACCCAGGAAGACATGCTGTATGTAACCCACACCACGGTTACAAATTCCTTATTTTACCATCGTGGCATATTAGAGGCAGATGAAACCGAGGGCGAGCACACCGAAAAAGTATACGGCGTGCTCCGCATGGGCAAGGAGCATCCGCTGGTATTAATCGACCAAGACGCCTACTACTACAACAGATTCGAGCTACAGCCCAAACCGGCACCCAACCTGCTCCACTCCATCTTCCGTAAAAACGGCAAACGAAATACGGCTTTTGATGGTCTTTGCGTGATAAAATGCCATGTCAATATAGAGACGGAGCGGCTGCACAATGTTGTTCTTATTGAGCAAGCGTCACCCTATGCCACGCCTATTATAAGTCTTTACCAAAACTTACAGCTGCGCGGCGATGCATTATGCGATGGCGGAGGCAACCGCCTGTTCTCCGTTCAGCAAAGCAAGCACGCCACCACGCTGACCGATAAACAAGGCAGAAGCTACACCGCCATGGGCGAGCATTTTGCTCACGAGCCCATTCCATCCCCCATCTAGCCCTGAGCTAATATCTGCACAAAATGCTGCCACGGTTGGCTAAACACCACAGAGTTGTGATGACTGAGGCACAGTTTGCGGAACCCGTAGCGCTGCGAGAAACGCTCGCCTTCCGCTGTCACGTTGTCCGTTATCACCTCCACACATCGGAGGTAAACAGAGGCATATTGCGCGGCAGCCGCACGCAAGAGCGTCAGAGTAAGCCCTTGGCGGCGATATTCCGGTTCCACCAAAATGCAACTTAAAAACATGTGTAAGGGGACTTGTTGCTCCGCCGCCAAATCCACCACCCCCTCCGGCGTTAAATCGTGGTCATTAAACACGCCTGCCTTCAAGGCCTGAGCAATGTGCTCCTTCACCGGAAACAAATTAACAAAGCCCACAATTTTCCCGGCCTCCTCTGCGGCTACCACCGTATACGGGTAGTGTTGGTACCAGCGATAAGACTCTTCCGCCGGGGTAATATACTCAGGCCCATAATACAAAAGCTCTAATTGCTCCATTTGCTCAAAGTGAGCATAAGAGAGAGAATGCCCCAGCTTCACTTCTTTCTGCGCCTTTTGTGCTCACGTTTCACTGTTTTGAGTTTCGTCAACTCACGGCTTGCAATATCGTAACGAAATACGGAATAGCAGCAACCGCAGTTCCAAGATGAGAACTCAAAACAACGATCCCCCACCCAGTGAATACCACCCACTTGGGACACCCCTACCGCCTTCGGCTGATTCTCCCAATCCGGCACGCTGGTCATGACATCCGGCGCAGCTGTATCTATCACATAATGAGCCCCATAACCAGCCAGCACCAGGTAGCGCCCATCGGAAGACCAAGGGGTGAGGTTCGTATCCATCGCACTGTATGGCGGGGTCAGGAGCCTGCCTCCGGGCGTGCGCAGCGTTGTTTCATATTCAACGGGCGACACCACGCCGGCTTCGGCATCATACGCATAGCTATACTGAACCCAGCCCTTACCTTGCGGCTGCGCGATTCTTGACAGCACAAGTGAATCATAGTCAGCCTCGTCTACCAAAGAAGAGCGCACCCTAACATCGATGTCATTAACCCCGGCAGCTTCCAGCGCTTGGAGCAAACGTTGATATTCCGGGGTCGACAACAGTTCAAATGATTGCGCCTTCAATTTCAGGCGGCCCCCATCCTGGGCCAAGGCCTGAACACAGGCAGCAACATCCGTCTGTGGAGTCAACGCCACCTCGGCAGCGTTGAGTGCAGAACATAATAACAAGAATGAAAAAATCCTCATTTTCATCTTTTGTGAACGCCCATCGGGTATAAAAAGAGGCTGCATGAGTCAGCTCATGCAGCCTGCGGTTAAATCGTTACTCGGCATCAGGCAGAAGCTCTGTCATCAGCCCCTCCAAATCGGTTCGCACGGACTGGCGGGTGGCCATTGTCTTAAGCTCCACTTCCGGGAACTCGCTACCAATCACCAAAGCATATTTGGCACCGATTTTATCGGCACGCTTCAGCTGATTATTCATCTTGGCCGGAGCCAGCGGCAAGTCTACACGCAAGCCGGCATCGCGCAGCGTAGAGGCGAGGGTGAGCATCTGCATGCGCATCTCGGGGGCGGCAAGCACCATGCACACATCGCACACATTGGGCTTGAGGGCAGCATCGCGCAACTCGCGAGCAGCGGGGCAAGCCTCAATCAGGTGAGCAATCACGGCATCGCCCATGGCAAAACCCGTGGCAGGCATATCCACAGAGCCATCAGACAAAGCAGATACCAAACCATTGTAGCGGCCACCACCGGCCACGGCACGCAGGCTGTGCCCCTTGTCAAAAATCTCAAACACAAGACCGGTGTAGTAGGCCAAACCACGCACTACATACAAATCCAGCGTTACGTAGTCTGCCAAACCACGAGCCTGCAACTCGGCATAGACGGCATCGTAGCGCGGAGAGCACCCGGCGGGAGGATTCTTAATAAACGCCTCCAATTCATCGCGCTTCATGCCAAAGGCATCCAGCTTCTGCTGGCTCACCTCGGGGCGGTCGCGCTCAAATTTGTCCACAATACCCAAGAAATCCATCACGCGGTCCTCGGGCACACCGTGTGCTGTAGCGTAGTTAATCCATACATCGCGGTCGCTGATGCGCACCACAAAGTCATCCGCCGTAAAACCAAACTCACGCATGCAGTCAATAGCCAAGGCAATCAGCTCTGCATCAGCTCCTTCACCGCCTTCACCCAGAATATCGGCATTGAACTGAACGAACTCACGCAGGCGGCCCTTCTGCGGCTTCTCGTAACGGAAGCAAGAGCCGATTTCGAACCACTTGAGGGGCTTGGCATAGTCCATTTGGTAGGAGGCCGCCATGCGGCCAAGAGAAGCAGTCAGCTCCGGGCGCAGTGTAATATCGCGGTCGCCTTGGTCCTTAAAGCGGAACAACTGCGTGGGCAGCTCACCACCGGACTTCTTCAGGTACAAATCGGTAGCCTCAACAGTGGGAGCCTCCCACTCCACGAAACCGTAACGATGCGCTACCTTCCTCCAAGTGTTGAAGAGATAGGCACGGAAGGCGTATTCCTGCGGAGCAAAGTCGCGGAATCCCGGCAGCGGTTGGAATTTCATGTTAGGCATATCAATAATATCGTATTGGTGTGAGCGCCTATTATACACCTGAGCTGCATAATGTCAACCTTGAACAGGAGGCATGCGCTTTGTCATACGCCGAAAAGCTACGCTTGCTTAGCGCGAAGCGTTTTGTTATGATGTAGTCAACATGAAAAAGTGGCACAAACGAACTATCTGCATTTTAGTTTTAGGGCTCATAGGCTGTACCGCCTTGGGGCTGCGTACGGCTTTTCTGAAAGATGAATGCAGTGTATGGAACAGTACCTTTACCGTTACCCAAGCTGCTGAGGCAGATAGTGAATGCGGCAGTCTTGCCGTCAACTATCTTTGGAACCTCACCACCCCGCCCACCCATACAGCGTGGATGGAGGACACCGCACCGAGCGCGTTCTCCTTACTTACCCCCATGCAGTGGCGAATTAATATAACAGCCCAAGACGGCAACGTGACGGCTGATTTTGATGCCCCCGTATTGCAAGCCAAAGACCGCACGCAGCAGGTAATCACCCAATATGGTGCCTACTTTCTGCCTGCCACCACCCGCTATTTACCAAGCGGGCAGAAAACGCTGGAGCATCGGCTCTTGCTCCAATGCCGGGTAACGGTTCATTTGCCCTTCTGGCAAAAGCCTGTCACGACAACAGCTCAGCAAGTACTGCTCATCAATCCTGCCTTAGGCACAGTTGATTTACAGGAAATCCACAAACCGGAATGGCTACCCGCTAACCGTTTCAAGTTGATTGTGGATGGCTCCCCCACCCCGGAGCTACCTGCTCGTTACTGCGGCTCTGCCCATGAACAAGCCTTGCAGTATTTGTTGTATGAGTTTGCGGATGCCGTGGGCGCCCGGGATAAAGCGCGTATTGTGCAGTACATACACACAGCAGAACAATATGTGAACCACTATTGCCAACCGAACCTCGATTGGCCCAACTGCTGGGGCTCCGGCGCTGCTGAAGCCCGCCGCGGGGCCTCACTCATCGAACAAACGCTCACCCGTTTGCAGGATATTAATTGTTTGGATATGCAGGAGTTGGCTGATTTCATCAACGGGCCCATTTTTGCCCGCATTTTCGGCACCGAACTCAAAAAACGAGAAAAAATTGATTTTGGCGACGATTTTGGCTCCGGCACAGACGAGATTGAATTTGAGATGATTACAGAAGAAGCATAAAACGACACTTAAAAATATGGGGGTGCCATGACCTTTTTATTCAGGTGACACAAAAATTGACCATAAATCAATCCTCAGAATACTCATCTGCCAGAGATTCGGTCCCTTGAGAAAGCTCGCGTTCTATATCCTCCACACTCGGTAACGAACTTTTCCATTCGTCGGAAAAAGCTGATGTCAGTTCATATTTCGAGATACCTATGGGGCGATTTGCGTCGCGAAGTGCATACTCTGCTACCACTCGATTTTTATTTTTGCAAAGGAGCAAACCAATTGTGGGCGCATCTTGGGCAGAGCGCATTTGTTCATCAACCGCAGTTACATAAAAACCAAGTTGGCCTAAATGTTCCGGCTTAAAATCTGTCGTTTTCAATTCAATGACTACATAGCAATGCAATTTGATGTGGTAAAACAACAAGTCGATGTAAAAATCTTCTCCACCTACTTCCAAATGTACTTGCTTGCCAACAAAGGCAAAGCCTGTGCCTAATTCAAGCAGGAAATCAGACAAACGTGAAACCAGAGCACGCTCCAATTCTCTCTCTCTAACATTAGCAGAAAGGCCAAGAAATTCCAGTTTATACGGATCTTTAAGGCTTTCTCGAGCCAAATCTGATTGAGGTTGCTCCAAGGTTACTTCAAAATTATTTTGAGCGATTCCCATTCGTTCTGCTGTGCGAAGCTCAATATGGTGAACCAATACATTTCTAGACCATCCGTATTGAACAGCCAAGGATGCATATTTCAAACGCTCATCCTTTGTAGATAACTTTGATAATAATGAAATAAGGTGATACCATGGCAATTGCGCAAGCGGTGCTTGCGCAATTTCATCGTGAGTCCACGAACCTGCAAATAGACACATATAATCGAGATTTCGCACAGAAAAACCTTTTATCTCGGGAAATTCTCGTCGCAAATCCTCAGATATACGTTTAATTACCTTAGCTCCCCATCCATACCGATTCTTGTGTAACAAAATGCTCTGACCTATATTCCAATACAACTGAACAAGTTCATGATTTACTGCCAGAGCCGCACGCTGCTGAGCAGAACGGATTTGGCGTTTGAGCGAAATAAACCACTCTCCGTATTCTGATGGAATTGTTTCTATTGCTGACATAATACCCGGTCTACACTAATTCAAACGTGAAAGGCGACACAAGAAGAAGCCATGTAAGAGGTATACCTCACCTAGCGCATATTATCACATAATAACAAGCAGTTGCAAATAAAAAATAATCCACTTTTTGAAAGGGTAAGAAAAATGTTAAGAATGTAGCCTTTAAGCGGTTCAGGAGACCCAGCCGAAGTTATTTTCAAAAAACAAACCTTGCGTCGTCCTGTCGCAGTTACAACAAAAATTCAAAAAAGGAGGAAATGCAATACCCGGAAAAGCTAATGAGGTCAAACGGTAAATCAACCGCAACAAAGAGCACAGCAGCAGTGGGCAGGCCGTACATACTCCTCCATGTGCCCTTCCCAAAATCAGTAACAAGGGTACCCTGTATCATGCCATCTTTGCCACAGGTGTACGAACCGGAGTACACCCCATAGTACCCCACCGGGGTACAGCTCTCCTTTGTCTGAGGATTCACTCAGCCCTGCTTTTGCAAGTGCTTTTTGCCTCGCCTTTTTACGCGATTAAAAAAAAATTAAAAAAAATGCGTCTTTTTTGAAAGATTTGCGCAAAAACTTCCGTACTATTATATGAGGCCGGGGTGAGAGCCGGCCCTTTCATAGAGTAGGTGTAAGTACAGACCGGTCGAGAGCTCAATACTCCCGACCGGTTTTGTTTACCGATTAAAGAGGAATTTGTTCCAAATCGTCGGGCACATGGATGGAGCCGGTAAAATAGGTGGCGGCTTCCTCGGCATAGCTATGGCGGCGCGAGGCCAAGGTTTTGTCCTCGGTGTGGTATAGCAGCAAGTTCACCACCTCGAGCTCGGCGGCTAAGCGCCCGGCATCCAAAGCGGTACTATGGTGTTTTTCGTACGGTTTGAAACGCTCGCGGTCTTTGTACAAACAAAAGGCCTCGCACAGCAGCCAATCCGCTTGGGCAGCATACTCGCGAGCTCGCTCGTTGTAAGGTTCGTCGCCCAAACAGGTTAAACGCTTACCCTCGGGCAATACCACTTCAAAACCGAACTGTTGCGCCTTGGTAGAGCCGATATCGAATGCGCGCGCCGGCAAGCCCGCCGCATCAAAGGCAGCGCCATCCTCCAGGGCACAAAAGAGAATATCCACCCCAAAATGAGCACAAACCTTGCCCGGAAGCGTGCTACGGCAAATGAGCTCCAGCACACGCATGGCCTCTGCATGCCCGTAGACATGCAGCACGCCTTCATATTTACCGGAGTTCATTCCTTGCGCAATCATGCGCACGACCCACACCACCCCCAAGATGTGGTCTGTATGCGTGTGGGTCACAAAAATGTGGTGAATAGTCGGCAGCGGTATGTTGGCCTCCTCCAATCGGCGCAAAATACCATTACCGCCCCCGGCATCCACCAACAGCACCCCGGCACCGTGGCGCAAGGCAAAACATGTGTTATAACATTGCGTTACTGCGGCATTCCCCGTTCCCAGCATAATCAAATCAGCCATGCCCTCAGTGTAACACAGCAGCGATACTCTTGCAAGTTCGGTGCTATAAAATTGCGTCATTTACACAGATGACCAAAACACATGCTTGACATCTTGCCGAGTTCCGCTAAAATGAAGGCGCAAAGAACGCATTATCGAATTATGAAGTTCCCCATCATCTCAACAATTGCAGTGACTCTTGCTGCCATGGTAGGTACCGCCGAGGCTGACCTTAAGGTTGCTTCTGTAGACGTAAACGAGCTCTACACCAAGTACTACAAGCGTTTCGACACAGAGGTTCGTCTCCGTGAATCTATGGAAGAGATTAAGGCTGAGGCTCAGAAGCGTCAGGAAGTTGTGCAGAAGCTTCGTGAGGAGGCCGAGCAGCTCCGCGCTCAGTACGATCCCTCCCGCTCTCAGAAGGAAATTGACACCCTTCGCCAGAAGCTGCAGAACAAGGTAAACGAGATTCAGGCTAAGGAAACCGAGCTCAAGGAGTACCTCCAGACTCGCGACCGTGCTTTCCAGGAGCTCTACAAGCGCGACATCAACATTCTTTTCGCTGATGTTCAGAAGTGCATCTCCGAGGAGGCTGCTCTGGGAACCTACGACATCGTTCTTGATTCCAGCGCCATGAACAGCGCTCCCCGCACCAAGATTTTCCCCTACGTGAAGGAGTCCTTCGATATCACTCCGCAGGTTCTTCAGAAGCTCAACGCCGGTGCTCCTGCCGGTTTCGATGCTGATGCTGAGCTGCAGAAGGCCGGTATCAACCTCGCACAATAATCAATTCATTCCCCTACTGAGCTGCATATGAACCTCTCTCTTTCAGAAGTTCTCGCACTCACGGGAGGCAAAACAATCAACGGCGCTCCGGAGATTTCGGTCTCCGGAGTTGCTACGTTAGCAGAAGCAACGCCGAGTGATGTTTCCTTCCTGGGTAACGAGAAATATTTCAAAGATTTCCTTGCCACCAAGGCAGGCATTGTATTGGTACCGCCCGCACTTCCGGAATACCCGGAGGGCGTTGTTTTCGTTGAAGTGGAAAATCCGTCCTTGGCTTTCAACGCCATGGTGGAGCACTTCATGAAGGCTGCCAACGACTTTGTGCCCGGTATTCATCCCACCGCCATTGTGGACCCCACCGCCAAGCTGAACCCGGACAAAGTTCGTGTTTCTGCCGGTGTGGTTATTGAAGCCAATGCCGAGATTGGCGATGGCTCCGACATTGGTCCGGGCTGCGTTATCGGCAAGTCTGCCGTGCTTGGTCAGGACTGCAAGTTGTACGCCCGTGTTGTCGTACGCGAGCGCTGCCTTCTGGGCAACAAGGTCGTCATCCAGCCCGGCGCCGTTATCGGCTCCGATGGTTTCGGCTTCCTGTTGAACAATGAGACCGGCCGCTACGAGACTGTAGACCAAGTAGGCATTGTCGAGATTGGTGATTGTGTCGACATCGGCGCCAACACCACCATCGACCGCGCTCGCTTTGGCCGCACCATCATCGGCGAAGGCACCAAGATTGACAACCTTGTACAAATTGGTCACAATGTTGTTGTAGGCAAGCACACGGTTATCGTGGCCCAAACTGGTATTGCCGGCAGCTCCAAGATTGGCGACTATGTTACCGTAGCGGCTCAGGTGGGTATTGCTGGTCACATTTCTGTGGGCGACAAGGCTGTTCTTGCTGCCCGCACCGGTGTTATATCCTCGTTGGAGGGCGGCCAGGTATATTGGGGCGCCCCGGCAGCTCCGTACAAGGATGCAGCCAAGCAGTTTGCCGCCATCCGCAAGCTGCCTGATGCCATGAAAGAAATGGTAGCCCTCAAGAAGCAGGCTGCCGAAATTAAGGAGTTGATTGACCAAGCTCTTGCCGAACAGGCAGGCAATTAATTCCACTGACAGCTCAGTATTTCCCCACCGGTTTCACAATCGGTGGGGATTTTCTTTTCACCTGTTATATGTTTTCCATTGATAAATGGGAATTTGTCGACCCCTCCGTACTACGCACCGCAGGTGCGTTCTTCACTACAGCGCAAGCTGTTCTTCACCATCTGCCGCAGGCAGATTCTTCACCATGCCCAACGGGCATTCTTCACCACGGCGTCAGCCGTTTCTCCTCCCAAATACAGCGAGCGCAGCGAGCCGAATTCTGAGCCCCGTTCAGGGGCGGTAGCTCAATAGCCCGGCGCGTCAGCGCCGGGTATCCCGGTGGAGAAATCTTGGAGCCCCGGTTAAGGGGCGGCAGAAAGCCGCGGTTTGGGGTATGGGCTTCATTGAAAAATAAAGTTTTATGTATACTCTTATTCGGTGGCAAAAGTCAATACCGTTCACTCGTTCTCTGTCGCCCCTCAACCGGGGCTCCAATGCTGTTATACCCAAAACCCGACGCTTTCGCGTCGGGCTACTGAGCTATCGCCCCTCAACCGGGGCTCCTAAATTCCGTTCGCTGCGCTCACATTAACCGGCCCCACAAATTGCTATTTGTGGGCCCATTCACCACGAACATATACAAAGCCTTTTTACTTCGTCGGCGCAACAAATACGCCCGTGGCCGCTTTCACGCTAATCCCCTGATTGGCAGCGTACGCCCTGCCCGCCGCAGCCCGAATAGCGGCAGGATTGCGGGGTGATTTCAACCATACGGCAAGCGCCTCCGTCAGCACCTTACCGGCGGGGTACATAAACTGCTGCGTCATTAACACGGGGCGGCAACCAAGTCGGCGAATCCTATCGGAAAACCATTCATCACTCATGCAGCAGAGGACGATGGCATCCGTATTCCCCTTGCAGGGAGAAAGCTGCGGCAGGTCATCATCCATCAAGCCATTGTGCCCAATAAAGGCAACCAAATCGTAGCGGCCTCCGGCTAGGGCGTTTTCAAAATCGCGCAGGCACTGCACCATAGCATCGCCACGGTAGGCATAGGCATACACGGTTGCAGCGTCATCCGCACGCGTACACACTACGGTATCGAGCACAACGGGGCTTTTGCCTTGGTAATCGGCATAATACACGGGACGCCCCCAATCCTTCGAGGCGCGCATTACTTTGGGCAGAGCGTCGGAGCACCCCCAATAGAGATTATTGGCCGGGTCACTGCCGTTACCAATGCGCTCCGGCACGGGGACTATGCCTTGGTTTTCATTATCACACAAGGCAACAAACACGGCCACCTGCTTACCTACCCCTTTGGGTAAAGGAGCAGACTCCTTACCAAAGGCCTGCAAGATGAACACAAGACAAAGGAGCAGCCCCCAAACAGATGTTTTCATGTTACAGCCCCTTCACTTTACGCGCTTCCGCCACCAGCTCAGCCAACGGCTCCACGGCATACTCGCTTGCCCATTTTTTCAACTCTTTACCGGTATAAGAGGAGAGCCCTGCCGCCGTCAGTTGGCGAGCCAAAATACCGGCCGGTATCAACATGCACAGAAAATCCTCCTCGTTGGTGTACCCCGTGCGCACCTGCCCGGCAACCGTCATGATAATTCCGTCTGCAGGAGACATGGAATTGAGTTCTACAATAGCATCGGTCAGGGTATCGCGGTCAATTTCAAAGCTCGGGGTTGATTCTGTTTCCATGGCTGATTTATACCGTACAGAACCGAAAAAAGCAAGCCACAATAAAAAAATACGGGTATTTTTGCCGGCATGGCACGCTCAGGACGCGCAGGGCACATTTAACTCTTGCAAAATAGTTATGAATATGATAGTATGCGCCGCGTTCATGATAACTGATTCTCAAGCACTGTATGAGTGGAAACAAAGAGCGGCCGCACAGCCGCTGGGGCGCACGGTTCTCGACCTCGAAGCAGACAGCCTGCACCGCCACCGTGAAAAGCTGTGTTTGATTCAGTATGCCGATGCCGATGGAGTCAGCATTATCGACCCCCTCGCCATTGAAGACATGACCCTCTTCACCCTTTGGCTCAAAGATGCCGATGTGTGGATGCATGGTGCGGACTATGATATGAGCCTGCTGCAAAATGCCTTTGGTGTGCTGCCGCACATGATTCTTGATACGCAAATTGCTGCCCGCTTGGTGGGATTCCGCCAGTTTGGTTTGGCTGCATTGGTGGAGCATTTCTTCGGCATCAAATTGAGCAAGAAAAACCAAAAAGCCGACTGGGGGCTGCGCCCTATGCCGCAGGAAATGAAGGCCTACGCCCAAGGCGACGTCAAGTTTATGCTCGAAATGGCCGACCGCTTGGTCGAAATGCTGCACGAGAAAGGCCGATACGACTGGTTCCTTGAAAGCTGCCAACACAATTTGGAGCGCGGGCGCGAGCGCTTTAACGAAAACGAGCAAGATGCCTGGCGCATCAAAGGCTGCGGCAAGTTTAATCGCCGTGGCTTAGCTGCCCTGCGCACTCTTTGGTATTGGCGAGACAACGAGGCCGCCCAGTGGGATCGCCCCTCATTCATGGTGTGTTCTAATGATGATTTGCTGCGTTGGAGTTTGGCCTTGCAAGAGTTCCGCTCGGTCTATCCCAAACAAAACTTCCATGCCCACCGCGCAGCCCGTTTCCGCCGCGCTATCGAGAAATTCCAGCTCATGGATGAGGATGAATACCCGCAGTTGCCCAAAAAGCAAAAGCATGAGATTGACCCGGACTTTGTAGAAACGCTGGAACGCTGGATTGCCAAACGCAACGCCATTGCCGAAGAGCTTGATTTAGAACCGGCTCTTGTAGCAACACGCTACCAGCTGGAGGCCATTGCCGCCCACCCGGAAAAAGGCCTTAACCACCTCATGAACTGGCAGCAGCAGCTCTTTGTTTAAGGCAGAGCTGCCCAAGTAGCTCCCGTTATGTGGAGTTAAGTCGCACTTTGCGTGTTTGCGCGCAATTTTTCTCTTGAAACGCCGTACAAGAGAAGGTAAAATACCCGCGAAGAAAATAGGGGGTGTTCCCCACAGCTTTTTAACATCATGAAAACGCTCATCACCAATGCGCACATCATCTCCCCGGGTATCGACATCGTGGGAGGTTCCGTACTGATTGACGGCAACAAGATTGCTGCCGTTCTCACTCCCGGTGAAACAGCTGCCGCCGATAAGGTTATCGACGCCGCTGGCAACATGCTGATGCCGGGCTTTATTGATATTCACTCCCACGGTGCGGGTGGCTGTGACACTTGCGACTGCAAGGTCGAGAGCATTCGTACCATCGCTGACTGCAAGATGAAGGAGGGTGTAACTACCTGGTTGCCCACCACCCTGACTCTTGGCACCAAGACTCTGGCAGATGTTTGCGAGGTGGTGAAAGAATACGCAGCAGCCCCCACCGGCTCCAAGACTCCCGGTGTTCACTTGGAAGGCCCCTACATCAACCCCAAGCAGTGCGGTGCCCAGAACCCCGCTTTCGTTCGCCCGGCAGATTTTGAGGAGGTAGAGATGCTCAACAACATCTATCCCGTGCTGCTGATTTCCATGGCTCCCGAAATGCCCGGCGCCCGCGATTTCATTGCCCAAGCTACTGCTGCCGGCATCACCTGCTCTGCCGGTCACTCCGCTTGCGGTTATGCCGACTTTAAGAAAGCTAAGGCTGCCGGCCTGAAGCACCTGACCCACTTCTGCAACCAGATGAGCCCGCAGCACCATCGCGAGATTGGCCTTGTAGGCGCCGGTATGCTTGACCAGGACATCAAGATTGAGGTGATTTGCGACAAGATTCACCTCTGCGAGGATATGCTCAAGCTTACCTTCACCAACAAGAACATCTCCCAGATGATGATGATTACAGACTCCTTGGCTTGCTCTTGGATGCCCGATGGTCCCGGTTCCCTCGGTGGCCTGCCCATCATTGTGAAGGGTGGTGTAGCTCGCTTGGAGTCCGGCAACCTTGCAGGTTCCACCTTGCGCTTCGCCAAGGGTCTCAAGAACGTGCAAGAGCTCACCGGCCAGCCCCTCAGCGAGTTGGTAAAGGCTACCTCCCTCAACCAGGCTCAGAGCCTCGGCTTGCACGACTTGGGCAAGATTGCCCCCGGCTACACGGCCGACCTCGTGCTGCTTGACGCAGAGTACGACGTTGTCAAGACCATCATTGACGGTGAAGTTCGCTACGAGGCCTAAGCCGCGTAGCGCAACTGCCCCGCAGTTTTAATCGCTCCCGGCGAGCGTCATCGCCGCCGGGAGCATTTTTACCCCATCACACCATATCTGTTGACCATGAAAATCTCATCACTTGCCGCAAAATTGTGCGCAGCCAAAGGTATTGACCCTGCAACCTTGCACGGCACCGGGCCCGGTGGGCGTATTATGGCAGCAGATGTTGTAGCCCCCCAACCTCAACAGCGCAACGGTGCCACCACCATTGCCACCTTTGCCCTCCTGCCCACGCGTCCGCAAAAAGACGACTACTACGTATATGATGCTTCTGTAGATATGGCCGCTTTGGGCGACATCAGCCTGCCGATTGCCGTGCAGTGCGAAAAATTGCTTGAGAACCGCTATTCGGTTATCGACTATATTGTGCGCGCCGTAGTTAAAGCCGGCATGTCTGCCCCGTCTCTTCAACAGCGTACCGAACCTGCGGATGTGCTCATTTTTGAAAACAACGGCGAGAAACAGGCCGCTGTTCGCGATGCCGCTAAAAAGACCATCTTCAAAATCTCGCGCGAGGCTGCATCCGGCGCCCCCATTCCGGAGCAATACACCCCCACCTTCATTGTGTGCGATGCGCATACAACCCGCGCCTGCGTTGCCGCTCATGTAGAGGAAGGCTGCCGTCCCTTATTTGCCTTTGTGGACCGCGGCAACACCCCGAAAGAAAAAGTACGCGCCGGTGCCGCCGGCATGGCAGACTATATCCTTTCCTACACCTTTTATGTTCACACCTCGCTCCCGGAAAGCGAGGCCAACGGAGTAGCAGCCAACCTGCACGCTATGCTCTATAATCCTGTGCGTTTGCTGCTTTTATCCTAATTTTACTTCATGAACATAGCAGAGCTACTCATCATTGCCCTTGCGCTGGCAGTAGATGCTACCGTCTATTCGTTTTCCTACGGTCTCATTCTCAAGCAAAAGCGTTTATCCAGCTCGCTCTGGCTGGCTTTAACGGTAGGTATTTTTCAAGCGGGTATGCCGTTGTTGGGCTACCTGTTTGGGAACGAGCTTAAATCCTATGTAGAAGGCTTTGCCCCCCTGCTCGTTCTTCTCGTGTTCTGCATTTTAGGCGCCTACATTATCTATGAGGCATGGAGTGATGACGCGGAAGAAGATGCCTCCCACGCCACGCCTCTGGCGTTCTGGGCACTCATGCTGGTAGGAGTTGCCACGGCAATTGATGCCCTTGCGGTTGGTGCCGGCATGGCTTTGGGCGATATCGGCGGCAAGGTATGCTCAGTGTGCTCCCTGCTTGTTCAGGTAAGCATTATTGGCGGTGTCACGTTTGTGTGTTCTCTTGCGGCATTTCATTCCGCTCGTGTGCTGCACCACCTGCCAACCCGTTGGTTAGAGACCACCGCCGGTCTGCTCCTCATTGGCTTAGGTGTTCACGCCTCGCTATAAGGGCTCAGCGCCCCGCCGCTAAATCATTAATGAGAGCAGCCACCCTGCGTACGTTGGGAATATTACGAAAAATATTCTCAGCGTGTCCGTCCGTATCATGTGTAAAGACGATATCGCCGTGTCCGCCTCTTCGCATCACCGTTCCAAGGATTACACTGGCCGTTAACGCCAGACTTAACACACGCTTGCGGTGCAACACAATCCATGCCACACGATGATTGGTGACCATATACACCGTGCGTCCGGTCTTGTGGATTAGGCGATAATTAAAGAGCACACCAAGCAACGATATCGGCACCATCACTCCCCATATTCCCCGGCCCAACGCCGTTTCTGAATAAATGACATAGGCTATCAGCAGCACAAATGCCATCCATGCCAGAGCAAAAAAGTAGCCCCCAACTAACGCCGCAATATCTACCTGTCCCGCTTTTCCCACCCAGTGCAATACCTCGCCACTGCGCAATTCAGCTTGCACGCGTTCCGCTGCCTCTTGACTCAATGCTCCATCGAGTGGATTCATACATCTTAAGCTACGTGATTCTCTCCGCAATGTCAAGCTCTTTCCCGCATCATCCCATTTGCTTTAGTATAAAGCCGCCACCAATTGCTTGGCGGCGGCTAAATTACATTTACCGAATAGCTTCGGGAATCTTTATAGCCTTATCGCTCTAAGAATACGCATGATGCTCTGCAAACGGAATGAAATAGCGCAAAACTTAGACCTTACACAGGCTAACGCCGCTGAGTATATCTCTTTTTAAGAGAAGTTACAAGCAAAATAATGGAAAAATATTGATTATCAATATAAAACTATAAGAAAGCAAAGAAAAGACGACTCCTAAACAGACAAGCAAATTTGCATATAAGATTGACTATGAAATGTTCCGTTGTCATCTCTCTTAAAAAGAGATAGCACCCTTGAGATAATCTGATTGGCTTTTCAGCCTGGGCTCACGAATTCGGCGTGGTCCACATTCAACATTCAACATTCAACATTCAACATTCAACATTCAACATTCAACATTCAACATTCAACATTCAACATTCAACATTCAGCCGCTGTCCCGAGGGAGCAGCGGCTGATGAAATAATGCTGTTACGCGTGAGTCGGCTTAGCGAATACGCTTAAGCAACCAGTGCAGGAGGTCCTTGATGGCAACACGCTCCTGCTCCATGGAATCGCGGTGACGAATGGTGACGGTATCCTTGAGGGAAGGATCACCCTCCTCGCCCAGCGTCTCAAAGTCAACCGTAATGCAGAAGGGAGTACCCACTTCGTCCTGGCGACGATAGCGACGACCTACTGCACCGCTCTCGTCATAGAACACATTCATGAACGGGCGCAGCTCTGACTCAATCTCACGGGCAATGCGCACCTGCTCTGCATTCTTCTTAAGCAGCGGGAAGATAGCAGCCTTGATGGGAGCCATACGCGGATGGAAGCGCATGACGGTGCGGATATCGCTCTTACCGTCCTTACCAAGCTCTTCTTCGTCAAAGGCTTCGCAAATAACGGCAAGCACAGAGCGGTCGCAACCGGCAGAGGGTTCTACCACGTGCGGAATGAACTTCTCGCGAGTCACCTCGTCGAAGTACTCCATCGGCTTGCCGGAGCCCTCCTGGTGGCGGCCCAGGTCGTAATCCGTGCGGTAAGCAATACCCATCAACTCCTGCACACCGAAGGGGAACTCATACTCCAAATCGTACGTCTTCTTGGAGTAGAAAGCGCGCTCATCCTCCGGCACATCCAGAATATGAATCTTATCGCGTGCAATACCAATGTTTTCGTAGAACTGCAAGCAGGTTTCCAGCCACTCATCGGTCAGCGCAAAACCATTCTCGCCACGGCAGAAATACTCTACCTCCATCTGCTCAAACTCACGAGAGCGGAAGGTGAAGTTACGCGGGTTAATTTCGTTGCGGAAGGACTTACCAATCTGAGCAATACCGAAGGGAATCTTCATGCGGGAAGAATCCAAAATGTTCTTGTACTGGCAGAAAATGCTCTGGGCGGTCTCCGGACGCAGCCAACCGATGGAGGACGGGTCATTCTCATCAGAGGTAGCACCGATGGTGGTCTTGAACATGAGGTTGAAGGAGCGAGCCTCCGTTACCAAAGAACCGTTGGCGGGGTTGTAGCGGGTGCTATCCGTAACGGTCTCGGTGCTCTCCTCAGCCAGCTCAAGCTCCGCAGCGGGAATGTTCTTGCCGGAAATCTGGCTGTAGTACTGCAACGCAGCCTTGCGGGCAGCCTTCATCTCCTTCTCGCTACCCTCGGTGGTCAGCATGGAGAACTCCTTGGTGGTGCTCCAAGAACCGTCCTTAGCAGTGGCACCCTTCCACCAGAAGGCTACACCGCTCTGGGCAGGAATCTGGTCTGCGCGCAAACGCTCCTTGCTCAGCAAGCAATCGCACAGCGGGTCAGAGAACCCCCCAACGTGGCCGGATGCAACCAACACGGAGTTGTGTGTGAGAATGGAACCATCCATACCCAACACATCCGGGCGCTCCTGCACAAACACGCGCCACCAGTAGTCTTTCAAGTTACGCTTGAGCTCCACACCCAATGGGCCGTAGTCCCAGCAACCATTCAAGCCACCATAAATCTCTGCAGCCTGAAATATGAAGCCTCTGCGCTTGCAAAGGCTGACAATCTTCTCCATTCGAACGGGGTCTGTCACTGTGCGATCTGCCATAACGCAGCCTATTCTACCTTATTTCTCCTTTTATGCAAGCCAAATCAGCGCTTCACGGTGCTTCATGGCAAACAAATAGCCGCAACGCCGCACCATGCTTCCACACACATGGGCACACGTGGCAAAAAATTGGCTTGACCCCATGATGCCGAACAGCTAAAATAAAACCACGGCAGAAATCCTGCTCACCATCCGCCATGCATCACCGTTTTCTCCTTTCCGGCATCGTTCTTTTCGCTCTGGCTGCCTGCCAAAGCGTGCGCACGGTGTATGATGAAAACGGACGCGAGGTAAAACAACATGAGGGGGCCCGCGAGCGCAGCCTCAACGACTACTTTGAAGAGGAGTTTGACTCCGGCTTTTCCGAAAAAAAGAATAAGGATGGTGTGCCCGAGGCTACCTCTAAAAAGGTAAGCAGTTTTCAAAAAGACATTGATGCGGCGCGCCGTGGCGATAAAGAATATGCCACCGGCACCTACAATGTGGGGGGCACCAGCAGTTTCAGCGGTAAGCGCTTTTCCGGCTCCGACAGCAAGTTCGACAGCAGCAAAAGATTCGAAGGCTTTAGTGGCGAGAGCCAATACAATACGGATTTGCGCCCCGCCTTTATGAGCGAGGGTAAAGGGGTAGCACGCACACCTTACACCGGCCACAGCTCATCCGACCGCTACTCGGGCGAGGGCAACACCTACGATGCCACCGGCCGCATCTACGCCACCCCCGAAAGGCCCTACTCCACCTCCGACACCAGCGGTTATTTTGAAAGTCGCAAGGATAAATGGGGCAAGCCCACTATCATCAGCAGCCGCGAATACTTCCAGCGTACCATTGAAGAAACCCGCAGCATGCTCGGACGCGATTAAACATTTGTGGCTCAATTTTTAGTTGTTGCCATAGGGAATTCGTCGATAAATATTGCATCACATGGCTCAGTCTTTTCCCTGCTCGCCTCCAGCATTAGGAGAGCTGAAGGCCTATTATAGGGCGGATTCCCATTCACTGAGGCAGTTTGGAAATCTATACGCTTTGTTTTAGTCGATAGCCCCACAAATAGCAATTTGTAAGCCCATTTATGTGAGCGCAGCGAACGGAATTTAAGAGCTCCGGCGAGGGGCGGAATATGGTAGCCCGGTGGTGGAGCCGCGTCAGCGGCGGCCTGTCACGGCGTAGGCGTAGACGAAGACGGAAACCCCGGGGTAGACGCCAATTAATTGGAACCCCGGGGGTGGTATAAAGGGTTGCATCATATTGTAATTCGTTTATCGTCGAAGGCATTGCAAGAAAAACATGTGTATATGTTGAATCCACGCATTATGCCACCCCCATAGGGTGGCGAGGCCAAGCTGCGAGTGACGCAGCAGCTTGCACCGCAAGTGGCATGGGGGCGGCCCCGGAGGGGGAATCCCCCTCGTGAATATGGTGTTATTGGGGGAGTTTGCTCCGATAGATGAACTTTTGGGGCAATTCGGTATATACCCGCAATTTTTTCCCGATGATTACCGATTCAAAAGCGAGCTCGATATACACCTCTTTCATGTTTTCCGGCAGCTTCATCACATGCATGTTGCAAGATGGTTTCATTGGCCGATTTGCGGGATGTGGAATAATTTTGCCTTGAAGCCTATACACGCTCATAGGCGGAATATAAATATGGCGTTCGTGAATGATTGTATATAATTCATTATTACATTCAAAGAGAGGCAGTCTCACTTGTTCATAACCGGCCAGACTTTGACTAAGCAGGATTATGGGTGATTCGGATTTATTTTCAATATCAATGAGAACGTCACTTACCAGATAGGTATTGTTTATGCCGTCCGTCCAAACACTATCACCTATATTCCGGAATCCTTTAATGAGAATTTGGTTACTTACATCTTCACGGGGTGTTGCCGGGGCTAGGATAACCCTGGGGAAGCCATACATCTTACCATCCTGCATTTTAAGCGAGTAATATTTCTTAAAGCCCGGTGGTTCCGGCGAATCACATGACACCATATAATTACCGCCGGGCAGTTCCGGAGAGTCGCATCGAGCAATCATACAACGAAACTCTGATAAATCCAACTCTTGAATTAATCTATTGATTTTATCTCCGTAGTGCGCATCTTCCTTCCAATCATAAACAAGCACTTGCGATTCATTAGTTACGGCTTCGTGCTCATTATTACCCCCTGCCTCACCCATCGCAACAAGGGTAATCATGGGTATCCCCAAAAAAGCATTCTTCAACAGACTAACCATGTTAGGATTATGATACAACTCAATTCGTGAACCAAACCTTTTCTTTGACATACCAAGGAAAACCGCTCGAATCAATAACGCCACCTAAGCTGCAAGGCTGACGCAAAGCAGCGGTCGGGAAACTGCCTCATTCTGATATTTTTGCAAAGCTATGTTGAAGTTTGCCGTTGATAAAGGGGAGTTTGTTAAGCACCGCGAGCGCAGTGAACGGAATTCAAGAGTCCGGAGGACGACAGACAGTAGAGGGTCGTCCTCCGGACTCTCAAATTTGTCTCGCCTTCCTCAACAATGTTTTTTATGAGTAAATGTGAATCTCGGGCCTTCTTTGTTAGAAGCCCGATTCCCTATATTCAATATCGATAGATTTTAATGATACCGGTATTCGCATTCAACATAGCAAATTCTCTCTTACTTTCACAAAAGGCCACTCGCCAAACAAGTTGTTCTTCTACTCCCAGAAAACCGGAAATTTCTTCTTTCAGTATAATTCTATTATTTTGCGTATCCAGTACAACGATTAGGACATCCTTGCGGGAACTCTGGAAAATGCTCTTAACCCAGTCGGATGAACCTATATGGCGGCCATAGCTCGGAAATCTGTACAGCACTAGGCAAGCCAGATTACCATGTGAGGATACGCTGCAAGGAGACATCTGATACCTACAATCGTTCGCCCCCAAATCACGGAGAGAATATTCTCTCCATGGTTTAAGGTGACGATAAAAAACAATTTTTTGCCACCGCTCTGAGGAATGAGCAGCCGAGGGTTCATAAAAATATGCCATGGTATTCATATCCGATGACTCACCCAGCAGCTGGGATGATACGCCTGAGGTCTGCATATTTTGAGGCCACGGCTTATTGTCATGCGAGATGACCGGGGTAAGCCGTCGTTGGTCATCATACGCCAGCGCGGATACACCGGAAAAATCGTTGTGCTCGAGACCCTCGCAATATTGCTCCACTATCTCGGAAGCATACGGCTTGATACGTCGACACTTGTTCAGGAAAGAACCTAACTCCGAGAAAGCCGGGGGCGGAGTATAGGATGACGTTATCAGAGAATCGTAAAATGAAAGAGAGGCGAACCATACACATTTTTTTCCGGATGATACAGCGGACATGCCGTCAGGTTGCCAAAATCTCTCTTGAGAGAGGCTGTAGGTAGACTCCGAGTGCAGGACGAGTTTCTCATGAACGACATCGTATACACGGATATGCCCCAGGCGCCCCCATATCATCAATTGCTCACCGGAATCCGAGTAGGCAATACCTTGATAAAATTCCGGATAGTCGGGAACGGGGATAGAAGTTTCCGCCATCAATCTTGTTTTCGGAGCCTGTGGCAGACTTTCAGCTCTGCTTGCCGTATCGTCTTCATTCACGTTGTGTCCCACTTGCTTGCATGCTCCCATAGCGCATATATCAAAAAGGGAAATCACAGTAACGATACATACAGCGGCTTTATGTAATACACACATATCGCTTACATTCTATAATCTACGCAGGGAAAAGCAAGCTATATTTTCAGGTGATTTAATTTTCCACATAGATGGTCCAAAATCAGTTACCTTGCAGAAGAAAAAGCAGCGCTACCCCGCTCAGCTAGGAATCACGGCATACTCAGGCGGAGCAAATGCGTATTCCTTGCAATCACATAATGAGTGCGAGCGGGGTAATTCTCATAACAATAATCTACCGGGCTGAATCGGGGCAGTTACGTGTAAACGGCAGTGATGGAGGGAGTATTCAGTTTTACTCATCTAAAAAGCCTTGTATGGGTGCAACCCCACTCAGGCGATGCTGTGCGGAGCGGTTTCGTTGTATGGTGCTGATGGCACGGGGATACCCGGGCACTGAATCCACCGTAGGGAGGAGCGCCGTGTAACAGGGAGGATTAGCAGCATGCACCGCTGCAAGCCACGGGCGAGGAATAGCATCCGGCCCCAGCCATGCACCCAATAAGGCACCGGCAATAGCCGCATTAGTATCTGTATCTCCACCGGCGGAAACGATATCCACCAACGCATCGCGGAAGCTCTTTGCACGTTGCAGCTGATAAAACACGCTATGCAACGCCACCAGCACCCAGCCGATGTGCTCGCCATCATAATCAGGACGCTCAGAACAATTGGCGATGGCCTTTACCACCCCAGGCGACATTTTTTTGTGACGGGCAAACTCAAGGGAAGAGCGATGAATCGACTTGGCTGTGGCGCGAGGGTGCATAGCAGTAAGCAAGGCATGCACAAACACCATGTTAGCCTCACCACATACAGGATGCGGGTGAGTAATAGCAGCGTCTTCGCGGGCGGCCGTTTGCCAATCAAAATCCCGGTGAGTAGCTGCCCACAAAGCAATGGGCAACACACGCATGAGCGCCCCGTTACCCTGGGATTCCGGGTTCGGTGTTCCCCTCAAGGCAGCTTCTGTTGCTTCGCCGATGTCGGGCGGGTCGGTAGCCAACCATTGGAGGTAGCGCTTGTGAGCGGCCTCAATGCTCCACCCTTGGGCATCTTGCAGAGCCAAATGCAAACAATAGGCCATCTGTGTATCGTCGGTTACTTCGCCTACTTGGCGATCCGTACAAATACAGAACCCTGGCACCATGTCTTGAAGCCCCGCTGGATACCGAGCGAGAATATCCTCATGGTAGCAAAACTCTGCAGGTGCACCCAAAGCATCGCCAATCATCAACCCTGCCCATGCAGCAGCAATCCTCTTTTGTATAATTTCGTGGAGTATGAACATATAATAGTAAGATAAAAGTTGTAGCTCTCTATATATAGGTTAGTTCTAATTTTATTTAAATCCTTTCATTACATTGTAATACGAACACATTACAGCTTTTCAGCCTGATTTTCCTGCACTATTTTCTATGATTATAGAGTGTCATACAAGCAAAAAAAGTGATTTTTTCATATTTATATTACCTCCGCCTTCGACACTCGGCGCCAAACTGCCCTTCTACTTCCAACATCAAAAATTCAATATTCAACTTTCAACATCTCCCACGTAGGCCTCGGCGTAGCAAGCGAACGCAGTGAGACGCGAAGCCGGGTCGCGGGCCTTTCCCTCCTCCGCTGCTGCGCGCAGCGCAGCGGCGCTATCTTCCACTTCCAACATCCAAAATTCAAAATCAAACTTCAAATGGAAGAACCCCGCAAACCTTTCGGTTTGCGGGGTTCATGAGCCCTGGCGGCTATCTACTCTCGCGGGACCTATCGTCCGACTACCATCGAC